>JBCCZJ010000001.1:0-46384 GCA_039187915.1 Myxococcota bacterium
GGAAGCGCCTCGAAGCCGACCCGCGCATAGAACGGGGCGTTCCACGCGACGTCGCGGAACGTCGAGAGCGTGATCGTCGCGAAGCCCTTGATGCGCGCCCAGGCGCAGGCGGCCTCGACGAGATCCCGGCCGATGCCCGCACCGCCGTACTCGGGCAGGACGTCGACCTCCGCGAGGTGCGCCTCTTCGCCATGGTCCTCCAGCAGGACGAAGCCGACCGGCGTCTCGCCCTCGTCGACCCGGGCGACCAGCAGGCGGCCCTCCCGCTGCGCGACGACCAACTCCTCGAGATCGGTCACCTGACTCGCGACGCTCGGCGGCAGGTCTTCGGGCGCGAAGCGCACGGCCGCTCGGGCCTCGATCTCCGGACAGCGAGCGGCTTCGTCCGGACGCGCCGGACCGATCTCGTAGGAATTCATCGACGCGGCACGCCGCCCTGGACGGGCGCGCCACCGAGCACGCGGCGGGCGATCCCCGCCAGGTAGACCGAGCCGGTCGCGCACAGCATCCGCCCCGGCGGCAACCGATCGCGGGCGACGCGCATGGCCTCCTCGGGATCCTCGACGGCGAGGGGCGCGATCGCGCCCCAGCCGAGTCCGCGCCGCTCCGCGAGTTCGTCGATCCGCTTCGCGAGCCAGTCCGCCGGGAGCGAGCGCGTGGGCTCGGCCCGCGTGGTCACGATCCGCCCCCGGCCCTTCGCGTCGAGGAGCGGCCCGAGGACGTCGTCGAGCGTCTTGTCGCCCGACACCGAGAGGACGAGGTCGAAACCCTCGGGCGCGAGCGCTTCGAGCGTCTCCACGAGAGACGCGATGGATCGCGCGGTATGCGCGCTGTCGACGATCACGAACGGGTCGGCGGCCAGACGCTCGGTCCGGCCCGGCAGCGCGCAGCCGGCGAGCCCGGTCCGGCATGCGCGTACGATGTCGGCGTCGGCGTGGACGCCGAGGGCCCGGACGCAGGCGATCGCGAGCGCCGCGTTCGTCCGCGCCGCGGCACCCGGCGTCGCGAGTCCGCAGGCGACCCGGAAGCCGTCGAGGGCGTCCACCCGAAGCGCTTCGTCCGGCGTTTCGCCGACCCCGATCCGGTAGTCGGCGCCGAAGGTGCGGAGCTGCGTGCCGACCTGGGCGGCGCGGGTCAGGACGACGCTCATCGCCTCGTCCCGCAAGGGACCGACGATGCCGGGGATGCCGTGTTTCAGGATCCCGGCCTTCTCGCCTGCGATCAGTGCCTCGGTCTCGCCGAGCTTATCCGTGTGTTCGAGCTCGATGCTGGTGATGCAGGTGACGTCCGGGGTGACCGCGTTCGTCGAATCGAGCCGGCCCCCGAGCCCCACCTCGAGCAGCACGCGATCGACGCCCGCGTCCGCGAAGACCAGCAGCGCCACCGCCGTCGTCGCATCGAAGAAGCTCGGCCGCGTCTCGAGCGGCCCCTCGCGGAGCGACTCGACGATCGGCCGGATGCGCTCGACGGCGCCGGCCAGCGTGGCGCCGTCGATCGCGCGGCCGTCGATCCGGAAGCGTTCGACCCAGCTCGTGAGGTGGGGGGACGTGAACGTCCCGACGTGCTCGCCGAGCGCGAGCAGGAGCGACTCGGCGAACAGGCAGGTCGAGCCCTTTCCCTTCGAGCCGGCGACGTGAATGATCGAGAGCGCGGCGTCGGGGCGGCCGAGGGCGTCGAGCAGCGCCTCGATCGGGCGCAGGTCGAGGCGACGGTACGCGTAGTCGGTCGCGCGCTCGCGATTGATCAAGCCTTCGAGATACGCGGCGGCATCGTCGACGGTCCGGATCGGTTGGCTCTGCTCGGAAGGGGGGGTCGGGACCATGTCTTCGCTGGAAACAAGAGAAGGCGGCCAGCTTCCTGACCGCCTTCTCCGAATCGTTCCTGGCACAGGTCCGATCGTCCTCGGCGCGCGGTCCGCGAGGGACGCGAACGGACGCCGCGACGGGTCGGACTACTGCAGCATGTACTTCTGGCGCTCGCGGTAGGCCTTGAGCGCGGAGCTCGTCGATTCGACCGACGGGTAGAAGTACTTGACGGCGTGGCCGCACTCCTGGCACACGCGGTAACAGAACTTGAAGCCCTCGACCTCGCGCACCGAGCCGACGTCCACCTTGTTGGCGTCGGTGCAGCAGCTCGACGGTCGCGTCGGCGACACGATCTTGCGCGGATAGTCGTTCTTGGGGGCGTCCGTATCCGAGTACTGGATGATGTTCTTCGTGAGGCGGTGCGACCGCTCCTCGGAACTCTTCTTACGGATGTTGCTACCGATTCTTCTCAACGGTTCTTCCTCGCATCGTAAGGGCCTGTCAAAGCCCCGAGCCTCACGCCCAGGTCCTTCAGCAAGACCGATCGATTCTCGAAGGGACGCACACACGGCGGCCCGTCAGTCGTCCAGAGTCGACTCGATCCCTCGTCCTCGGAGAGCTCCAGCAGGAGCGAACTCCGGGTTCCGTAGCGATCGGGCCGGGCGCCCCCTTCGGAGCCGCCCGTCGCCTCTGGGATGTGAACGCACGTGGCTTCGAAGGGGCTGTCGATCCCCTCGCCACCGACGTGCTCACGGCAGATCCGGGCCAGCCCATCGAAGAGATCGAAGGACGGCTCCGTCACCATCTTGTCGACGCTCGAGCGGATGCGCGTCAGCTTCAGCGCGCGCGGCTCCTGCGTCTGCGAGCGTTCGATCGCGTCGACGACGCTCTCGAGCCCCTCGAAGCCCGGATAGGCTTCGCTCATGTCGAGTTCTTCCCGCCCGGCCGCGTCGTCCTGCGAGAGCAGCGCGGTCCGCCCGAGTCGCTCCGCGATCTCGACGTCCTCGACGTTGCCGACGATGTGCGGGCCCGGTTCGAGCGCGAGCACGACCGGTCGGTCCCGATAGACGACGAGGAACGCGTCGCGTCCGTCGGCGACCATCAGCTGGAAGGGGTTGTAGGCCGCGACCTCGAGCGACTCGGCCTTGCGCGCTGCTTCGGCGGCGCTCTCGGATTCGAGCGCCATCATCACGACGTCGCCTCGGCTCGAGAGCGCGTCGGCAGACTTGTCGGCCACGAGGCTGCCGGCCAGGGGGCGCAGGTTCGTCAGGCCGGCGAACACGCCGCGCTGACTGAGACCGACCCAGGTCCCGCCCGCCTCGAGATCGAGGGGCGAGAGGATCGGGCCGTTCGCCGATGCGCGGATCGCGAAGTCCTCTGCGGGTCGCGCGAGGAACTCGTCCCGGTTCGCAGCGACGACCAGGGGTCGGCCCTCGATGCAGCGATGGAGGACGATCAGCGTGCACATCTCCGGCGCTGTCTCCTTCGCTGGTTCCGTGCCGTTGGGCCACCACCGGCCGGCGGCTCGCTCGGTTCGGCTCGCTGCGCGCCATACGGGCTCGGAGATCGAGCACGTCGGGTCGGGCGGGGGCGGGCCGGCGCGATGGCGGTGCTGCCGGGGTGTGACGGCGAGGTCACGGTCCGAGAGGACGGTTCCGCGGGCGGATTCCCAGGAACCGAGGAGCGCGGAGTCTAGCAGGGATGTGCCTTCCTCGCAATAGAATTCTTTAGAGAAATCAGATAGATATGGGAGTTCCGACCGATTCCGCATGAGCCTTGCCAGCGCGAATCGCGCGGGTTGCGCTCGCGCCGAGGCGCGCTGTGCCGTGCGCGGCCCGAGCCAGCAGGCCGGCTAGGGCGAGAACGCGTCGACCCGCGCGAGCCGGCCCATCAACCGGATCAGGCCCTCGTAGGCCACGGCGCCGACGGGTTCGAAGGCGATGGGATCCGGCAACATGGCGCTCGCTCCAGTGGGGTTCAGGCCGGACCCCTCGTCCACGAGCGAGAGGACGCGCCCGTACCCGGCCGAGAGGAACGCGGCCTGGATGCCCTCCGGCGTGGCCCAGCCGCCGTCTTCGGGGAAGGCGGCGTCGTGACCGAGTCGCGCCGCCGTCTGCCAGAAGAGGTCTCGGAACACGGGATGCGAGCGCAGGTCGCGCACGACCCGGGTGCCGCCCCTGACCCGGGGCTCGAGCACGAGGACGGCGCGGAGGCCCTCGAAACCGCCGTCCGCCTCGAGCTCGGCGACCAGCGCCGTCCCGGAGGCGCGAACGGCAGCCCGCTGCGTCTGCGGGCGCGCATCGGCGATCGGCGGGACGATCGCCGCCGCGAGCCCGACCCGGTAGGGAGCCGGCTGGCGGGCCAGGGCGCGGGCCAGCTCGAGCAGGACGGCGACTCCGGCGTCGTCCGGCAACGCGCCGTCGAGGCCCGGTGACCACGGGGCGACGACGAGGATGCGGTCCTCGCTCGCCCCGGGCAGCCACGCCAGCACGGGCCGATCGGCTCCGCGCGCGCCGCCCTGAACCGGCTCGGCACCGGCCCAGCGCAGCTCGCGCTCGACGTATCGACGCGCCCGCTCGGCGGACTCGCTCCCCGGCGGCCGGGTCCCGAGTCCGGCCAGCGCGGCATAGTGGGCGCGGGCGCGCTGCGGCGAGAAGGATTCCGCCCGCTCGTCGACCTCGGGATGCGGCGGAAGCCCGGAGCAGCCCGAAACGGCCAGCAGCGCGGCGTACGCAACCAACACGGGCAACGCCCCGAAAACGATCCGTTTGCGCGTTTGCGATCGTGTTCGCAGGTTCACGAGACCGCGTCTCCCGCCCAGGGAAGCGCTCTGTCATCCGCGTTTCGCATGCAGAATGATTGACACATTCGAGCACTCAGGGACACTTCCCTTATGTAGGCCCGCTCCTCGCGGGGCTTTTCGAAAGTCGGAGGCAGAGCTCTACCCTGAGAGCTCTGCCTCCCTTTTTTTTGCGGGCGCTTTGGCGCCCTTGGGCCGCGGGCGCTTTTTTGGGCTCCGGCCGTCGGTCCGTGCCGGGCAGCGGGCGCTTTTTTGGGCTCCGTCCGACCGTCCCGGCGGGCGCTTTCTTGGGTTCGGTGCTTCCGGGTGGCGGGCGCTTTCTTGGGCTCGGTTCGTCCGGGCGCTGGGGGCTTTGGCGCCCTTGGGCTGTCGGGCTTTTCTGCTCTCGCGGCGGGCTGGGGTTGGGGGCCGCCGGACGGGGCGGGGCTCTGGAAACCGACTGGTTTTCGTCCGGTTCTCGTTCGAAGGCTTTTCGGCGGAGCCTGGCTTTGGCAGGGTGGTCGGGCTCACCGGTCCCGACGGTGCTGCCATGATCCGCGTCTGGAGCGCGACCCTCGACGGACTGCGTGGCGTTCCGGTCGAGGTCGAAGTCCGCCTCTCCTCCCAGCTGCCGCGTGTCGACGTGGTGGGCCTGCCGGAAGCCGCGGTCCGCGAGAGCACGTCGCGCATCCGCGGGGCGATCGGTGCCGTCGGGCTGTCCTTTCCCGATCGCCGCGTGACGGTCAATCTCGCCCCCGCCGAGCTGCGTAAGCAGGGCGCCGGGCTCGACCTGCCGATCGCGATCGCGGTCCTCGGCGCCGTGGGCGATGCGCTCGACGAGGAGGCGTTGCGCGACCGTGGTTTCGTCGGCGAGCTCGCCCTGGACGGTCGACTGCGCGGAACGCGCGGAGTCCTCGCGGCCGTCCTCGCGCTGCGCGACGCGGGCCTCGACGAGGTCATCGTGCCCGAGGTCTGTGCGGCGCGCGCCGCCCAGGCGCCGGGGGTCCGGGTCGTCGGCGCGCCGGGACTCGCCGAGGTCGTCGACCATCTTCGAGGGCGCGGCGAATGCACGATCGCAACGCCGTCCGCGATCGAAGACGAAGACGAACCCGACCCCCTCTGCCTCTCCGACGTCCGCGGACAGGCACTGGCCCGGCGCGCACTCGAGATCGCGGCGGCGGGCGGCCATGGGCTGCTGCTGACCGGTCCGCCGGGCGCCGGCAAGACGCTCCTCGCGCGACGCCTCCCGGGGCTCCTGCCGCCGCTCGACGAGCCTGAGCGGCTCGAAGCGTTCTGCATCCTCGACGCTTCGGGCCTCGCACCGGAAGCCGCCCGCGCGAGCGCGCGGCCGCCGTTTCGCGCGCCCCATCACGGCGCGAGCGCGGCGGGCCTCCTCGGTGGCGGCTCGCCGATCCGCGCCGGCGAAGTCTCCCTCGCGCATCACGGCGTGCTCTTCCTCGACGAGCTTCCCGAGTTCGACCGCCGCTGCCTCGAGTCGCTGCGGGAAGTGATCGAACAGGGCGTCGTCCGGATCGCGCGCGCCAGCGTGCGCTGCGAACTCCCGGCGCGCTTCCAGCTCGTCGCCGCCGCCAATCCCTGTCCCTGCGGTTTCCACGGGACGCCGAACCGCGACTGTCGCTGCGACGACGCGGCGCTCGCCCGCTATCGACGCCGCCTCTCGGGTCCGCTCCTCGACCGGATCGATCTCTCGGTACGCGTCGACGAGGTCTCCTGGGACGCCCTCCGCGACGACGCGGGGAGCGAGACGAGCGCCCTCGTCCGCCGGCGAGTCCTCGCGGCGCGACGTCTCCAGCGCGCACGCGGCGTGCGCTGCAACGCGGAGATCGCGGACCGGGTGCTCGACGAGCAGGTCGCCGCGGACCCGGACGCGCTCGACCTGCTCGGCTTCGCCGTCGAGCGATTCGGATTGTCCGCACGGGGCGCGCGCCGGGTCCTCCGGGTCGGACGGACGATTGCGGATCTCGCAGGCAGCGTGACGCTCCCTCGGGCAGCGATCGCGGAGGCCCTCCAGCTCCGCGTGCCGGGCGGCGTTCCCTGACGCGGGGGCCGCGTCCGGATCGGCACGCTCGCCGCGAGGCCGGGTCGCCTGGGGGCGATCCCGCGCCAGCGCGGCGCTCCACTCGCGCGAACTCCCTGAAAAGACTGGGGAATTGACCCCATTCGGGAGGACTCGCAGCCGGCCGGCACGCGATGTGCATCTCTCTTGACGCACGGGGCCTCGGTCGGCCCGAAACGCGGCTCAGGGCCGTCTCGCGAATCGACCGGTCAGTTGCCGTTCACGAGTCCGGCATACGTGCCGATGAAGCAAGCATCGGGGGTTTCCTCTCGCTGGATCGCAGCAGGGGCCCGGATCAGGAGTGCGAACCATGGACCATGAGAACACCGTCCGAGCGAACGCCACCGTCATCCCGATCGAGCACCAGCTCGCGGTCCACGAAATCGAGCCCTCGGAAGAAGTCGGCCTCGAGCCGCTGACGCTCCGGGAGCTGATCGAAGCCGTGGGCGAAGTCAGCGACACGGAAGAGGAAGTGGTCGCCACGGTGACCTACATGCTCCGCTCCGGCCGCGTCCAGCTCCGCACCGACGGCGACACCGCCCTCTGCGGCTAGCCGTGCAGCCCCCGAGGCCAGGCGACCCACGCTCGCTCGCCTGAGGCCCGCCCGAACCGACCCCGGCGCCGCCTACGCCGCCTACGCTGCGCCCGCCCCGGGCTCGTCGGTCCCGTCCATCGTCGACGCTCGGCGCGAGTCGCGCTCGGAACGGCGCGCGACGCTAGGCGAAGAGACCCGAGCGAAGCGCGCGCCTAATCGTTCTCCCGGCACGCGGCGCAGTGGCCGTAGAGTTCGTGCCGGTGGCGAAGGACTTCGAAGCCGTACTCGACGGCGACTTCGTTCTGGCGATCTTCGATCTCTTCGCACTCGAATTCCTGGATCTTCCCGCACTTGATGCAGACCAGGTGATCGTGGTGTTCGTGCTCGATCTCGTAGCGCGTGATGCCGTCGTCGAAGTGGCGCTCCGTCGCGAGGCCCGCCTCCACGAGCAGCTTCATCGTGCGGTACACCGTCGTGTACCCGATGTTCGCGTGATCCCGCCGAACCGCCTGGTAGAGATCCTCGCTCGTCACGTGACGATTGGCCTCGAGGAACGTCTGCAGGATCAGCTCTCGCTGCTTCGTCTGCTTGAGGTGGTTCTTCTCGAGGTAGGCGGCGAGCGTCTCGAGTTCGACTTCGTGGGCCATGCCGGGAGAATATCACGCTCCAAGCGACTTTCTCGACCGTGCCAGCGCCCCTACAGGATCGGGTGCCCGCGCGAACAGGACGCTCAGTCCAGCAGCGCCTCGGCGCGAGACGCCAGATCGTCGTCGAAATCCTCGGAGAGCAGGCGAATCTGCCGTCTGAGCCCCCCATGGAGCGCGAAGCCGCCCTCCCCTTTCTGGCGGAGGAGCTCGTCCAGGACCGCGATGGAGAGCGCCTTGTCCCCGGCATCGAGAAAGATCGAAATCAGCTCGAACGCCCGGGGCACGCCCACCGCGTCGACGTAGGTCCGACAAGCGGAGGAGAGCTCCGGCGACCCGTGCGCCGCGCGAACGGCCTCCGCCACGACCTCGCCCTCTCGACCCCCCTGCTCGTCCGAGAAGAGCGCGTCCGCTGCGGCAAGCGCCGCCTTCGAGGCCTTGGCCTCCTCGGTGCGGCGCCGGCCGGACGACGGGCGCTCCCCCTCCCGACGCAGCCGGTCGCGCTCGGCGTAGGTCAGCTTGCGTCCGTCGCCTTCAGTCATCGCGCTGCTCCAGGGTCCGCCCCGCCTCGTTCGCTTCGAGCCGCGCCAGGTTCGTGCGGGCCGCCTCGTTGTCGCAGTCGAGGTCGAGCGCGATCTCGAAGGCTTCGCGCGCGCGCTCCGGATCGCCTGCGGACCAGTAGGCGAGCCCGAGATGGTTGCGGATCTCGCTCGCTCCGGGCACGAGGTCCGCCGCGGCCTCGAGCTGTGCGATCGCGGCGGTCGCGTCGCCCCGGTCGAGCGCTTCGGTCCCGCTCACGTAGAGCCGCCCGCCGCGGATCGCGCGGACCGGCTGGCTCTCGCAGGCGAGCCCGCTCATGTTGACCAGCAGCAGCGCCGCGAGGAATAAAGCACGGATCGGACGTCGCTTGGCGCTCGCTGCGTACGACTCCTCGTCCACGTCCGACCTCCCCGGCGGCGGTCGCTCCGCCCCTTCCGTGAAGAATAGCCGAATCACGTTCCAAGCAGGCGCCGAACACTCCTCTCGACCGCGGCCTCCCATTCGATACGAGGGCCCGATTCAGAATCGGCTCGGAGCATCCGATGGGAGAACCAGCCGCGACGTGTATGCTTTCGAAACCAGAACGCGGAGGGCAGTTGATTCGATGAAAATCCTGGTTACCGGTACGGCAGGGTTCATCGGGGCCGCGGTCGTCCTGCGTCTTCTCGCACGAGGCGACGAAGTCGTCGGCATCGACAGTGTCAACGACTACTACGACCGGTCGCTAAAGCGCGCACGACTGGCTCGCTTTCAGGGCCACGACGCCTACGCGCATCACGAATTCGACCTCGCGGAAACGGCACGAACGGCTGAACTCTTCGACGAAGCCCGCCCAGACCGTGTGATCCATCTCGCCGCCCAGGCGGGCGTCCGCTACTCGATCGACCACCCGCTCGCCTACGCCGACGCAAATCTGACCGGATTCCTCAATGTGCTGGAAGGCTGTCGCGCGATCGAGGCGGGTCATCTGACTTTCGCCTCGAGCAGTTCAGTCTACGGTGGAAACACGAAGACCCCGTTCTCCGAAGCCGACGCCGTCGACCATCCGGTGAGTCTCTACGCGGCGACGAAGAAGGCGAACGAGGCGATGGCCCACGCATACGCCCACCTCTACGCGCTCCCCACGACGGGCCTGCGCTTCTTCACGGTCTATGGCCCCTGGGGACGACCGGATATGTCCCCGTTCCTTTTCGTGAAGAAGGTCCTGGAGGGCGAACCGATCGACGTCTTCAACTATGGCGACCACCAACGGGACTTCACCTACGTCGACGACATCGTCGAGGGCGTGATCCGCGTGAACGACCGACCCGCATCGCCTTGTCGCACCTACGACGCGGCGCAGCCAGAAGCCGACCGGAGCAGCGCTCCCTGGCGTCTCTTCAACATCGGATGCGAGCGTCCCGTCGAGCTCCTCGACTACATCCGTGTGATCGAGGAATGCACCGGCCGGGAAGCGATCAAGAACATGATGCCGATGCAGCCCGGTGACGTGAAAGCCACCTACGCCGACGTGAGCGCGCTCGCCGCTGCCGTGGACTACCGACCCCGAGTCTCCCTGGAAGAGGGGATGGCGAAATTCGTCGCGTGGTATCGCGACTACTACGGCGTCTGATCTCCGCTCCGACGGGCAGCGACGCAACGCGACGCGTCCGAGGCGGATCCATCGCGGTCACTCGCGCGGCGCAGGCGCGATTGCCGACAGTCCCTCGCGCGAAGCCTCGAAGACGCCTCGCTCGGTCACGAGCGCTGTCACGAAGCGGGATGGCGTGACGTCGAAGGCCGGATTGCCGGCCGGGCTCTCGGAGGCGAAGAGCTCGATACGAGCGATCTCTCCAGCGTCGGTCAGGCCAGTCATCGAACGAACCTCGTCCGAGGGTCGCTCCTCGATCGGAATCGACGCGAGGCCGTCGTCGAGTGACCAGTCGATGGTCGACGTCGGGAGCGCGACGTAGAAGGGCACACCATTGTCTCGGGCTGCCAGCGCCTTAAGATAAGTCCCGATCTTGTTGCAGACGTCCCCTCTCGCTGTCGTCCGGTCACTTCCGACGAACACCGCGTCGACACGACCGCGCTGCATCAGGTGCCCACCGGCGTTATCGACGACGACCGTGTGCGGGATTCCCATTTCGCGAAGCTCGAAGGCCGTCAGGCTCGCTCCTTGATTGCGCGGTCGCGTCTCGTCGACCCAAACGTGGACCGGCATGCCCGCTTGGTGAGCCTTGTAAATCGGCGAGAGCGCTGTGCCCCAATCGACCGTCGCGAGCCAACCAGCATTGCAGTGGGTCAGGATCTCTATCGGCGCCTCCGGCGTCGGAGGCGATCCGCGACGTGCGCGTTCATCGGCGATGCCTTCGATCAGCGATCGACCCGACGTCCCGATCGACTCGCAGGACGCGACGTCTTCGTCCGCGATACGCGTCGCCTCCTCGAGTGCGACCGCGGCTCGCTCGCTCGACGCGACCGCCCGGACGCGATCCGCGATGCGATCGATCGCCCACGCGAGGTTGACCGCGGTCGGACGGGTCGCACGCAGACGATCCGCGGCCGCGGCGAGGGCCCCATCGCTCGCGTCTCTCTCGAGCGCCAACGCCAGGCCGTGCGCCGCCGTCGCCCCGATCAAGGGCGCCCCACGGACCTGCATCGTCTCGATCGCGACCGCGGCCGAATCGAGATCGAGCAGCGTCGCGATCTCGAAGCGATGCGGGAGAAGGGTCTGGTCGATGATGCGGAGCGGCTCGTCACGGCCGAGACGCCAGATCGAGCGATAGTGTCGACCGCCGACCTGCACGTTTCAGTCGCCGTCGAAGTCACAGAGCGTGCGAACAGCGCAGCCGAGATCGGTGAGTCGCTTCATTCCGCCAAGATCGGGCAGGCCGATCACGAACGCGCACTCAACGATCTCCGCTTCGACCGCGTTCAGCAGCTCGATCGCCGCCTGCGCCGTTCCGCCCGTGGCGATCAGGTCGTCCACGAGCAGGACCCGATGGCCGGCCCGCACGGCGTCGCGATGCATCTCGATGCGATCCCTGCCGTACTCGAGTTCGAAGTCGCGGCCGATCGTCTCGCCAGGTAGCTTGCCGGGCTTGCGAAGCGGAACGAAGCCCACGGCGAGTCGACAAGCCACCGCCGTACCAAAAATGAAGCCGCGCGCCTCGATGCCGACGACGGCGTCGATTCCGGGCCCTGCCTCGAACGGCGCGGCGAGCGCTTCGACGGCTTGCGCGAGCCCCTTCCCGTCCGCTAGGAGAGTGGTGATATCTCGGAACTGGATACCCGGTTTGGGATGATCGGGGATCGTCCGGATCAGCTTGCGCAGCGCATCGTCGGTCACTTCGTTCCTCGCGGGAAGGTCATCGAGATTCAAGCACGCGCTCGAAGAGTAGTGCGAACTCCGAGACCGCACGGTCCAGCGAGAAATCGAGGGCGCGACGCCTCGAGCGCTTCGAGAGATCGACTCGGAGCGAAGCGTTCCTCAGGATCTCCGAGATCGCCTCCGACATCTCCGCGACGGCGTCGACCGCGACGAGTCGGCCCACGCGGCCGTCCTCAAGAATCTCGTCCGGCCCTGTCGGGCATCGCGTCGCGATCGACGGAAGACCGGCTGCGATCGCTTCGAGAAGCGCGTTCGGTAGCCCCTCCCAGCGGGAAGGCAAAACGTATACGTCACCGTCTTCGATCGCCGCGATCGGATCGCTCAAGAAGCCCGGGAAGTCGCAGCGTTCGAAGACTTCGAGCTCGCGCGCGAGTGAGAAGAGCCGTTCTCGCTCGGGGCCGTCGCCCACGATCCGGAGGCGCGCCTGCGGGCAGCGCTCCAGGACGAGCGCGAAGGCGCGGAGCAACGTGTCGAAGCCCTTCTTCTGATCCATGCGGCCGTGCGTCACGATCACCGGAGACGATTCGTCGATCCAGCTCGTCCGGTCGCGCTCCGGAAAGCGCGCCTGGATGCCAAGAGCGTCGAGCGGGTTGTAGATGGTAGAAACCGGCGGCCCCTCGCCGCCTACGAAGGCGCGAACTGTCGCCTCGTTCGCCCTCGCGTTACAGACTACCCGACTGCCCCGGCGATAGGCGAAGCGCGCAGCGCGGCGCAGCCCGACAAGCGCCATCCGTTGACGGAGTCCATCGTTCGGCTGGGGCGAGAGCATATCCTCGATACTCGATCGATCGTTCAACACGGACGGGAGACGTGACGATGCCGGCAACGCCGAGTTCGCCATCATCGCCACGATGTTCGCTCGGAGCTGGAAGGGGAAGAGGATGGCCGGACGCGGCGCCGTCTCGATCACCTCGCGAAAACGCCGGAGCATCCCCAGTCCGGGCCGCACCCCGTCGGGCCGCAGAACGATCGGATCGAAATCATCGTCCGGCTCCCTAGGCTGGACGTGCGTCGCCACGATCAAGTTCATGCCGACTTGATCGCGCAGTCCCGTCACGATAGCGCGAAACGCCTTCTCGGCTCCGCCCGCGCGGTCGGTCGTGCCGACTAGACCGATCAGCGTGGTGCGAGAGGGATCCAAGGCAGCTCCGGTTGAAAGGGTCGCGCATCGATATGTCTCGAGCGAGACCGATTGTGTCCCAACGGACGCGGAGCGTCCAGGAAATACGTCCGTCGAGCGCGAAGGACCGGCGCACGCTCTCTTCAGAACTGGAAGTAGATGAACTGCGCACCACCATCCACACCCATCAATGCGATCGCGACGATCATCGCGTACCAGCATGCCCAACGAATCGCGACCGGGCGATCCGCCAACCAAGCGCGCGCCGAGCCCGCCCGCTCCTGGATCACGTGGACCAAGAGCATAAGCGGGATCGCCAGCAGGGCGTGCGCCAGAGTCGTCGTATCCCTGAAGGGTGCCGACAAGGGCCCGGAAAGAATTCCCGACAGAATCATCCACGCGGTCTCTAGCGTGTCGGCCCGGAAGAAGATCCAGCCGAGACAGGCAAGGTGGAAGGTCGCGATCATCCGCCACGCGTCGCGGACGAAGGTCGGAACAGAGAACCTTGCGTAGATCTGATCCCGCGCGGGCAGGGTGGCGCGAGAGAGGCCCAGCAAGACACCGTGAAGAGCGCCCCAGATCACGAAGTTCCAGCTCGCCCCGTGCCAGAGCCCACCCAGCACCATGGTGATCAGCAGATTCCGGTACGTCTTGGACAGGCCGTATCGATTGCCACCTAGCGTGATATAGAGGTAATCGCGGAGCCAAGTCGAGAGCGAAATGTGCCAGCGACGCCAAAACTCCGTCATGCTCTTCGAGAAGTACGGACGCTCGAAGTTCTTCATCAGGTCGTATCCGAGGACCTTCGCCGAGCCGATGGCGATGTCGGAATAGCCGGAGAAGTCGCAGTAGATCTGCACCGCGAAAAGATAGGTGGCGAGCAGATAGGACCCGGGATTGTGTTGGCCTACGTTCCCGTAGACCGCATCGACATAGATGGCGACACGATCGGCGATGACGACCTTCTTGAACAGGCCCCAGAGCATGAGCTGGACACCGGACTCGATCCGCTCCCAGTCGAAGGAAGCCTCCTCACGAAGCTGGGGCAGAAGGTTGCGGGCCCGCTCGATCGGACCAGCGACGAGCTGGGGAAAGAAGGCGACGTAGAGCGCGAATCGACCGAGGTGGGGCTCGGGCCGGAGGACCCCGCGATAGATGTCGATCGTGTAGCTGAGGGTCTGGAACGTATAGAACGAGATCCCAACCGGGAGCAGCACGTCTATCGGCGGAATCGGTGAGTGGGTCCCGAGCGTTGTCAGCAATCGATCCAGATTCGCCTGAGCAAAGTTCCAGTACTTGAAAGTGAAGAGCAGGCCGAAATTCGCAGCGAGACTCCCGAACAGAAGGAGGCGTCTGCGCACGGGCTCGTCCACTTCTGCCATCCGCTGCCCGAGGAGGAAGTCGACCGCTGTCGAACAGAGAATCAGGAAGAGGTAGGCCGGATTCCAGGCCATGTAGAAGCCGTAGCTGGCGACGAGGAGCAACGGCCAACGGCCGCCAGTCGGCAGCAGGAAGTGGACGCTGGCCACCAGCGTGAAGAAGATGAGGTAGTCGAGCGAGTTGAAAATCACTCGCGCGACCCGAGACGCCCGAGGTCGGGCCAGCGGACCGCCAGCTCCGAAGCGAAGAGGCGACTGAACCGACGCGCGCCTTCCTCGTTCAGATGCGAAGCGTCGCGATAGTACGCCGGGCCGAAGCGACCGGCTTCCGTAGACTCGTCGAGCGGGAGCCAGACGGCCCCGCCCCGTTCGACGACCAGCCTCGCCTCGGTGATCGCCCGACGCTCGGCCTCGGGAATCCCGTCGAAGTCGCGAAGACGCGGGCCGAGGGTCACGGCGACCCGGACGCCCACGGCGTCCGCCTCCGCCAAGAGTTCGACGAGCAATGCCGCCAACGTTGGATCGAGCGGATCGGCGCCGCAGACGTCGCGCGGCGGCACTACGGCGTCCGGATCGATGCGGCCCCGAAGTGGAACGAAGCCGTCACCCATGTCCGGCGTCGGAAGGACCGTGGACAGCGCGAGGCTCGGCCCCAGCGAATTGAATCGATAGAGGGACGACGTGAGTTTGATTCGCGAGCGCCAGTCGTGGCCGAGGGTCTTCCGCACCAGGTCGTCTCGTCCCGCGAGCGGCGCGAGCACGAACGCACGGTCGAACGTAGGCTTGCAGAAGTCGCCGGGGTCGAATTGGACGACGATCGCCGCGGGCGGGCGGGCGGCGCGAAGGACGCGAGCACCGAGGAGTCGCGTGAATACGAGACCCTGCCCGTCGACACCGAAGTTGACGACCTCTACGCCGAGCCGAGGCGCGATCTCTGACGGCTCGAAGTGGTGAGTCGCACGCGAACTCCCGAGCACCACGATTCCGTCGTAGTTGCGTTCCGGCGCCTCGACTGCCAATCGCAGCGCGCGCGCCCGAGGAGTAGACGCGTCGAGCACACGCTCCAGGCCGAAGCCGAGCAGGCGATCGATCAGCACGAGCCCAAGCACGAAGACGACGAGCCCAAGCCAACGCGATCGGAGTCTGACCCCCACCGCATCACTCATCATCGTCCTCTCGATCGGTTCCGCCGGCCGCGGCTCACCTGGCCCACTCGAATCTCCCCTTTTCTGTCAGTCCACGATCTCGTGGAAGACCTCGCAGAGCCGATCGACGGAACGGGCCCATGAGTAGAGAGCCACGCGCTCGCGACCGAGCCCGATCCGACGCTCGACTTCGTCCGGTTCGTCCTGGATCCGGCGTACGGCGGCCGCGAGCTCATGCGGCGCGTCGAGTCCGAAACGCCACGCGGCGCCGTTCGCGATCTCATGGAACACGGGCAGATCAGACACGAGCAGAGGACGTTCGAGCGCCATCGCTTCGAGCAGTGGATGGCCGAAGGTCTCGATCCGCGAAGGAAGCACGACCCCCATCGCGTGCCGATAGAAGCCCACCATTTTTCCGTAGGACACTCCGCCCAGGAATCGAACGCGCTCGAGGACGCCCGAGGCGACCGCCTGCGCGCGAAGCGACGCGACGTAGTCGGGGTCGGTCTCCGTACCGCCCGCGATCCACAGCTCGATCGTCTCGTCGATCTCCTGCATCGCCGCAACCGTCACCTCGATGTTCTTGTGTCGCTCTACGGCCGCCGGGACGAGGAGGTAGGGACGACTCCGTTCCGCTTCGTCCGCTTCGAATCGGGTGAAGATCTCGGGCGCGATGCCATGGGGCACGACCGCCGTCCGCGTGGCGTCGATTCCCAGATGGCGGGAGATCCATGCCGCCGAGGCCGCCGACGGGAAGAGCACGCGGTGCGCACGGCGCGCTCCGGCACGAGTCAGCCGTTCGAGCCACCGCAACCGAGACGTATCGTAGAACCGCCGGTCGTAGACGTTCAAATTCCGCAGCGCGACGACCGTGGGCGTGAACGCGAACGCTGGCGCGAGCTCGGCGACGCAATAGAGCAGATCGAAGGCGCGCGCCCGCCACGGCAGGACGAACTCTTCGTAGAGCACGCGCTTGAAGGTGCCCCCCGTCTCTATGGGAACGATTCGGACACACGAAGCATCCAAACCCGCCGCGCGCTCGGCTTCGACGAGCACCGTGAAGTCCAGCCCTCGATCGTCTCGTTCGAGCTCTGCGACCAGATTGACGAGATAGGTCCAGCCCCCGCCTGTATTCGCGGTCAGCGCGTCGATCAGGATCCGCTTCATCGGCCCCGGTATAGCAACTCGAATCCACGACTGTCTCAGGAAAGGGTCAGGAGGGTCGATGGGCTATACACGGCGCGACTTTCGACTGAACCCTCAACGACGGTGGCCGACATCGGGGCTTGGAGGATTCGGATGGCGACCGACGAAGAGGACATAGGTGACGACCGGCCGAGTCCGTCGGGATCGACCCCTGACGCGCACGCGACCGACTCAGTCGCGCAGCGTACGCGGCGCGCACTTCCCTACTCCGCCGCTTCCGCCGCGCTGCGGCTCTTGCTTGCGCTCGCCGGAATGGTGCTCCTCGTCCGCTACCTCGAGCCCTCGGAGTACGGTGTCTGGGTGCTCCTCGTCGGACTCGCGGATCCAGTCAATCTCCTCACCGCCTTCGGCTATCGAAACGCCCTGCTCCGATTCCTACCCGCGATCGAGGACCGCGCGGAGAAGCGTGATCTCCTGTGGAGCGTGCTGGGACGACGCTTCGCGCTGACCTGCGCGATCTCGGCAGCGCTCGTGCTCGGCTTCGACGGGTTCGCGGCCCACCTGTCCCTCGCAGGCCATTACTTCGAGTTCACGATCGTCCAGATCGGAATGATCTGCGGCGTGACCTACCGCTACGCCGAGGCAGCGCTGCACGCGAGCTTCGAACAGCGCGGCGTGCTGATGCTCGACCTCGTCTACAACACGATGTTGGTCGGTGGCACGATCGTCGGCATCGCCCTCGAGACCGAGCTCGCCTTTTTCTGCGGCGTCTTCTCGACCGCGGCGGGACTCCGTCTGTCGACGGCAATCGCCCTATGCGTCCGCCTTGTCGGCCCCCCCCGGATTTTCGTCTGGATGGGCCGGCACCGCGAATCGCGCGAGGACCGCCGATATCGCCGGATGGCCTATCTAACCGAACTCGGAACGGCGTTTCTCGGCACCGGCTTCGACAACTACCTGCTCGCCGCGGTCTCGACAGCGCCCGAGATCGCGCTCTATGCCGTCGCTGCAAAGATCGCCAAGCAGCTCGAGGTCCTGCTACCGCAGCGCATGTTCCGACGCCTCTCCCAAACTGCTTTCTTCACGCGCTTCGACCAATCGGGCGACGAAGACGAAGCGAACGCCATGTTTCGCTTCTTGTTCACGACGAACGCGATCGTCGGCGCCCTCTTCGCCGCGCTCTTCGTCGCACATGGTGCGTGGGCGCTCGCGCTCGTCTTTCCGGACGAGTACGCCGAGGCGTTCTGGGCAACGCTGCTCTTCCTTAGTTTCCTTACGCTCTCCACGATGCCGATGGGGGTCGTCGCCCAGGCCGCGCGACGGCCCGAGATCCTCGTCTACTCGCGGGTGACGGTGCTGCTGAACCTGGCGCTCGGCATCCCGATGGCCTCGCAGTTCGGCGCAACGGGCATGGCTGGCGCAACCGCGTTCTCGGTAGCTGCAAAAAGCCTGCTCGAGTACATCATGCTCCGCCGGCATCTTCCTGTTCGGCTACCGTGGGTAGCGGTGTCGAGATGCCTCGGCGCGGCCGGCCTCTCTGCAGGGGCGATGATCGCGAGCCGCGACTGGCTCCATCCCGTCGTCTCGGGCGCCGGCGGCGCGCTGATCTATCTGGCCGCGATTCGTGCACTCGGCGTTCTCGACGACCGGGAGCGGCGCATCGTCGCTAACCTTGCCCCGGCGCGCCTGGCCGCCCCCGTCCAACGAATTCTCGGCGTAACCGATGTCTAATCCCCTCGATTACTCGAACGCTTGGAGCGGGGCCTCAAGCGAACCCCGCAGGTGGCCGCAATGTTCTCAAGCGATGCATCACCGGACGGCGCATGAACACCCATAGCCCGACGCTCCCGCAGGCCCCTGCCGTGGCAAGGCCGGGGCGCTTTCACATGTTCCTCGGCATGGTCTGGCTGTCGGTCTGGATGGGCAACTTCCTGCGACCCGTCTTCGAGCTGCTGCCGGTCAGCCCCTACTACATCATGACGGCGCTCTATGTGCCGTACTTCCTCTTTCTGCGACTAGGCGACGTGTTTCGCGTGGTCCTGCGGCCGATGTTCGCGATCTGGTTCCTGACGGCGGCGATTCCGCTCCTCGTATACGTCGGCTACGGCGGAGGCGAACACGCCTACTTCGAGGTCCGCACGCGCATCACTTACTTCTCTGCCGTCGCAGGCTCGGCCGTTCTACTCGCGAGTCATGCGCCGAAGCGGACCCTGCAGCTCTCCGCGGCGTTCGTGCTCGTCGTTTCAGCGCTCGTGAACCTCGGAGAAATGGTGCTCCCGTTCCAGCTGAGCGAAGCGCCGGGACGCGCGGCCGGTTTCCACCAGAACCCGAACGCCTCAGCGGGCGTGCTGATCGCTGCGCTGCTGGTGGCCCTCGATTTCCGCCGTCAGTCTTTCCGGGGCCTCGTACTGGCCACCATCGGAACCCTCGGCGTTCTCGTCACGTTCAGCCGCCACGGCTCCGCGTTCGTCGGCTTGATCTGGCTCTCGTACCTTCTCGGCGCACGCGGCCACGCAAGAGAAGCGCTCTCGATTCCGACCCGATTCTTCACGCTGCTCTCGGGAGTATTCGTCGCCATCATCGGCATCTGGGCCTTGCTCAACGTCTTCGACCTCCACTCGGAGGCGCTGCTCCGCGTGCAGAGCCTGATCGGACTCGACATCGCGGACTCCGCCGCCCAGGGCCGGCTCGAGAACGCCAACGTGGGACTGCAGCTCTTCCTCGAGAACATGTGGACCGGCTTAGGCATCGGCAGCCACGACTACCTCGAGATCGAGACCCACAACACCTTCCTCAAGCTTGGGATCGACTACGGCGTCAGTGGGATGCTCGTGCTGCTCCTGATCCTGGCGGCAACCTCGCTCAGCGCGCTCCGCTACGGCATCTGGCGCTCGAGCAGCGTCACGCTGCTCTCGGTCTTCTTCGTCTACGAGGCTCTGTTCTCCCAGACGCTCGAACACAACCTCGCGTTCGCCTGTGTATTCGGGGCCCTTCTCTCGCGAGCACTCGTCGCAGAAGAAGACCCATACGACGAAGCGGCACCCGCGTCGCGACCGAACGACGCCTTCGGCACTACGGACGACTGGAACCGGCTGCCGTGATGTATGTCGTCCTCGGGATGCACAAGTCCGGCACAACCTTGGTATCGCGGATGCTCCACGAGTCCGGGATCGAGATGATCCAACCGGGCCTCGACCGCAGTCAGACCGACTACGACGAGGGCGCCTATTTCGAACGGGAGCGGGTGATCGACCTCAACCGCGATCTCCTCGGCTTCGGTCAGCCCGCGCATCGCTATCCGAAGCCGCGACGACTCGAAGCTTCAGAAGACCAGCGCACGGAGATGCGTCGGATCCTGGGAGACGCTGAGCCGGAAGAAGGAGTCGATTGGGGCATCAAGGAGCCGCGGCTCTGCTTGACCTACCCACTTTGGGAACCCGAGATGCCCGAGCACCGGGTGATCGCGGTCTATCGCGAACTACCCGAAGTCTGGAGTCACTACAAAACCAGGTACAGCCCACGCCGTGAGATCTGGTGGGCCGTGAGGGCCTGGTCGGACTACAACGAGGGCGTCCTTTCGGTCCTCGACGAGGGTAAGCGCGACGCCATCGTCATTCAGTATGAACGCCTGATGACCGAGCAACGCGAGTTCGATCGGCTCGCCGAATTCATCGGCCGGCCGCTCAGCGACATGCGGAAGCCAGACAAATACCGGAGCCGATCTATGGGCGCGCGTGCTCTCGCAGCCGTCGAGCTGACTCGCCGGGCCTGCGGCTTGTCCGCGCCCTCTCGCATCGCTGAACGGCTCCACGCACACCGCAGACGACAGTATTCGGCCTAGCGAGCACGCCCGATCGCGCTGCAGCTGGGCACCGGACCCCGCGCTTCCCCCGCAGCATCGAGCGAACGGACCGCGCCTGCGGCTTCGTCGGCGAGGTAGTAGCGCCCAGATTGAGTCGCGCTCGCGCAGACTGCGCCGAACCCGGGGAGCTCGATGCTCACGTCGTCTCGATTTCCTTCCGGACTCTGCGCCAAGACGAGCCACTCGCGGTTCGGGGTTTCCCCGCGGACGTAGGCGATCGCCCAGACGGGCATCTCGCTGGTCGGCGTCCACTCACCATCCGGCCCGGGCCGAGTCTCCAGCGCGAACCACGGCGGGTTCGCCGCGATGGTTTCGGGGAGATCGAGTCGGTGCGGATGTGCGCGGGACGGGTTGGGAACCAGCCGCCCTCTCTCGTAGAAGCGACGAAGAATCGGCGACGCGTGCACCGCGTCGATCACGCGCTGTATGCCCGCAAGCTCCTCATAGAAGCCTTCCACGCGTCGATCGCCGTAGTTGAACAGTCGGACGACCTGCGGACGCGCGAGCCAGGTCCCGACTTTGACCAGCCCCACGTATCGATCGATCGTGTAGGGCCTCCCCTTCCGTTTCTCCGCGTCGCGGTACTCCGGATCCACCCACGTCGAGAGCTCCCAGAAGAAGTCGGGATCGACTGCGCACGCGTCCGCCAGGTGTAGCGGTAGGTACATGCCCGCCGACTGCGGTCCGAAGACCGAACGGTCCTCTTCGCCTCTCTGGTGCGTGATGTAGTAGCGCGGGGAAGCGCCGTCCCAGATCGTCGGAAAGATGCTCAGCCGACCCGGGATAGTGAGGCCGAAGAGCGGCTGGCCTCCGTGCATCCAGCTCGATCGGTTGGAGCGCTTCTTCGTCCGTCCCATGAAGGCGTTCGCACCGCCCCACGTTACGAAGCGCACGCGGGATCGCCAGGAGACCAGACCTTCGCGAATCCCTTCGATCATCGCGGTGTAGCGTTCGATGTAGCCGTCCCCGAACTCGCGTCGCGTCTGCTCGAACGCGGCCCTCCTCGAGCCGACCCGGGGACCGGGGATCTTCTCCGACTCGAACCAGCGCAAGCGATCGGACTCGTTGTTCGAAACGAAGTAGACGACGGGTGGATCGGGGTATCTCCGTTGCATCTCGCGCAGGATTGGCGACCGCGCCCAGAGCCTACCGACGGCTCGCCACGACTCGACGTCACCGTACGGCGAGAGACGCGGCTTGCCCTTGGGCAGGTCCTCGCGAACCACTGTCGCACCAGATGAACCGGGTACGGGTGCAATCCCGTCGAAGCGGTAGAGAAGCTCTTCCCACTGCGTGAAGAGCATGGCGAACTCCCGCCCCTGCTCCGCCGCCGCGCCGAGTGCCGGCCCGTAGAACCGCTCCGCCCAGGAGTCCCAGACATCGTCGTGATACCGGAGCGGAAAGACCAGCTGCCATCGATGGCCTTCACGAATCCAGTCGAGCTGCCAGTTCGGGGTCGTCGTACCGGCGTTTCCGCGCCGACGACTCGTCCAGTGAGAGAGGAGCGGGAGCGGGCGTGGCGTCTCGCAGGCGGAGGGCCAGGTAGGAGCACGGGCGGGTAGTGGCGCAGCGGAGACCGACTCTACGCGAGTCGGAGAAGCAAACGAGACGTCGACGAATGGCTGCGCCGGCACGCTGCAAGCCAAGACGAGAAGGACGAGTCCGAGCCAATACCTCACCATCATCTCCTCTTTCGCGCCCCCTCAGAGCCCACCGATCTCCGCCGACGGATCGCCGATCCAATAAGCATCGGTCGGCAGCACGCGACCCGCCCGGTAGACGTCCACCCCGAAACGTTCGAGGACCGCCATTGCGCGGGCCTCTTCGCCGGCGTCGACCCGCCGCCGCCATCGGCCGACCAGCTCGCGCGCGCGCTTCTCCTCGTCGACGTTCCCGTGCAGGAGCTCGCTCGTCTCGGCGTCTGACTTCTTCACTGTATGAGACGGGACGTCGAGCCCATTGTAGAGACGCGCCGGATCAGCCAGCGCGAGATGCTCCACCAACCGATCGAGGATCGGGCGCGGATCCAGAACGAGCTGTTCGTATGTGACGAACAACCAGTCGGGCTCGCGAGCGCGGAGAGGGACGGCGTTCTGCAGCGTCCAGTCGAGCACGCCCCGATCGAGCGTTGTCCCTTCAGAGAGGATCCGCCGGGCGTAGACGCGCTCTCCCTCGTCGAAGAAGCCGGCGAAGTCGCTCTCGAGGAACGTCTCGAGCCGAGGCAGCACCTCGCGGGACAGGCTGACCGGAATCGGGTGACGGAGCAGCACGATCACGCGCCCGTTGACGGCATCCGCGATTCGCTGGATCCGTTCCTCCCCGCCGTGGAGGACCTTGAAGACCGTCCGTGTCGTGCGGAAGCGATGGGTGCGGTCGCGCGGGCTCGGATTGAGCGTCTTCAGCCGCCCCGACGCCAGGTCTGTGAAGTAGGCCTCGACGCGGGCGTCCGCTTCCCGCGAGTAGAGAGCGGGCCAGTCTCCGAGACCGATTCCGCGACGCACATCCGGGTGGCGCAGGTTGAGCGGCTCATTGCAGTGCTTGAAGCCGGGCTGGCTCGTCACGAGCTCCATCAACCAGGTCGAACCACTTCGCGGGGTCGTAAAAATCAAGACATTCGGCGAACCGTCGGGTCGATGGCGGTTAGACCATCGCCGGGCCAGTCGCGCGGCGGTCTCGCGGATCGGATTCACCATCTCAATCCGCCTCCCCGAGGAGCGACGCATAGACCTCGAGGTAGCGCCGCGCGATGGCCGACCAGTCGTAATCGTCGGATCTCTGCCACGCGATCTCGGCAAGCTCGCTCCGGAGGTGCTCATTCGAGAGCAGGGCTCCGATCGCCTCGCCCATGGCGTCGAGATCGCGGACCGGCACAAGCAACCCACAGCCGTTGGCTCGGACGACGTCGGCGTTGCCGGGCACGTCGGTCACAACGAGTGGGAGGCCGCAGGCCATCGCTTCGATGCTGACCAGGCTGAGTCCTTCGACGATCGACGGGGAAAAAAAGAGGCAGGCGGAGTTGAAGCTCTCCGCGACTTCGTGTGAAGCGACCTCTTCCACGAGGTGGACACGCCCATCCAGACCGAGCTCCGAGACGAGCATCGCGTGCGAAGAGACCCCGCGTCCGATGATCGCGTAGTGGACGTCGTCGAATCGAGGGTCGCCCAAGAGCGGCGCGAAGGCATGGATCCCGTCGGCGTAGGCTTTCTTGATGTGGTCCCGGCCGACGGAGACGACGAATCGTGTATCGTGCGGAACACCGACCCGATCGTGCAGGAACGTCGAAGGATTCCGTGTGAAGCGCTGCCGATGGATGCCGTTCGGGACGATGTGCACGCGCTCGGGGGCCACGCAGTCGAGCTCTCCCCGGATCGACTCGGAGATCGCCGTGACCGCGTTCGCGCGCTGGAGGTGATCCTCGATGCGCGCGTTCCACTCGGGTTCGAGTCGCAGCCCGTACCCTATATCGGGGAAGCGCTGCACGTCCTTGCCATGCGGCGTCATCACGCTCGGGATACTGCGTCGCTCGAAGAACGAAAGGCCCCAGAATGGCGCGCGGGCCACGCCGTGGAAGTTCACGATGTCCACTGGATGTTCGCGCTGGAGCTTCGAAAGCGTGCGGGAAACCGAGAGTCGGAAGAGTCCGGACCGCATCGCGCCGCGGAATAGCAACCCGTATCGGATAAGGCGATAGCGATGCTCGGGACCGCCCGGCGTCTTCGTCCGGTTCGCGAGAACCGTGACCTCGACGCCGGCGTCGACGAGCGCCTCGGCCAGGTAGTGAACGACGTATTCCATCCCCCCGACATCGGGCAGGAATCGACCTGCGAAGAGCAGAACGTGCACGTCAGGCTCCTCCAACGCCGCGAACCCGGCCGAGTTTCGCGGTCCCGATGCTGGTTCCGCCCCGCGAGCCGGTGACGTTCTTTGATTCGACCATATCAGTTCGGCCTCAAACCC
This sequence comes from Myxococcota bacterium, assembly GCA_039187915.1. GTDB lineage: Bacteria > Myxococcota_A > UBA9160 > UBA9160 > UBA4427 > UBA4427. The sequence continues at coordinate 24,363 of JBCCZJ010000001.1, forward strand.
CGATACACCCGGCTCACCGAAGCGACGACAGACTCCTTCGAGAAGCGCGCGACGGCGAGCGCCCGAGCAGGATTCCGACTCTTCTCGCGGCGATCCGCGTCGCGCGACCACTTGGTCAAGGCCGCTGCCAGGGCCGTCGCATCGCCTGGCTCGACGAGACTACCGATGGCGTCCTCGACAAGATCTTCGCTACCGGAGACGCGCGTGCAAACGACCGGGAGCCCGCACCCGAGCGCCTCCATCAGACTGTTGGAGAGACCCTCTATCGAAGAACTCGAAACGTAGAGATCGGCTGCGTGGTACCAGCTCAGCGGATCTTCGCAGTTGCCTTCGAAGCGGACCGCGCCCGGCGGCAGTGTCTCCGCGGCGTGCGCTCGGGTCGAGGTCGCGAGGGGGCCATCGCCCAGCACTACGAGCAGGGCCTCCGGGTTCGACGCGACCAGTGAGGCAAAAGCATCGACCAGGACGTTGGGCGACTTCTGCGCCGTGAGCCGGCCCACGAAGAGCAGCACCACCCGATCGTCGACGCCGAATTCGCTGCGCGCGGAGGCGCGTTCCGCTTCGGACGGCGGACGGAAACGGTCGCAGTCCAGCATGTTCGGAACCGCGTGGATCCTGTTTGCTGGGATTCCGAAGTCGCTCGCCTCGCGAGCCCCGCGCTGACTCGTCGCAAGGCAGCCGTCGACGCAGCGATGGAGCGCGATATGGAGCGCAGAGGGGAAAAGAGCTCGGACCGTCGCGGCCAGTCCGCGGTCGCCGGTGTTCGTCAGCTTCACGACGACGGGCCGCCGCAGCAGACGACCCATAAAGACGGCGACCGAACACGCGACGCCGTACTGATGCACGTGCCAGACGTCATAACGACGACCTCGAGCCGCGAGAAACCAGGCCAGCGAGAGGACCGACGTCAGCGTGTGGATCCCTGGCTTCGGCAGAACGGGGATCCGACGGACCCCGACGCCTCCGATCGCCTCGCTTCGCGGCCACGCGCGATCGCGACGCTCTGTGACGACGTCGACCCGACATCCGCACTCGGCGAGGCCGACCGACAGTCGCTCGGCCGCCCGTTCGTAGCCGCCGACGATCGGTCTGAACTGGGGCGAGACCATCAACACGGCCGGATCAGCACCACTCACGGATCCGACCCCGACTGCGCGGCGTCTCTCTGCTCCGACGCGTGGGGGTGGAGACGAAAGAACCAAGGCGGCAGCGGTGCTCGACCCTCGCGCCGACGCGCACGGGAAACCACGGCTCGCAGGATCGAGATCGGCGTCGCGGCGAACAAGCCTTCGAGAAGCGAAAGCAAGCGTCGCTCCCATCCGGACAGGGCGTCATCGCGCGTCCGGTCGCCGGAGAAGCTCGTGTTCGCCGCGAAGTCGCTGCCCAGCAGACGCGAATCGAACGGTAACTCGAGGTGGTCCGAAATCCGTCGCATTGTCGCTTCGAGATCGGATCTCATCTCGGCGTAGGTCAGGCACACGATCCGATCGCTCCCCTGGGCGTATCCGTCGACGAGCCGGTTGAAGTAGCTCCACCGCAACGCGACCGAAAAGATGTGCTTGAGTCTCGAAGTCGCGCCCGTCAGAGACGAATGTCGCTCCATTCCGAGACTCGACCCCACCACCGACTCGAGCGCTCGTTTCACCGAGACGAAGCGCGCATCGGGGTAGCGCCGAGCGATCTCGTCGACGAACTCCGTGTGGGCCGGCGTCTTCTCGATCCAGTAGCGAGCCCCTGCTCGACGAGCGACTTCTTCCATGATCCGACGGAAGAGTTGGTCGTAGTCGATCGGCCACTCGGCGTAGAGGAAGGCGCGGTCGATCTCGGCGATCCGGCAGTAGTCGCTCTCGGCGAGGACTTCGACCAGCTCGATGAAGTTCGACCGTGTCCGCAGATCTCCGTAGCGACCGTCCAACGAGCTGAACCAGGCGCTCTCGTGGATACCGTGGTGTCGTTCGTGCTGGACACCGGCGATCTCCGGATGCCGGCAGAGCTGGTTCGCCAGCCACGTAGTGCCCGAGCGGTGATTGCCCAGCACGAAGAGCGGTCGCGAAGAGCCCATCTGCTCAGCGCCCGCTGCCCGAAAGCATCGGCTTTTCGAACTCCGCCACGAGAAGCACGCGGAACCGGCTCAGCGCGGGAACGTGATTCACGATCCGTTCCCAGATCCAACCGACGAGATACGTCGGCGCCGAGATCCGGAGGTATTCGGGCCGGCTCTCGATCAAGTCCACGCTACGGACCACGAGCCCTGCCGCTTCCGCGAGCCGCGCCACCGCCGAGGGCGTGTTCGCCCGATAGCGCGTCGGGAAGGTGTCCTCCGGCGGACGCCCGCGAAGCCGATTGAAGAATCGATGGAAAGAGTGGGGCGTGAGCGACGCGACGAGCGGAACGTAGTGGAGCTTGTTGGGCGTCTTGACGAGGAATCGACCGCCAGGCTTCAGCACACGCGCGACTTCCTCGAATACCCGTTCGGGCTCCGCGAGATGCTCGAGAACGTTGTCGGAAAAGACGAGATCGAACTGCTCATCGGGCCAGGGGACTTCTTCGGCACCGCCATGCCGTCCCTCGTCGAGATAGGGGTTGTCGACCACGCGCGGATCGAGATCGAGGCCCACGATCGAGGCGCATCGACCCTTGAAGTTCATCTGCGCCACGAAACCCGCGCCAGCCCCGATGTCAAGGACGTGAAAATCCTCGCTCATGCGTTCCAGAATCCGGTCGCGGAAGAGCTCGTCGTCCCAGTTGTCGCGCACGTCGGGATACCAACGCCCGTCGAGCCGCTCGACGAGGGAAGGCGATCGCTCTTCCAGATCGAGATCGGTCACGAGGACTCCGCTCCCGGCCGAGGCAAGACCACGGGCGCCCCGGTTCGCGAGGACTCGACCATCGCGAAGGTGGTCCGGGTCGCTCCGCTGATCTCGACGAGGCGCATTGGCGAAGGACCGCCCTCGCGTACGCAGCGTCCGAAATCAGCGATCGCGGTCGCCTGGCCCTTGTCCTGATTGAGCGTCCGGAGCGGCTTGCGTCCCGGCATCGACGTCACCCGAAAGTTGTCGCAGATCGCGCTGCGGCCGTCGGCATGCACCTCCCAGCGTTCTTTCGGCAGCTCGGCGCTCGCGAGCGCCAGGTAGTGGATCGTGGCGGTTGAGCCGTCGGCGTACCCGAGCGTCGCCACCATCGAATCGTCACGGCTCGCGTCTTCGGAAAGGGCCCGCGCGACGACCCAGGTCGGTGTCGAACCGACCATGTAGTCGCAGAGGTCGACGAAGTGACACGCCTCGCCCAGGATGCGGCCCCCACCCGTGATCTCGTCCATGATCCAGGTCCCGGCGGGCGCCGAGCCGGCTGCGACGGTGTAGTGCATCGCGAGCGGCCCAATGCGGCGGCCGAGCCACTCGCGCGCCGTCTTCGCGTGTTCGGAGAAACGGCGGTTGAAGCCCACCATTAGCGGCGCGTCGGTCGCGCCGGCGGCCGCCTCCAGCTCGGCCAGCTCCGCCTCCGAGAGCGCTGCGGGCTTCTCAAGCCAGACGGCCTTGCCAGCGCGGAGCGCTGCGGTGGCGAGCGAGGCGTGCGAATCGTGTCGCGTCGTGACGAACACTGCATCGATGTCGTCCGCGCTGAAGACCTCGTCCGGATCGGTGCCGTAGCGAGCGAAACCGAAACGCTCCGCGACGTTGTGCGCACTCGGCCCCGTGGCCGTCACCACGTGCTGCGGTTCAGCGTCGCCGGCGCTGCGCAACGCCGGCAGGAGCATACCCTTGGCGTAGTTGCCGGCGCCGATGAACCCGACGCGCATTCGACCGGAAGCGCTTCTCTTCGCCGGAAGCGCCTCTCCGTGCGTCTTACGTCGATCGGGCTCGTCGCCGTAGCGGAAAACGACAGCGAGGGATCGACGCTCCCCACTCGCGAGGGCCTCGTAGGCCTCGGGTGCGAGCTCGAAGTCGACGACCTCCGTGTCCATCCGGCTGGGATCGACCGCCCCCCTCGCTGCGAGGTCGAGAAAAGCCTGCAGATTGCGCTGTTCCGTCCATCGCACGTAGGCGACCGGATAGTCGACGCCGCCCTCTTCGTAACGGTAGTCGTATCGACCGGGGCCGTACGACATGCTCATCCGAAGGTCGAGCTCTTTCTCGTAGAACGTGCGTCGATCAAGGTCCATCGCCGTTGCGCCCACGCACACGACGCGTCCCTTGTGGCGGCAGAGCTCCGCCGCAAGGGCGACCGGCGCGGAGCTGTCCGAGGCCGCAGTGACGATCGTGAGGTCGACACCATGGCCGCCCGTCAGCGCCGAGAGCAGACGGTCGTGATCGTCTCCGGGAGCGCCCCCGAACTCCATTCCCTGGGCCTTCGCCTCTTCGACACGCTTCGGATCGAGATCGAGGCCGTAGACCCGACAGCCGTTCGCCAACAACAGTTGGACCGTGAGCTGGCCGATCAGGCCGAGCCCGACCACGGCCACGACTTCGCCGAGGGTCGGCTCCGCGACACGAACGCCCTGGAGCGCGATCGCACCGAGGGTCGCGAACGCCGCTTCCTCGAGGCCGAGCGTCTCGGGGACATGCGCCGTGAGGTTCTCCGGCACGACGACGAGCTCCGCATGGTTGGCATAGCCAGCCCCCGCGCACGCGATGCGATCGCCTGGGGAGACCGACATCACGCCCTCCCCGACGGCCTCGACGATCCCGGCGCAGGCGTAGCCGAGCGGCTGCGGCGCATCGAGCCGATTCATGACCGTGCGATAGGTCGGCAGCGGCCCTTCCTGCATCAGCTTCCGGGTCACCTGCTTCACCAGATCCGGCCGGCTTCGCGCCTTCCCGAGAAGGCTCTTGCGCGCGAAATCCATCGCCATCTTCTCGGTGCCGGGCGACATCACGGAAAAGGCGTTCCGAACGAAGACCTGCCCCGGCGCGACGGCGGGTGCCGGCACGTCGACGAGCTCGAGCTTTCCGCTCTTGGCGCTCTGGAGGATCTGCTTCACGCGGGCACGCCTGGACGGCAGTCGGGGGAGAGCTCGGCGGTGGCACCCTGTTCGATGTGCCCGATCCAGCCGGCATGGGCCTCGAAGGCGCGCTCCCACCGGATCTCGTCGAGCGATCGATCGACGACCTCGCTTGTTCCCCGCTCGACCTCGCCGACGACGACGTCATGCGCCACGCGGACGCCCGTAATTCTCGGACCCTCGTCCTGCATCGGACCGAGCACGGTCGCCAACCGCTGCTCGTCGAAGCCCATCAAGCGGACGGCGGCCAGATCGACGGCGACCGGATCCGTGCTCGCGACTACGGCACCCAGCGGCACGTCCGCCGGCGCGAGCGGTCCCTCTCCCTCTCCTGCGAGTACGCCGTCGATGATCGTGAGTACGGTCCGAACAGGACCGGGGGCGTCGATATGGAGCCCGTCGCGGTCGCTGTAGTAAAGACAACGGTTCAGGTCACAGCACATCCGCCAGGTCGTCCGGTTGCCGTACCAGTTTCCACTGCGGATGAACTGGTCCCCGCGCGCTGCGGCCTCCACCCTGCGCGCCGCCTGAAAGACGCGAAGCAGCTTACCCTTCGCGAGGAGCGGTCGCGCGATCTCGGTGGCGCGGCTCCGGAGTCGATCGATCAGCCGGCTCTCTGGGAACTCGTCTCCGCCTTCATCCACGGCGCCGAGGCTGTGATGGGGCAACCAGTTCTTATCGCCGTTAATGCCGACGAGGTTCTTGAGCGCGAGCGTGACGCCGGTCTTCTTATGCGTCTTGAGCTTGGGCAAGTTGATGACCAGATCTGCGGACAGCACGGTTTCGGAGAGCAGGTATGCGTTTCGGCCGCCGCTATGGTGCTCCGCGGTCGGGCCAGGGTCATAGTCTGCGCCCCGGAACCGGTTCGGATCGAGACCGGACCCGGTAAAGAAGCTCCGGTCCCCCAGATCGACGGCGCGATACCCGGCGGGATCGCCAGGCAACGATCGGCGTTCCTGGATGATCCCGTCCCGAAAGACGACCGCTTCGCGACGCAGGTCGATCACCTCCAGCTCGCGTTCGATCGTCCCTTCGTAGAGTCTGACGAGCCCGTCGAGTCCGACGATCTCACGGATCGATTCGAAGTCGCAGTCCATCTGCGGCGCTTCGGCGATCGCGACGCTGCCGTTGGGTCCCGCCGCGATCATCGCGTAATCGACGACCGCGCGGATGATCGCGCCGTGCGTGATCACGCTGTCGACCGTCCCGCCCCGTCCATCCGAAGCCGGATTCCAATGACGGATCAGGTTCGGCTTGATCACGATCCGCCGACCCGGCTCGACCAACGCGCCGATCGGATTCCAGTCTGCGGTCCCGAACCGATCGCGATCCAGGCCCATCGCGCGGAGCACGCTCCGCACGGCACCATAGACCTCGTTGACAGGACCTTCGGATGCGCAATCGCCGAGCAGACGGTCGATCTCCGGATAGCTCTTCCCCGGACCCCAGGGAGCCAAGAGCCCCTCGTAGCTCGGCGTACAGCGCGCGAGACCCACCCGAATCATCAGCTTGACCTCCCGATCCTGGACTTCACGGCGCGGAACTTACCATTCGCTTCCCTGGGAATCGATTCGACGCGATGCAGATCGACCCGAATCTGCTCGCCCAATCGAGACCGGATCTCCTTCATGAGCACGGCCTCGGCACGCGTATCGAAACCGTCTCTCGGGACCACGCGGACTTCAATGGCGTCCTTCGTCTCCTGGAGGATCTGGGCCTCGGCAACATCGAGTTGCTCCTTGAAAATGTGGTCGAGTCGACCGATCCAGCGGCCGTCGGGCGTGACCACGTAGTCTTCGATGCGACCGTCGACGTCGAGAAATACCTCGCCGGGCCGGCCGCAGGCACACGGATGCTTCGACCGCGTTCCGACGTCGCCGATTCGGTAGCGGAGCAGCGCCATCGCATCGTTCGCGAAGCCCGTCACGATGAGCGGCCCTCGCACCCAGTCTTCGGTTTCTTGTTCGACCTCGACCTCGACGATTCCGAACTCCATATCGACATGGAGCCGACCCTCTTCACACCCCGTCATCGACGTGACCAGCTCGCTGGTCCCATATCGGTCGTAGATCGGCGCAGCGAACGCTTTCTCGATCACTTCTCGATGGAACGCGAGAAGCGACTCCGAAGAAGGCAGCACAGCATGCAGCTTGCCGGAGGGGAGCGGTCGACCCTGCTCCAGCATCGCGCGCCCCAGCAGATGGAGCGAAGAGGGGTAGCCCTGGACGTAGGTCGCCGGGATCGCGTGCAGTGCGTCGACGTAGGCTGGAAGGTTCTCTTCCGTCATGTGATAGAGAGAGAAGAGCGTCTGCCGGCCCCAGGCGTTTGTTCTCCAGTAGGGCGGGCGCGACTGGGACAGCGGGACGAGCATCTGGCCGCCGAAGGTGAAGCTCGCGTCGCCCAGCTCGATGCCGATCCATCGGCGGATCCGCCAGACGGCCGCGTACTCCTCGGCGACGGCTTCGGGCGTGTACCAAAGGGGCAGTGCCGATCCGGTAGTCCCGCTCGTCTTGCCCTTGACGAGTCCTTCGAGAGGGAGGTCGTCCGCGCGATACCGCTCCGGGGAATCGCGATAGGCCTGCTTCTCCAGGACGGGGAGAGCGGCGAGGATCTCCGCGATGCCTTCGCGTGGATCGGCGTTCGGCAAGAACTCGGGCAGCATGGCCTCGCGATAGACGGGGACCCGCAGGCGCGCCCGATCGAATACCCGGCGCAGGCGTTGGTACTGGAGGGCGATCAGCGCCTCGTTGGAAGAGCGACCGGATTCCATCCAGGCTGCGAGCGAGCGATGGAAATGCGGCGTGTACCGTCCGCGCCATCGACGCACTCCCGCCAGAGTGCAAGCCACGTTCTGGAGCGGAACGGGCAACCGTGCATAGATCGCGTCGGTATTCACGCCGCCGCCTCGTCCTTCAGGTGCACGGTCGCGACGACCGGGAGGTGATCCGACGCCTTGCGCGCGGCGGGCGAGTCGTGTTCGCGAACGTCGATCACGTCGGCGTTCCGCGAGTAGATCCGGTCGAGGGAGAGCAGGGGCCGGCTCGAAGGAAAGCTCGCTGGCCAGTCGAGGTTGTGATGGAGACCGAGGCTCTCCTCGAGCACCTGCGATCCCTTGCAGTTGCGCCAGGCGTTCATGTCGCCCATCAGCACGGCGGGGCCGGCGTTCAGGGCCGGATGCTCCATCAGGGTCTGGACCTGGCGATGGCGGGTGCGGTCGACCAGGGAGAGGTGGGTGGCGACGACGCCGAGGTTCGCACCAGCGGTGCCGACGTGGGCCGCCAGGGCGCCGCGGCGCTCGATGCGCGAGAAGGAGATGTCCAGCACGGAGACGCCGGTGATCGGGTAGCGGGAGAGGATGGCGTTGCCGAGCTGACCGCGGCTATGGCGCCGGGTGGCCGCGAAGGCCATGTAGAGGTCGAGCTCGTCGCAGAGCTGCCCGAGCTCGTCGTCGGCGGTCGGACCGGCGTCGTCGAAGGGCCGCAACACCTCCTGTAGGGCGATCACGTCGGCGTCCATTTCGGAGATGACGTACCCCGCCCGCGCGACGTCGGGCTTGGCTCGCCCGTTCGCTCCCTGCCAACGATGGACGTTGTACGTGGCCACGCGCACTGAGTCGGACATGATCACAGGCGGTATCGGCCGTCTGGGGCTCATGACCAAGCACAAATGCGGCTCGAGCGGCAGCTTCCGGGCCGTCTCCACGGCCTCTCGCGCCTGGTTCACCGACTCCCGCGCCTGGCTCCCGAGGGCCTTCACCCGCTCCTCGGCCTGGTCGCGGGCCTTGCGCGCGAGGTTCCGCGCACGGGCCGTCGCTTCGGAGGCGCGGTCCCCGGCGCGGGTCGCGCGACCGCGCAGATCGCGAGCGGCCGCCTCGGACGGGCGACGACGAGCGGCCTTCTTGGGCTTCGCTGCCACGATCTTCTCGCTCTCGGAGCACGGCCGGTGGGAGGGCTCGGCCGTCCTGGGTGGGGGTCGCGCAGCCGGAGTGTACGGCGTCTCGGCGCGTTCACGTCGCGCCGGCGCAGGCGGGGCCGCCTCGGCGATCGGCGCCTTCGGAGTGTACGCCTTCCGCTCGGGAGGTCGCGCAGCGCGGCGCTGCGGGGACGGGGGTGCCCTGCGTTCACGTTGCGTGTACGCTGCGTCGCCCGATTCGGGAGCACGGCGTCTCAGACGGAGCCAGACCCCCGAAATCGGCCCCTCCGGAGTCCGCATGTCTTCCGTCCTCCTCGTTCGCGCGTCGCTCGCCCGCCCTTCTGCGGCTCCGCGATCCGTGCGTCGACGGACGGAGACCCGCGCCCGCCGCGCCGCGACCCCGCGCCGCCGCCGTTCGAGCCGTCTCTAGGCTCGTCGCCGGCCTCGCCGCGACCCGCCCGCCTCGTCGAGAGCCGTCCCCGGACGATCTCCCCTCGGGGCAAGCGCCCGGTCGCCGCGACCGACACGAGCCCGCCCCCGCTTCGAACCCGATCGAGGCCCGGCGTTCCGCCCGGAGCCGGCCTCGCCTGCTTTTCGTGTCAGCGTCCCGCCGGGTCGGGACGCGAGGTCTCGCCATGTCCGTTTCCGATCCCTTTCCCGCTTTCTCCCCGCCGCCCGCCGCCGTCGAGGCGCCGGCCCGCACCCTCGTCGCCGCCCTCGCCCGGACGGCCGACGCCCGTCCGCCCCTCGACACCGACGACTACTCGACCCGCCTCGCCCGGCTCGGGATGCTCCGCGCGGCGCCCCCCGCCCTGCCGGTGCTCGCCTCGGGTCGCGGCGAAGGTGCGTCCGTCGTGCTCGCCGACGGGCGCCGGATCCTCGATCTCGTCGCCGGGCTCGGGCCCTACGTCTTCGGCCATCACGACGAGGATCTGCTCGAGACCGCGGCGATCGCAGCGGCGAGCGACGTCGCCTTCCAGAGTCACGTCCTGCCGGGCCCGCAGTACGCCGCCCTGACCGAGCGCCTCGTCGCGCTCGCCGGTCCGCGGCTCTGCCACGCGTGGCTCGCGCTCTCGGGATCGATGGCGAACGAGAACGCGCTGAAGATGCTCTTCCAGCGGGCGGCGCCCGCCGATCGGGTGATCGCGTTCGAGCGTGCCTTCCACGGGCGGACGCTCGCGATGGCCGAGCTCACGGATCGGCCGACCTACCGCGAAGGCCTCCCGATCCGGGACTTCGTCGATCGAGTGCCCTTCTATGATCCGCAGGATCCCGAATCGACACAGAAGAGCGTCGCTGCGCTCGAGTCGCGGATCGCCGCCCATCCCGGTCGCCACGCGGCGATGTGCTTCGAGTTGATCCAGGGCGAAGGTGGATTCCACGACGCACCGCCCGCGTTCTTCGTCGCGCTGATGGAGACCTGCCGCCGGGCGGGGATCCGCATCTGGATCGACGAGATCCAGACCTTCGGCAGGACGCGCGCGCTCTTCGCCTGGAAGACGCTCGGCCTCGACGCCTACGTGGACGTCGTCACCGTCGGAAAGATCCTGCACGGAAGCGCCACCCTCTTCACGCCCGAGCTCGCCCCCCGACCGCGACTGATCGCGGGCACCTGGGCCGGCTCGACCGTCGGGATGGCGCTCGGCGCGCGCATCCTGGAACGCCTCGCGAACGAGGGCTACGCCGGTCCGGGCGGTCGGATCGATCGCCTGACCGACTGGCTCGACGCGGCCTTCGAACGGCTCGCTCGCGCGCTTCCCGGCGTCGTGACCGCGCGCTCGGGGCGGGGCGCCATGCAGGCCTTCGTGCCGTGGGACGGCGACGCGACGCTCACGAACGAGATCGTCGCGGTCGCGGTCGAGGAAGGCGTGCTCGTCCAGACGGCGGGCGGGAACCCGACGAAGATCCGACTGCTGCCGCCGCTCAACGTGACGGAGGAGGAGCTGGCCCAGGGTTTCGCCGCGCTCGAGCGGGCGCTCGTCCGGGTCGCGCGGAGACACGCTTTGCCGCTCTTCGACGTGGCCACGCCGCGTTAGGCGAGACGGAAAGGGCGTCCCTTCGGACTAACGGTCGCCCCGCCTGCGGATCAGGGCGGGGCGGCCACGCCGGTCGACGAGGCGTTCGGCGCGCGGGACGTCGCGGTCCATCACGGTCTGCCTTTCTGCGCGTCGCGCGTGCTCGATCGCCTCGTCGCAGATCGATCGGAGCGCCCTCGACAGCACGGGCAGGACGCGGTCCGAAGTGTTGAAGCCGGAGCGTTCCTTCACGTAGGCCTTGAGCTTGCTCGCCACGACGAGAATCTCACCGTCGGTCGAGGTCGAGGCGGAGGTCGGAGTCGAGGTCGAGGCAGAGGATGCCGAGGCCGACGTCGGCGCGTCGGCCCGAGCCGTGCGCGCGGGCTTCGCGTCGTGCGTCTTCTTGCCGGCCGGGGTGCCGGCCGGCGGGTCGGGGGTCTCGGGCGCGCGAGCCTCGACGGCCCACGCTTCGCGGTGACGCTCCGTCGGGAGATGGATCTCCCAGCAGTCGACGGTGCAGAAGACGAGCCCGGTTCGTTTGCGATTGCAGGTCGAAACGCTGCAGACCCAGTGGACCGCGCCGAGGGCGATCTCGCTCTTGCACGCGCTACAGCGCCGCCAGCGCTCGCTCATCTCGCTCTCCCCCGGTTTCCCCGATACGGGGAACGCGAAGCGTCGCGGGCTTCGGCCGCGCCGTCCAGCCGATCCCGCGACGAACCCCTTGAACCGATCGGTCCCCCCTGGATGAACGTGCGTTCCCCCCGGCGAAACGGCCCCTGGGGTCGCAGGACCGCCGAACCGCTCGTTCGTGGAAGTTCGACGGCTCGAATCTCGGTCAGGCAGAGCTAGACTCGCCCGGCCCCGCTTCCGGCTGCCGAACCCGGAACCACAGCGCCCCACGCGAACGGGGTTCCGACCGACGTCTCGCCGCCCACCCGCAGCCTGCCCTGCCGCGACCGCCTGGAGATTCACGCGCCCTTGCCCGATCTGGTCGTGTCGCTCCTGTTGATCCTCGCCGGATGCGCGCTCCTCTACGTCGGTGGCGACATGCTCGTGTCGGCGTCGACGTTCATCGCGAACCGGATCGGCATGAGTCCGATCGCGATCGGAGCGACCGTCGTCGCGATCGGGACGAGCGCGCCCGAGTTTTCGGTCAGTCTCGATGCCGCTCTCTCCAACCACTCGGGGATCTCCGTCGGGAACGTCGTCGGCTCGAACGTCTGCAACATCATCCTCGTCCTGGGCCTGTGCGCCCTGTTTCGCCCGCTCAAGGCGTCGCGCGACGTCTATCGGATCGACTTCCCGATCCTGATCGGCGTCTCGGCGATCTTCACCTTCATGGTGAACGACGGCCTGATCTCGCGCGGCGAGGGCGTGCTCCTCGCGCTCGGCCTGCTCGCCTACGTGATCTGGAATCTGCGTCGCGCGGCGGAGGACGAAGAGATCGGCGAGATGCTCGGCGAGGAGGTCGCCGAAGCGCTCGGGGACCAGGACGACAACTGGGTGCTCCCGGTCGGCCGCGCGGTGCTCGGGATCGCGTTCCTCGGGCTCGGCGCGAAATGGCTGGTCGACGGCTCGCTCCAGACGCTGGCGCCCTACGCCCTCTCCGAAGCCGCCATCGGGATCACCGTCGTCGCGCTCGGGACGAGCGTCCCCGAGATCGGCACCTCGATCATCGCCGCCCAGAAGGGCCACGGCGATCTCGCGGTCGGCAACGCGATCGGCTCGAGCGTGTTCAACCTGCTCGGCGTCCTCGGCGCCACCGCCTCGATCCGCCCGCTCCCGGCGACCGACGTCGACCTGCTCGACGGCGCGATCCTGATCGCGACGAGCTTCGCGGGTCTCGTGCTCGTCGCCCGGCCCGGCGGAATCGGGCGCATCCAGGGCACGGTCCTGGTCCTGACCTACGGCCTCTATCTGGCGACCGCGATCTTCTGACCGACGCGGCGGTTCAGCCCGCCTGCACCGGGTCCGCCTGGACCCGACCCGCCTGCACCTTCGGCAGCACGTCGTTCACGATCGCCTCGAGGGACTCCCAGGCGTAGTCGATCGGCAAGCCCCCACAGAGCGGCTGCGTCATCAGGATCCCGCGCGTCCGGACCGCTTCGATCGCTTCCTCGACCGACAGGATCTGGTAGTTGCCGTTCTCGGCGCGGAGCGCCTCGACGCTCCCGGCGATGCTCTTGGTCGCCGAGTCGATGTCGTCGCCCATCCACTCGGCGTACGCCTGCGCATCGTGGAGCAGGTGCGGCCCCCATTTCGCCCACGCCGCGTCGGGATCCTTCGCGACGAAAGCGGAGAGCGGCGCCCCATCGGTCGGGTTCACGCAGAGCCCCGGCTCGATGCCCTCTTCCTTGCAGGCGTCGAGGTAGTACTGCTCGAGGTCCGGGTCCGTCCCCATCCCGAGGATGCCGAGCCCCAGTCGCGCCGCGCGGCGGGCCGTCGCGGCGACGCCGCCGCCCAGCAGGAGCGGCGGCCCGCCCGGCGTGTGCGGGAGCGGCGTGACCTTCGCCCGACGGCCCTCGTAATCGACCTCCTCGCCGTTCCACAGCCGCTGCATGACGCGGATCGAGTCCTCGAGCCGCTGACCGCGCCCCTTCATCGTCTGGCCGAACATCGCGTACTCGGCCGGGACGTAGCCGATCGCACAGACGTAGGTCACCCGCCCGCTGGCCACGATGTCGAGGACGGCCATCTGCTCTGCGAGCTCGATCGGATCGTGGAGCGGCACGATCAGCGCGGCGACCTGGATCGGGACCGTCTTCGTCCGCGCCGCGATCGCGCTCGCCAGGATCATGGGCGCCGGCAGGTAGCCGTCCTTCGAGCGATGGTGCTCGCAGACCTGGATCGACACGCAGCCGCGGGTCTCGGCCCACTCCGACATCTCGATCGCCGCCCGGTAGAGGTCGGCCTTGCTCGCGCCGAAGTCGGGCGCGCGCATGTCGAATCGCATCGTGAACATCGCGGATCTCCTCGCATCCCGGCCGCCGCAGATCCCCGGGCCGGGCCGGGCCTCGATCCTAGGCCGGCTGCGCGCGGCCTGCCGGTCGCGACGTCCGTCGCCGCAGACCGGGCCGCCGAGATTCGGCGCCCGTTTGTGACCGGATCCGACACAGCCCCTGCCGATCGTCAGTGGACCCCCACCCGAAGAGAGGTCCCGCCCGTGCCGAGCCTGCTCGCCCTCCCCGAATTCCTGTCTCCGTTCCTGGCCACCCTCGCACCCGGCCTGGAGGGCGACGCCGTCCTGATCGTCGCCTGGGCCTTCGCCATCGGCGCCGCCCTCGGGCTCGGCGCCGGCGCGCTCGTCGGCGCGGCCTTCGTCTCGCTCGCGGTCGGACGCTCCCAGTCCCGGCTGCGCGACCGCTTCGAGACCCTCTCGAACGAGGCGCTCGATCGCAGCAGCGACCGCTTCCTCACGCTGGCGGGCGAACGCCTCGGCGCCGCGACCCAATCGAACGAACAGGCCCTCGAGCGGCGGGAAGCCGCGGTCGAAGCGCTGGTCCGCCCGCTGCGCGAGTCCCTGGCGAAGGTCGACGAGAAGCTCCAGCGCGTCGAAACCGAACGGGAAGGCCACTACCGCTCGCTCACCCGTCACCTCGAAGTCGTGGCCACGAACCACCGCGCGCTCGCGTCGGAGACGCAGGGTCTGCGCCAGGCCCTCGGCACGCCGAACGTGCGCGGCCGTTGGGGCGAGCTCCAGCTGCGTCGGGTCTGCGAGCTCGCGGGCATGCTCGAGCACTGCGACTTCGAGCAGCAAGTGACCCTCGACGATCCCGACCGACGTTCGCGGCCGGATCTCGTCGTGCGCCTGCCCGGCGGACGCTCGATCGTCGTGGACGCGAAGGCGCCACTCCAGTCCTACCTGGCCGCGTCCGAGGCGAGCTCCGACGAAGAACGACGGACCCATCTCGCCGAGCACGCGCGGCACGTTCGGCGCCACATCGACGACCTCGGCAGCCGGAGCTACGCGGCGCGGCTCGAGGGTTCGCCCGAGTTCGTCGTACTCTTCCTGCCCGGCGAGCCCTTCTTCGCCGCGGCGCTCGAGACGGATCCCGAGCTGATCGAGCGCGGCGTCGCCAAGCAGGTGCTGCTCGCGGGGCCGACGACGCTGATCGCGCTCCTGCGCGCGGTCGCCTACGGATGGCAGCAGGAGGCGATGGCCGAGAACGCGATCGCCGTCTCGAAGCTCGGCAAGGAACTCTTCGAGCGGATCGTCTCCCTCAACGACCGCTTCTCGAATCTCGGCAAGAAGCTCGAAGGCGCGGTCGAGGCGTACAACACCGCGATCGGCAGCCTCGAGTCCCGGGTCCACGTCTCGGCCCGGCGCATGGCGGAGCTCGGACTCGCCGAGTCCGGCGCGCTCGGCGAGACCCTGCCGATCGCGACGCCGACGCGAAAGCTGCAGTCGCGCGGCGAACGGTCCGGTGCGACGGACGAAGCGGCCACGCCGCCGGCCGTGAACGGGGCCGCTTAGCGGCATCGCCTCCTTGCTCTGGTAGGATCCGATCCGCATCGTCCTCGATGCGGGAGGGTTCCGATGAGCGCGATTTCCGACCGATCTCCCGGCGAGCCGGCCAAGGCCTCCGACCTGATGGTCGAAGCCCTCGAGCGCGAAGGCATCGAGTACGTCTTCGGCATCCCCGGCGAAGAGAATCTCGACATTCTCGAGAGCCTGCGTCACTCGAAGATCCAGCTCGTCCTCACGCGACACGAACAGGGCGCCGGCTTCATGGCCGCGACGCTCGGGCGGCTGACCGGGAAGGTCGGCGTCTGTCTGTCGACCCTCGGCCCGGGCGCGACCAACTTCGTGACCGCCGCGGCGTACGCGCAGCTCGGCGCCATGCCCATGATGATGATCACGGGTCAGAAGCCGATCAAGAAGAGCAAGCAGGCCCGCTTCCAGATCGTCGACGTCGTCGAGATGATGCAGCCCGTGACCAAGTACTCGCGTCAGATCGTCCACGGCGCGAACGTGCCTTCCGCGGTACGCGAAGCGGTCCGGCTCGCCGAGGAGGAACGACCCGGCGCCGTCTGCCTCGAGCTGCCCGAGGACATCGCCGAGGAACAGGTCGAAGCGCCGCTCTTCTTCAAGGCCGAGGCCGCTCGCCGTCCGGCGGCCGAGGACAAGGCCGTCGCGCGGGCGGTCGCCATGATCGAGAAGGCGAAGCGTCCGCTCCTGCTCGTCGGCGCCGGCGCGAACCGCAAACGCACGGGCAAGCAGCTCACGCGCTTCGTCGACCAGACCGGGATCCCCTTCATCTGCACCCAGATGGGCAAGGGCGTGATCTCCGAACGCCACGAGAAATACCTCGGGACCGCCGCGCTCTCCGACAACGATTCGGTCCATGACGCGGTCGCCGCCGCCGACCTGATCATCAACGTGGGCCACGACGTGATCGAGAAGCCGCCTTTCTTCATGAGCGAGGACGGTTTCGAGGTGCTCCACGTGAGCTTCGCCTCGGCCCAGGTCGACGCGATCTACTTCCCCCAGCTCGAGGTCGTGGGCGACATCGCGAACGCCGTCTGGCAGATCAACGAGTCGATCACGAACCAGGACGACTGGGACTTCACGACGTTCTCGGCCGTGAAGGCGAAGGTCGACGAACACACGAGCGAGAAGTCCGACGACCCGCGCTTTCCGCTCTGCCCTCAGCGGCTGGTGGCCGACGTCCGCAAGGCCATGCCCGACGACGGCATCATCTGCCTCGACAACGGCATGTACAAGATCTGGTTCGCGAGGAACTACCGCGCGTACCAGCCGAACACGATCCTGCTCGACAACGCGCTCGCCACCATGGGCGCGGGCCTCCCCTCCGCGATCGGCGCGAGCTTCGTCCACCCGGAGCGCAAGATCCTCGCCGTCTGCGGAGACGGCGGCTTCATGATGAACTCACAGGAGCTCGAGACCGCCGTCCGTATGAAGCGGAACGTGACGACGCTGATCCTGCGCGACGACTCGTACGGCATGATCCGCTGGAAGCAGGACGACGGCGGCTTCGAGGACTGGGGACTCGAGTTCGGGAACCCCGACTTCGTGAAGTACGCGGAGAGCTACGGCGCGCGCGGCTTCCGCGTCGAGAAGACCGACGAACTCCTCGAGCTGCTCGAACGATGCCTCACGGACGGCGGCGTGAACCTGATCGAGTGCCCGATCGACTACGCGGAGAACGCGAGTCTGGGAAAGAAGTAGATGCGACGATGGATCGTCCTGCTCGCGATCGGGTTCGCTTCGCTGGGCGTGACCTGCGAAGAGGGCTACCGGCGGACCTGCACGCTCGACAAGGGCTGCTACGAACCGCCGCCGGGCACGCAGGGATCGTTGGCCGTTCCGCGAAGGCTTGCCGAAGAACGAAGCCCTTGACCCACGCCGCCGCCGCCGAATTCGAGCGCCGCCTCGAAGCGATCGGCGAGGGATCGGCCTGCGAAGCCCTCGAAGCCGCGCTCGTGGCGTTCATCGAGGACCTCGACGCGGAGTGGGTCCGCCGGCACGAGGCCTTCGCCGAGGTCACGGACCACGGCGAGCGGGAGGGCGCGTTCCTCTGACCAGCGCCCTTCCAGGGCCTCGAGAGCGGCTCAGCAAGCGGGGGAGTCCTCGATCGCGTTCAACTGCAGGCTCTGCTGCCACAGGCGGGCGCTCGCGTCCTCGTCGAAATCGAGGGGATCGACGCGGTGCGCGAGAGAGCGGTAGTAGCCGCCGCTCTGCTCCGCGAGCGCCGGATCGGTCGCGACCCAGAGGGCCGTCCGCGCCGCGCGTTCGGCGCTCGGAAAGAGGCCGCGGATCAGCGGCCCGACGAGCCGGTACGCGAGGCCCGGATTGTTCGCGCCGATGTTCGACGCGACCGGACCCGGATCGACCGCATTCACGGAGACGCCCTGCCCACGGGTTCGCCGCGCCAGCTCGAGGGTGAAGTAGAGGACCGCGAGCTTCGACTGGCCGTAAGCCTTCATGATTCCGTAGTCGTGCTCGAGCATGAGATCGTCGAGCTCGAGCTTCGCCACACGGTACGTGTCCGACGAGATGTTCACGATCCGCGCGGGACCGCATTCCCGGAGCAGGGGCAGCAAGCCCAGGGTCAGACGGAAGAGCGCGAGATAGTTGACGGCGAAGGTCAGCTCGTGACCCGCTTCGTTCGTCTCTCGGCCGAGCGCGACGAGGCCCGCGTTGTTGACGAGCACGTGGAGCGGCCGGCCGCTGGCGCGGTAGCGCTCGACGGCCGCGTCGACCTCTTCTCCCCGCGACAGATCCGCGAGCAGGATCTCGGGCGCCTTCCGGCCGGTCTCGCGAGCGATCGCCTCGCACACGCGGCGGGCCTTCTCGTCGCTCCGGGCGTGCACGACGACCTCGGCGCCCCGCTCGACGAGGCGCTTCGCGAGCGCTCGCCCGTGTCCGTCGGTCGCGCCCGTCACGAGGCAGACGCGCCCGGTCATGTCGGTGTCGAGTCGAGGCTTCCCCATCAGCGATCTCCCGACGCTTCACGCGGTACGTCGAAGCGCTCGCGGTAGGCCTTGAAGCGCTCGTCGATCTCGTCACCGTCGAGGCCGAAGTCGGCGAGGCTGTACCGGTGCCGCCCGTACTTGTGTTGCGGGTTCTCGCCGACCCAGCGCTGCATGCGCGCGACGGCGGCGTCCGACCATTCGAGCTCCAGGAAGTCGTAGATCTTCCGCATCGTCCCCAGGGTGTCGCCGACCAGGTCCGGGTAATGGACGTCGAGCACCTGCGCTTCGCCGATCCCTCGGCGCGCCACGATGGCTCGCTCGACGCTGTTCACCATCTGGTCGGCCACGCGGCGGCCGACCGCCGCGCCGTCGACGTCGGCAGCGAGCAGCGCGCCCGTGTGGGCCATCATGCTCGAGAAGGAAGGAACGACCTTCCGCGGGTCGCGGTGGGTGTGGATCACCTTGGCGCCGGGGAAGACGTCGAAGAGGACGTCGAGGTTCTCCTGATGGTGCGGGGTCTTGCCGAGGTAGCGCCCCGGCCTCTGCCAGAGGAGCAATTGGATCAGTCGACGGACGTAGACGTAGGGCGGACGCTGGTCGATCTCGCGGATCCAGCGCGTGTAGGACGGGACCGAGAGCGACGCGTCGACGGCGGGGCTGATGAAGGTGAGGTCGAAGAGGAAGACGTCTTCCTCCGGCGAGTCCGCCTCGATCGGATGGATCGCGAAGAGCTCCGGGGACAGGAACTTCATCCCCCACTCCGCGAGCTTCGCCTGCCGCGTGCGACGCGCGAGGTCGCCGGGCTCGTCCGGCACGGGCCGCCCGAGCGGCGCCGGGCGGAGCGCCTCGACGGCGGAGAGGTGGCGAAGCGCGTCGGCGCAGGAGAGCAGGCGATGGAGCTTCGTCGTGCCCGTCCGCTGCATGCCCGTGATGAAGACGGGGCGCTCGACCGGAAGGGCGCCGACCTCGGGGTGGAGGTCGCGGATCTGCGCCAGCTTCAGCCGGCATTCGAGCGCGCGGACCGCGGCGCCGCGCAGGACGGCGCGACCGAGCAGATGGAGCCCGGCCTCCTCCTCGAAGGCGTGGATCAGTCGCCGCATCGGCTCGACGAAATCGTCGTCGCCGAACTCGTGGAGGCCGGTGTTCCGCCGGGCCTCGGCGATCATCTTCGCTTCGTCGAAGCGCGGGATCCCGAGGCCCACGCGCGACGCCGCCTGCCAGGCGGCGAGCGCCGCGCGCATGGGCCACGGGAATCGGGGGGCCTCGAAGCCCGCGCTCACGCGCGCCCCGGGATCTCGGAGAACTTCACGACCCGCGTCTCGGGCTGCGGGTGCTCCTTCGCCCGGATCCAGCGGAAGCACATCGTGCCCCGCGCGTGGCCGACGGTGTTGATCCAGTTCGGGACGCCCGGGTCTTCGTGAGCGACGACGATCCGGACCGAGCCGTCCGCTTCGTACGCTGCCGTGTGCTTGTTCACGTGGATCTTGAAGTAACGGTAGTCGAGGCTCTCCATCCAGTGGTTGTCGAGCTGGAAGTTCCAGGACTCGCATTCGGGGACCCGGGCTTCGATCACGAGCGCCTCGTCTTCGGCCAGCTCCCAGTACGAGTGGTAGTAACAGATGTTCGGGTCACCGCCGGCGCCCATCGAGACCGAGTCGTCGAACTTGGGCAGCTGGTTGTTGTGGTTCGCGCGGAAGCCCTGCGCCCAGTTCGAGAAGAGCGACGAACAGGCGAGCACGAGCCCCGACGCCTGCTTGAGCCCGCCGTCGAGGGCCTCCGGCGTGAGCGGCGTGGGCTTGCCGTCGCCTCCGATTCGTTCGATCACGAGCTTCGCCGGGACCTCGACGTCACGGTCGAGGAAGGTCTGGCGCACGATCAGGAGCGAGGAGTCGGGCTGCATGGGAAGCCAGTTGCCCGGCTTCTCTTCGCAGGAGAGCAGGATCTCGAAGTTCCCGTCCGCGTCCATCGCGAGGTCGGCGGCGTCGAGATGCCCGGCCTGGGTCGACTCGCCGCTGCCGGCGACGCCGTCGGACTGGGTCCCGAAGTCGAGGTAGTGGATGGTCCCGCGCTGGCCCCGGATGCGGTAGTCGTACCGTCCCGAAATGGCGGCGGACTGGTAGTAGTTGTCGGGGTTGTCGGCGCCGATCTTCGCGGTCTCGTGGACCGGGCGATGGAGCACGGGAGCCTTCGGGTCGGCGTGCTCGATGAACTGTTCGAGCGCCGCGCGGGTGATGCGCGAGAGGTATCGGAACCCTTCCGAGCGATCGAGCGGGTCCGTCGGCGAACCCTCCGCGAGGATCACGTTCCCGGCCGCCTTCAGCGTGTCGCAGAACTCCTCCCACGTCGCGCCGTTCATCACCCGGTCGAGGCTCGTCTCTTCTTCGCTCATCGTTCCCTCCCGGCCGCCCGCGGCCGCGTCCCACGGTACGCGACCGCGCCCGCTCGGGGCATCGCCCATCGGCAGACGCGATCCGGCGCAGGGTCCAAGGCGGGGCGCGCCCCCCGGCGAGAACGTCGCGATGGAGCCCCGACCTCGTCTGCTAAGGTCGCGCGCCATGTCCGCCCCCCGGATCTTCATCGACGGCCATGTCGGCACGACCGGCCTCCGCATCCGCGACTGGCTCGCGGGACGGGACGATTGCGAGATCTGGACCCTGCCCGAATCGGAACGAAAATCCGAAGCGGCGCGGAAGAAGGCGATCGCCGAGGCGGACGTGTCGGTCCTCTGCCTGCCCGACGAGGCCGCCGTGGAAGCAGCGGGCTGGGCCGCGGAGAGCGGAGGTCGGATCGTCGACGCCAGCTCCGCTCATCGCGTCGCCGAGGGGTGGGTCTACGGCCTGCCCGAGCTCACCCCGGACCATCGCGAAACGATCGCCAACGCGCAGCTCGTCTCGAACCCGGGCTGTTACCCGTCGATCTTCATCCCCCTCGTCCGCCCGCTGATCGACGAGGGCCTGCTCGAGAAGCGCGCCGGTCTCGCGATTCATGGTCTCTCCGGCTACTCGGGCGGAGGCAAGACGCTGATCGAACGCTGGGAGGCGCCCGACGAAGGGCGCGTCGGTCTCCCCTACGAAGCGCCCTACGCGCTCGAGAAGGTCCACAAGCATTCGCCCGAGATGCAGACCTACGCGCTGCTGGAGCATCCGCCGCACTTCCGGCCCGCGGTCGGTCCGTTCAAGTGCGGCATGCGCGTCGAGGTCCCGATCCATCGCAGCCTGCTGCCTGCGGGCACGACCGGCGAGCGGCTCTGGCAGGTCCTCGCCGACCGCTATGCGGGAGAGCCCTTCGTGCGGGTCGCGCCCTTCGGTGGTCTCGAGCCCGTCGACGACTTCGCGCTGGACCCGCAGGCCATGAACGACACGAACGGGCTGCGCCTCCACGTGCTGCCGAACGCCGCGGGCCACGTCCTGCTCGTGGGGATCCTCGACAACCTGGGCAAGGGCGCCTCGGGCGTCGCGATCCAGTCGCTGAACCTGATGCTCGGGCTCGACGAGACGGCGGGGCTCCCCCGCTAGCGCGCGGCCGCCCAAGTCGCCGCGCCGCGGAATTCCCTGGGATTCCGAGTGCTTGCCGGTGCGCTGCCGCTCCGCGCCGTCGCCTTCGACCTCGTCCGATCGGCCGATTTCGAAAATCGACCCTTGTGTGAACCTCTTCAC
>JBCCZJ010000002.1:0-38016 GCA_039187915.1 Myxococcota bacterium
CGAAGCGGGGGGCCTGGGCGCCGCAGGAGGCCGGGGCGCCTCCGGTCCCGGCGGCGCTGGGTTGGCCGTTCCCGGGTTGGCCGTTCCCGCTCCGGCCACGTATCCGAAGCGGCAGCCATCGACGAGCTCGGCCGCGCGGGCCTGCGCAGCGGTCGACAGCGGTGCGCGTCGTCGATTCGTCGGCTGCCGTCGCTGCATCACGTAGCCCTCGACGCGCCACACGGACGCGTCCCGCGCGTCGCAGATCCAGCTGACCGCTGCGTCGACGAAATAGAAGCGGCCGTTGGGCGAGGCCGCCGAGAAGGTGTGACCGTCCGAAAGCTGGACCTGGTCCTCGTCTCCGTCGTCGACGAGCGACAGGTCGGTCGACGCCGGCGTGATCGAACCCGGGTCGCGGCTCCGTGCGGCGTCCCGCCAGAGCGTGTTCGCGCTCGTCGCGCCGATCGCGATCCGCGTGCCGCTCGCGAAGCTCGCGCCGTAGGCCACGGGCTGGGGCGTGATCCGACCCAGGACGTTGAAGCTGGTGTCGTCGGCGAAGGTCAACCAATCGGTGACGTCCGAGTGATCCTGCTCGGCGGGGCCGCCTGCATCGTTCACGCCCTCGTCCGCGCGGTAGCGGCCCACCGCCCGGGTCCGCATCATCTCGAGCGCCGCACCCCCGGCGCCGATGCGGATGCTGCGGGGGACGGCCAACTCGATGTCCGCGACGAGGCGGTCGAGCGCGACGTCTCCGAGCGCCACGAGCTCCGCGCGCCGGGTGACCGCAGCTCGCCCCTCCATCGGATGACGCAGCAGGTGCGCCAGGCCGACGGCGAGGATGCCGGTCACGGCGATCGTCACCGTGAGCTCGACCAACGAGAACCCGGCGCGGCGACGTTGCTGGCGTACCCGTCGGCTCACGGATTCGTCCTGTATCCGGAGAGGCGCACGGGGCGCCCGAGCCCGTCCGTGACGGTCACGTCCACGCGCAGGACCTCGCTGGATCCCGAGAGTCCGCCGAGCTGCGCTGCGCGATCGACGGCGAGCTGGATCCGATAGCCCTCGAGGCCGGCGATCGCGTTCCCGTTCGGATCCCGGGCGCCGCGCTCGTCGAGCCCGTCGAAGTCGCAGACGTTGTCGAGGAGGTCGCGGCGCGTTTCCGGTGCGGGGCAGACCGAGCCGCTCTGCGGGTCGAGGTAGGCCTTCGACAGGGCCTCGTCCAGATAGGCCGCCGCGAGCGAGATCGCCTGTCGCTCGAGCATCGGTTCGGCGCTGCGCCGTGTGGTGGTGTCGACGACGAGCAGCGTGCCCGTGAGTGAGATCGCGACGACGACGATCGCGATGACGAGCTCGATCAGGCTCGTCCCCGACTGGCGTCGTCGGCGCGCCGCCGAGGGGTCACAGACGATCGCATCGGCCCGACCTGCCGCGGGGTCACCGACGATCGCATAGGCCCGCTCCGCCGCGGGGTCACGGAACACGGACGAGCCCCGTTTCGCCGACGGCTTCGAGCGCGAGACCGCCGACGCGGATCTCTGCGTCGGTCGTGATGCCGACGGCGTTGGTCGCGCGCCCCTGCGCGTCGAAGACGAGAGGATCGACGGTGCTCGTGAGCGCGATGCCCGCCGGCAGGGCGACGGCGAAGGGCGCCGCGTTCGTCGCCGGATCGACGACCGCGCGGGTGAACGCGCCGGTCCGACACGCGGTGCGCTGGGCGATCACGTAGCCGCCGTCACTGAAGTCGACCTGGATCGGGCAGCCCGATCCGGAGGCGAGCTGGCGCGCGTAGCGGAGATCGTCCCGCGCCTGCTGGTGCGCGCGCTGGGCGTCGAGGTCCGAGAGCGACAGGAAGCGGGGCGCCGCGCTGACGGCGACGATGCCCAGGATCACGATCACGACGATCGTCTCGACCAGGGTGAAACCCGCGCTTCGAGACCGTCGCTCGATTCGTCCGGTCGCTGCGGCTCGCGGAGCCACGTTCGCGCCGCTCACCGCGCTTTCCCCCGCGTCTCCCGCGGCGCTCTCGCGCTACGGGACGATCGTGACGACCTGCCCGTTCGTGACGTCGTAGGTGATGCTGCGGCCCTCGGCCGTGTTGTACGTGAAGGTGCAGACCGCGTCGCTCGCCTGTGCGCGCCACTCCTCGCGGGTGTTGCGGGCGATGGTCGGCGGTTGGGTCAGGATCGCGTTCCAGAGCTGGATGCACTCGTTCGCGTTCGCTCGGCCATTGCCGCCGTTGACGTTCGTGTTCTCCGGCCATCCCTCGTCGGAGAGGCCGACCACGATCCCGCCTTCGAGGGGGGCCGTGTTGATCGCGGAGGTCGCGCCCTGCGCGATCCAGGAGGCGTGGGCGAGGTTCACGCCGCTCGCGAACGCGCCGCCAATGGCCTGGACCTGCGCGCTCTGCGCCTCTCCCGTCATGTCGACGAAGCGCGGCAGCGCCGTCGCGGCGAGGATGCCGATGATGACGATCACGACGACGAGCTCGATGATCGTGAAGCCGCTCCGACGATGCGTTCTGTTCTCTCTCATCCCGGTTCTCCCCCCACGCGGGTCGGCGCCGTGCGCCGCGCGTAGGGCTTTCGTGCGCGCGTCCCGCCGCGCGTTCTTCGGATTTTTCGGTCGAGCATTTCCGAATCTTTATGGTCGGATTGCACGAGATCGGCAGGAAGCGTGCAGCCCGCCGGCAACGCCCGGAAGCGCGTCCCGCCGCGCCGGTCAGCGCGTCGAGGCGGACGACATCTCCCACATCGGGAGGTAGACCCCGAGCGCCAGGACGAGCACCAGCGCGCCGACGAAGACCATCATGATCGGCTCGATCGCGTCGCCGATCGTCTTGAGGTCGTAGTCGACCTCGCGCTCGTAGTAGCCTGCGACCTCGGCCAGGGTGTCCTCGACGGCCCCGGTCTCCTCGCCGACCGACAGCATCTGCATGACGAGCGGCGTGAAGAGGCCGCTCGCATGGGCGGCGGCGGTCAGCGTATCGCCGCTCTCGATGTCTTCCCGGATCTCGAGGACCTGCCGGCCCACGAACTCGTTGTCGACGGCTCGGGAAGCGATCGAGAGACACTGGGTAACCGGAAGCCCGGCGCCGAGGGTGATCGAGAGGGTGCGGCAGAAGCGGGCGAGCAGGGCGCGCTGCAGGATTCCGCCGATCTTCGGAAGACGCAGCTGCGCGCGGTGCCAGGCGAAGCGGCCGTTCTTCGTCGCGATCCATTTCCGGAAGAGCCAGGCGGCGAAGATCAGGAGGAAGATCCCGACGTGCCAGAACCGGGTCATGATGTCGGACGTCGAGATCAGCAGCTGGGTCGCCCAGGGCAGGTCCGAACCGAAGCCCGCGAAGAGCTTCGCGAAGGGCGGTACCACGAAGACGTTGATCACCGCGATCGAGATCACCATGGAGACGAGGACCATGGTCGGATATCGCAGGGCGCTCTTGATCCGCTTGCGCGTCTCGTCCTCGAGCGTGAGGTAGGAGTACAGCTGCTCGAAGGACTCTTCGAGGTGGCCCGAGCTCTCGCCGATGTGGACCACGGCGACGAAGAGGTTCGAGAACACGTCGGGATAGCGCTGGAGGACGCCGGCCAGCTCGTGCCCCTTCTCGAGCTGATCCGCGACCTCGGCCAGGATGCGCCCGAACTCGGGGTTGCGCATCGTGTCCGACAGGCCGCGGAGTCCGCGGGTGATCGGGACGCCCGCGCGGGCGAGGGTCGTCATCTGACGGCAGAACATGATCACGTCGACGAGGGTGATCCGACGGCGATGCCACCAACGCTCGAGACTCGCGGTGATCGCGGTCTGGGCGGAGTCGGCGGGGGTGATCCGGACGGGCACGATGCCCTTCGACGTCAGGTCGGCGGCGACGCTGCTCATGGAGATCGACTCGACCTTGCCTCGGATCGTCTCTCCCGAAGCGCTTCGGCCGGTGTACTCGAAGACCGCCATCAGCGTCGCGCCTGCGTCGCGGTCTTCACGCCGTCACCTTCTCGGCTCGGGCGCCGAGGCCCGAACCCGTGTCTTCCTGCTCGCCGGCGATCCGAAGCACCTCTTCGAGGGTCGTCACGCCCTTCGAGGCGTATTCGAGCGCGCAGATCGAGAGCGGGCGGAAGCCCTTGGTCGCACGGGCCGCGGCGATGTAGGCCTGGGTGTCGTTCTGGCGCAGGGCGTCCGCCATGGCTTCGTCGAGCTCGAGCAGCTCGTAGACGCCGGTGCGGCCCTTGTAGCCGGTGCCGTTGCAGGCGGGACAACCGTGGCCACGCAGGAAGTCCAGGAACTCGGCGCTCTCGCCCGCGTTCGCGCGCAGCCACATCTTCTCGTTGCTGGTCAGCTTGTAGGGCTCGGCGCAGCGCTCGCAGACCTTCCGGATCAGGCGCTGGGCGAGCACCGCCGAGAGTGCCGTGGCGACGAGGAAGCCCTCGGCGCCCATGTCGAGGAGCCGCGCGGCACTGCCCGCGGCGCTGTTGGTGTGGAGCGTCGAGAAGACGAGATGGCCCGTCATGGCCGAGCGCAGGGCGATCTCGGCCGTCTCCTGGTCACGCATCTCGCCGATCATCACGACGTCCGGGTCCTGGCGGAGCGCGGTCCGAAGGACCGTCGCGAAGGTCAGGCCGATCTTCTGGTTCACCTGGCACTGCTGGATGCGGGGCAGGCGGTACTCCACCGGATCCTCGGCGGAAATGATCTTCTTCGTCGACTCGTTCAGCTCCGCCAGCGCCCCATAGAGCGTCGTGGTCTTGCCGCTGCCGGTCGGGCCGGTCACGAGCAGGAGTCCGTGGGGCTGGTGGATGAAGTGGCGGAAGCGACGCAGGATCCGCTCGGGCATGCCGATGCCGTCCAGCCCGAGGGACTGGTCGCTCTGGTCGAGCAGACGCATCACGACGGATTCACCCCACTGGACGGGCATGGTGGAGAGGCGGACGTCGATGCTCCGGTTCTTCACGCGGATGTTGAAGCGCCCGTCCTGGGGCAGGCGGCGCTCCGAGATGTTCAACCCCGACATCAGCTTCAGCCGCAGCACGAGGGCCGAGGAGATGCGCGCCTCTTTCATGACCTGCTCGTGGAGGACGCCGTCGATCCGCTGTCGGATCCGGAGGCAGGACTCGTCCGGCTCGATGTGGATGTCCGAGGTCCCGACCTGGACGGCGTCCTAGAAGATCGACTTGAGCAGCCGCGCGACGGCCGCGTCGTTCTCCTCGCCGCCTCCCTCGAGCTGGGAGAGATCGAAATCCGAACCCGAGTCGAGCTCTTCGTGCAGCTCCTCCGCGAGCGAGTGGATGTCGCTGGTCTTGCGATAGTTGCGGTCGATCGCGGCGAGCAGCGCGGATTCCCGGACGACGGCGCAGTCGACCGTCATCTTCAGGATCCGCTCGATCTCGTCCATCGCGAAGATGTTCGTCGGATCGGCCATCCCGATCAGCGCGGTTCCATCCTTCACGTCGAGGACGATCGCTCGGAACCTGCGTGCGTAGGTCTCCGGAAGGAGCTCGACGAAGTTGGCGCGGACCTCGTAGCGACCGAGATCGACGTTCGGGATGTCGAGCTGCTGGGAGAGGAAGGCGAGGAACTTGTCCTCGTCGATGTAACCGGCCTCGATCAGCTGGCGGCCGAGCTTCAGTCCCGTCTGCTTCTGCTCGGCGAGCGCCGCCTGGAGCTGCGCCTCCGAGATCACGTGATTCGCGACGAGCAGCTCGCCGATCCGGACCTTCTTGCGGATCATGCCTAGCGCTCCTCGTCCTTCTCGAGCGCCTCGATCCGGGCGCTGACCCAGCGCCGCGACGGATGGGCCAGCGTGCCGATCTGCATGGCGATCCGGTAGACGTCGAGGGCCTCTGCGCCCCGACTCGTCGCCTCGAGCGAGATCGCGAGGCCGAGCCAGCTCCGCGCGTCCCCGGGATGGCGGCGTACGATCGCGTCGTAGCGTTCGACCGCCTCGGTATGGCGCCCGTCTCGCTGGAGCAGGGCCGCCGCCAGCGCGTGGATCTCCGGGGCCTGGGTCAGCGTCGCGTCCGATCGATCGAGGAGCGCGATCGCCTCCTCGGTCCTTCCGGTCCCGGCCACGAGGCGCGCGTGGAGCATCGCCAGGCGAACGTCCTCGGGCGCGCCGCGTCGAGCCGCGCGCACGCGCTCGATCGCCGTCTCTGCCTGGTCGCTCCTCGCCAGGAGCGTGGCCCATTCGATCAGCGCATCGTGATCCGTAGGCGTCCGCGCGAGCGCCTCCGCGTAGGACGCGCTCGCCGTGGCGACGTCCCCGTTCCGCGCCGCCGCGCGCGCCTCGGCGAGGGCGACCCGCGCAGCATCCTTCTCCGCGCGTCGGGCTCGGCGCGCGCGGTCTTCGTCGGAGGGCGCGATCGCGAGGCTCGTCCCCGCATCGCGGGCGTCGCGTGAGTCCGAGGTGATCCAGCGGTCCTCGGTCGGCGCCGTTGGCGGTCCGGAGGCCGCGCGCGTCGGGGCGGCGGACGTTCCGGCGGGAAAGAGGTCGAGGAAGAGCCGCGTGCCTTCCGGGGCCGCGAGGGACTGGCTCTGGACGCGGGTGCCGGCGTCGAGGTCGAGTCGGAGACGGAGACCACCGTCCTCCTGCTCGACGTCGAAGGCCCGGATCGGCGTATCGACCAGCTCGAGGGCACCGAGCTCGTGCCTCAGGGTCGCGTCATCGAAGACGAGCTCGACGCGACCTTCGGCGTCCGCCCGCTCGATCCGGTGGAGGAGTCCGGGCTCGCCCTCGATCCGGACGCGCGTGCCGGCCCCGCGGCGTTCGATCTCGATGGCGCGGAGGGTTCCCGGGCGCTCGACGTGCCGCGCGACGGAGGCCTCGGTCGGAATCGACGGGGAGACGGCCGTGGCGCGCGGGATCGGCGGCGTCGCCGCGATCGCCGGGCGCGCGGACCCGGTCGCCGGGCGCGCGGACGCGATCGCGGGGAGCATGGTCCCGGCCCCCGGGAGCGCGTTCTCGGCGTCTGCAAGCGACGGCCCGGCGGTCGCGGCGGGTCGCGCGGCGACGGGAGCGAGCGCGGTCGGTGCCGAGTCCGAGCGACGCTCGAGGACCCGCGAGAGGCCGAGCCCGACGAAGAGCAGGCAAGCCGTGAGGGCGAGCCCGTGCAGGCCGCGCCGCAGCGGCGCGCGCCGTGTGCGACGCCGCGGCTCGAGATCCCGCAGGAAGGCAGACGAGCCGTGGCTCTCCGCTTCGTTCTGTCGGTCGAGTTCGATCAGGAGGTCGTTGACGAGGCTCATGGCGGATTCTCCCGTCGGCTAGCGGCCGAGACTCGACCAGACGCTCGACGCGGGCCGCCGCGTCGCACGACTGCGGAAGAGCGGGCGCGTTCGCCAACGCTGGATGCCCTCGGTGTCCGCGAGCGCACGCCCGACGTGCCGGCGTCCGACCTGACAGTCGCCGCCGCTGACGGCGGCGAGCAGGCTCTTGTGGCAGAGGGTGTTGATCAGGCGCGGGATGCCGCTGCTGGCGCGATGGATGCGGTCGATCGCGGCGGGGGTGAAGATCGTGTCGGGGCGGGGCGCGCCCGCGGCGGCGAGGCGACTACGGATGTAGGCGCGGCAGGTCGGGCGATCGAGGGGCGTGAGCCGTGCGCTCCAGGCGATGCGCTGCTGGAGCTGCCGGAGCGAATATGAAGAGAGGCGGACGTCGAGCTCGGGTTGGCCGAAGAGGACCACCTGCGCGAGCTTGCCGCGATTGCTCTCGAGGTTGGACAGGAGTCGCAGCTCTTCGAGACTCTCCTCCGGCATCGCCTGCGCCTCGTCTGCGAAGATCACGACGCGTCGTCCCTGTCTCGCCACGTCGAGCAGGATCTCGCGGAGCAATTTGTGCAATCGGTGGACGCCGTCTTCCGGCAGGACCGGAACGCCGAGCTCGTCGGCGATCGCCAACAGCAGGTCGAAGCGCGAGAGCGCCGGATTCGGCAGGTAGACCGAGACGAACTCGTTGCCCACCACTGCCAGCAGGTTGCGACAGAGCGCGGTCTTTCCGGTGCCGACCTCGCCGACGACCTTCACGAAGCCCTCGCCCGATCGCAGGCCGAAGAGGATCGTGTTGAACGCCTCGCGGTGTTCCGGCAGGTCGACGTAGACGGTCGCGTTCGAGACCGTCTCGAAGGGCAGGTTCCGGAGTCCGAAGGTTCGCAGGTACATCGCGTCTCTCTCGTGGCAGGAGGCCTCGTGGCGCTCCCGAATCTCGCTCAGGGGCGATCCGAGGATCGCGAGGGCGGCGTCGGCGGCAGCCAGCCGTCCAGGGAAACTTCGGCGTCGGGTCGCTCGCGACCCTGGTTCCAGATCCCGTCCACGCGTCCGGAGGTCGCGCGCAGCTCGTCGTCCCAGACGCCGGAGCCCACGACCATCGGTCGCAGCAGGATCACGAGCTCGGTCTGGCTACTCGCGAGGCGCGAGTGCTCGAAGAGGCGGCCGAGCCACGGAATCCGGCCGATCCAGGGCACGCCGGACGTCTCGTCCCGGGCGTCGTTCTGGATGAGTCCGCCGATGACGACGATCTGCCCGCTCTTCGCGCGGACGATGCTGTCCGATTCCCGGATGCTCGAGAACGCGAGCGGCAGCTCCAGGGTCTCGTCGGCGACGGTGAACGACTTGGTCTGATCGACGACCTCGGTGATCGCGGGGTGGACGTGG
The DNA here is from genome assembly GCA_039187915.1 of Myxococcota bacterium. Taxonomy (GTDB): domain Bacteria; phylum Myxococcota_A; class UBA9160; order UBA9160; family UBA4427; genus UBA4427. The sequence goes on from JBCCZJ010000002.1 coordinate 8,611, forward strand.
AGGATGACCTCGTCCGCGTCGCTGATCTGCGGCGTGACGTCGAGCGCGATGCCCGAGAAGAAGGGCGTGAGCGTGACGTTCGGGGTCGACGTCGTGGCGGTGCCCGTGACGGTGGTCGTCGAGACTTCGGTCACGAAGAACTCGTCGCTCCCGACCTTGATCACGGCCTTCTGGTTGTTGACCGTCGAGATGCGCGGGTTGGACAGGGTCCGGACCTTGCCCTGCGTCTCGAGCAGCTCGATGAAGGCGCTGAACTTGTCCGCCTGGATCGCCAGGGAGAAGACGCCGCCGAAGGCGCTGCCCGCGGTGCCGGCGAGCAGATCCTCGAGCGGCGGACCGATGTTCTGGCTCGAGCCGCGGCTGTCGCTGAAGCCGTTCTCGAAGACCGAGCCACCTCCGGTCTGGCCGACGACGGCGTCGGTGCCGTTCTGCGTGACCATCTTGGCCCAGTTGATCCCGGACTGGAATCCGTCGGCGAGCGTGACCTCGAGGATCTTCGCTTCGAGGATCACGACCCGGTTCAGATTCGCTTCGGCCCAGCGCAGGTACTCCGCGACCTTCGACTGCTCCTTCGGAAAGGCGCGCACGACGAGGAGTCCCGCGTTCGGGCTCGCGTAGACGGAGCGCCCTTCGCCTTCCCCCACGATCGAGCGGATGCTCTCCATGATCTCGTTCCAGAGATCGGTCTCACTCGCCGTCTGGACGCGGCTCCCGGCGAGAGCCGGCTGGCCGCCCTGGTCGAGGACGCCGGTCTCCGCGACGTCGCCATTCATCACGTCCGAGATCTGTCCGGCGCTCACCCGCGTCTCGGAGCTGCCGGATCGCTGGAGGTTCAGGTAGTCGAGGTGGAACACGCGCGTCCGCAGGCCCGCCGGCAGGACGAGGAAACCCGAGCGGGTGCGCTCGTAGCCGAATCCGTAGGCCTGTTGGAGCGTGTCGAGGACCTCTTCGACGGTCACGTCGCGAAGCGAGAGCGAGATCTCGCCGCCGACGCCCGGGGCGAGGGCGACGCTGTAGGGCGTGTCCTCGACGAGGCTCATGAAGAACTGACGCGCTTCCGCGCGGTCGACGGTCACGTCGAAGCGGGGCTCCGGCGCGCGCTCTGGATCGTCGCCTCGGGTCGGCAGATCGAGCGGCGGCAGCAGCGCGTCCGAGACCTCCGCCGGGATCGCGGGATGGGCCGGCGGCGGCGGAGCCGTCGTCGCAGCCTCCGGAGGTCCTTCGGGCGCGGACGGGCGCGAAGCGGCGCAGGCGCTCACCGAGAAGACGAGCGCGACGAGACCCAGGAGGACGACGGCGTTCGAGAAGCGTTTTCGGGCGGTCCGGTTCATCGATGGGATCCTTCTTCCGGCGGCGCGGGCGCGGCCGGCAGATCGGAGAGCGCGGGCGGGACGCGGTCCCGCTCCGCGAGCGTCGAGGGGGGCGAGGGGCGCTTCACGTCGGTCTCGACCAGTCGCAGCTCGATCGTCTCGCCGTCCCTGCGGAGGGACACGCGGTCGCGTTCGATCCGCACTACGCGCGCCGATTGCAGCCGGTCGTCGACGCGGAGTCGCTCTCCGTTGATGATCGCGACCCGACGCCCTTCGGCGAAGAAGACGGCCTGGAGCTCGAGGGGGGCCTCGTTCTGCCGAGCCTCGGTCGCGGCCCGCGCGGTCGTGAAGTCGGGCGGGCGCGTCGGATCCGACGACGGACCGGCGACGGCGAGGCCCGCGGCGAGGCTCGTGAGCGCGAGCCCGATCCATCCCCAGGAGGGCATTCGGTCAGACACCGATCCATTCCTCCTGCTCGCTCACGGTGTGAAGCTCGATCGTGACGCGCGCCGACGGATACTCGGCGACGCGATATTCGAGCCGGTCCCAGAGCAGGTGCCACGGGGAGCGCTCGACGGCTTCGATGTACTCGACGGTCGCCGCGAAGCTGCCCTCGATTTCGACCCGGAGACCGTGTCGATAGAGGCTGCCGGTCGCGTCCAGCAGGCCGGACTCGGATTCGTGGAGCGCGCCGGAGCCGACGCGATGGGGGGGCTCGCTCGTGATCCGTACCAGGCGCAGGTCGCCGAAGGGCGCGAGCATCTCTTCGAGGACCGACACGATCGCCTCCGGCGGGACGAGCTCTTCGATCTCGGAGGCGATCTCGCGATTCACCAGCGCGAGCTCCTCCTCGGCCTGGCGTCGTCGTCGGAGGAGGTCGAGCTCCTCGGGTGAGAGCTCCACGCGTTCGAGGGCTTCGCGATCCCGTTCGAGGCGGCCGATCTCTTCCTCGGTGACGGCGGTCAGGTGACGGATGCGCTCCCGTTCGGTCGCGATCGGCTGGATCAGCGTGGTGTCGAAAGCGAAAAAGAGCAGCGCGGCGAGCCCGCCGCCCAGGATCAGGCGCTCCCGAAGCGCACGCGCCCGGAACAGCGTGTCGAGTTCGAGGAAGCGCTGGTGGAGCCGATTCAAGAGGCGGGTCATCGCGCGTTCCCTCCCTCTTCGAGGGCGGAGAGCAGTGCCGCCGCGTCGGGGGCGGGCGCGGCGGGATCCGGACTCGCGCCGTCCTCCTCTTCGTCGCGCACGTTCTCGTCGAGGGTCGCGAGCCGAAAGGCGAGAGACTGGTCTGGCCGGTCGGACCGCTCGAGCAGGAAGGTGCGAAAGCGTCGCGAGGCGAAGCCGGCTTCCCGTCCGAGCCGCCGCAGGTACTCCGGGATCCGGTCGGCGACCAGCGTTCGGCCCTCCAGGCGGATCGCGTCGCCGCCCTGCGAGAAGACGATCCGCTCGAGCCAGACGGCCTCGAGGTCCTGACGCGCGAGTCCACCGAGCAGGCGCGAGAACGAGGCGTCGCGCCGCGAGGTGCGCTGGGTCATGTCGCGCAGCATCGAGGCGCGCGCGTTGCGCTCCTGGGTCAGTTGCACGATCTCCGCTTCCGGGTCGACCGAAGCGGCCGCGGCGATCGCCTGCTCAGTCCGTTCCTCGATCTCGTCGACGAGCGCGTCGCGGTCGGTCTCCAGCGCCAGCAGCTTCGTGTCCTCGCGGTCGAGCTGGAAGCTGCCCCAGCCGTAGACGGCTCCGAGGAGGGCCAGGATGGCTGCGGCGGCGCGGAACACGGAGGCGAGGCCGAACCCGCCCTGGCTCGAGCGGAAGGCGGCCGGCAGCAGCGCGCGGCCGATCCGGTCGGACTGCATGGCGGTCGAGCCCGCGGCGAGGGCGAGCACGAGCTGGAGATCCTGTGGCGGCGTCTCGCGGAAGGCGAAGTAGTGGTCGACGTCGTAGGACTCGACCTGGATCGGACGCAGTGCTTCGGCCAGCGCCGGCTCGAGCGGCGCCATGTCGATGGTCGAGGGGAGGAGCATCAGACGCGAGACGGGCGCCTGTCCGTACTCGCTCTCGTAGAAGTCGAAGGAGCGCTGCACGTCGAGGAGGAGCGGGTCGATGCTCCCCATGATCGACGGGTCGGTGGGGTCGGCCACGCCGATCGCGGTGGTCGCGGCCGCGTCGATCTGGTCGAAGTCGGCGTGGAGCTTGCGCGTCAGGTAGAGATGATGGTCGTGCCCGATCGTGAGCACGTTGGACTTCGGGTGGAAGCGGAGCACCGCGCTGCCGCCGACGACTTCGGGCATGCGTTCATCGAGGGCCAGCATCGTCGATTCGACGATCTCGAATCCGAGCACGCGGAGGCCGGCGCCATCGATCACGTGCGCGAGGTCGAGGATCGGTCCGTTCCGAGCCGCCACCACGAACATGTGCGGCGTGCGGCCGCGGCTCGCGTCTTCGGGCAGGGTGAGCGTCGCGACCTCCGCGGTCTCGACGTCGAACTCGATCAGGTCCCGGATCAACCAGCGGGTCGCGTCGGCGAGGTCCTCGTCCGGCACGTTGACCGGCCGCTCGACGAGGCGAAGGCTGTAGTCGTCGGGGTGGAGGGTGCAGCGACAGCTGCGTCCGGCGAGCTGATGGCGATCGACGAAGGCGGTCAGTCCGTTCTGGAGATCGCCGGGATTCGAGTAGGGAATCGTCTCCCAGGCGTGGACCTGCGGGCGGCCCCGGTCGTCCTCGCCCTCGCAGTAGACCGCGGTGACTTCGAGGGATCCGACCACGAGGCCGACGGAGGCCTTCTCGACCTCGTCCGTCTTCGATTCTCGCTTCCAGAACGCCAATGTGGTCCGGCTCCCCGCGCGCCCCGCGGCCGAATGGCCTCCCGGGCGTTGGACTCCACGCCGGACGCACGCGCAGCGCGCGCAGGCCCGGTGCAATGGAGTTGGACTCTTTGGCGTTTAACGGAAGTTGCGTTCGAAAGTTGAGAAGTTGTGCACGCGTGTCACCCCGCTTGCGCGTGTCCACCGACCGGGACGCGCGGCGTCGGGGGAAGACCGGAGCGACGGAAGGAGATCCACGGCGTACGCGGTGGGGAGGGACCCCGAGCCGAGACCCGGGATCTACCGGAAGGCCGTTCCCGCGTCGAAGCGGACGGCCTTCTTGCGCTCCCCGGACTCGGTGAAGGTCAGCAGCCATCCGTGTTGGAGGCCGGCGTCGAACTCGGCCTGCGCGCGCACGGCGCCGGACGGATAGAAGCGCGTCCAGACGCCGACCCGGAGGCCGTCCCGGTACTCCCCGACCTGTTCGGGCTTCCCGCCCTCGAAGTAGCGCGCGTACCAGCCGTGGCGGAGGCCGCCGTACTGCGCGAGCTGCTGGCACCACTCCTCGTCGCCCTTCTCGCCCTCGCGGGAGCGAAGCTCGGTGCCGGTCGGGCAGTCTTCGGCGACCCGGACGGCGAAGGGGCGGGACGGTGCACCGCTCGCGCCCGGCGCCGGCGCGGCCGGGAGGGCAGCGCCTCGCGACGGCGTCGGCTTCTTCGCGCCGAGCGTGAGCGAGCCGCCGCGGCGCGCGTTCGGGTTGCTCGCAAACTCGATCTCCGCCTCGACGCGATTCAGATGATGGGCGAGCTCTTCGTAGGTCGCGGCATCGAGGTCGCCGTTCAGCGCCTGGAGCTCCGTCCGGATGTTGCGCACGAGCGCGAGCGCACGCACGCGATGGTCGTGCACGCGCAGGTTCTCGGGTGCGGTCAGGGAGTCGAGCTTCTCGAAGCGGCCCGTCACCTCGAAGAGCGCCCGGATCGTCCGGTCGTCCTGCTGCGCAGCGCCGCCGGAGTCTGGGACGCCGGACGGGGGCAGCGCGGCGGCCTGCTGCGCCGCGAGGGTCTCCGGACCGTCCTGGCCCTGGGCTTCCAGCGCCTCGAGCTCGGCCCTCTGCTCGGCCACGACCGCCTCTTCGAACGCGACCCTCATCTCCTCGAGCGTCTCTTCGTCGAGGTGCTTCGCCACGTAGATCCCGGGCAGGATCAGGGCGAGAGAGAGCACGGCGGCGGCGGCGAGTCCGCCTCGATGGGGGCGTTCCCAGCCATCGTGGAAGGCCAGGACCCAGGTCGCGAGGATGTTCAGCAGGGGGAGGGCGAGCAACAGGCCGAAGGCCGGCGGCAGGGCCCGGCGTTCGGCGACGCGCCAGCCGATCCAGCACGAGAGACCGAAGAAGTAGAGATCGCCCGCCCAGCCTGCGACGGAGGTCAACACCGCCCCGAGGCCGTCTTCGCCGAGCGCGCCGCCCGCGAAGCCGAGCAGGAAGGCGGCGAGGAGGACGCCGATCGTCATCGTGACGACCTGCCGGAGCTGGGCGCCCGCAGCCCAGACGAGCGGGGCGAACTGCAGGATCGGGATCCAGGCCAGGACCTCCGCCGTGTCGGACTGATCCGTCTTCCGCGCGATCACGGAGGTCGGATGACCCATCACGAAGAGGGAGAAGACGAGGAGGCCGACGACGAGGGCGATGGCGATTTCCATTCGAAACGAATCGACCGAACGGCGATGCAGGTTTATCCCTACGGGATGCCACCGGCAAGCGTCGGGCCAAGTCCCGGTCGGCGCGCGATGAAATCCCGATTCGCCCCCGATAGAGTTGCGCGCACGCGATGCTGCCCCTCCCGCCGATCCACGCCGCCGTCCGCGCGCTCGTCCTGCTCTCGGCGGTGGCGATCGCGGGTGTCGCCTGCCGTCCCCCGGCCTTCGACTTCGGCCTGGGCGAACCGCGGACGCAGGTGGCCGACGGTTGGCGCGCGATGGGCACCGAATTCGCCGCGGATCTTCGCCTCCCGCCCAGAGAGGTCGACGACGCCCGGGTCTGGCTCGACGCGCAGCGCGCCGAGATCGCCCGCCTCGAGTCGATCTACTCGAGACACGTGGACGCGAGCGCGCTCTCCGCGTTGAATGCGGCGCTGCGCGAGCGCGACGTGCTGCGCAGCGGCGCTCGGATCGGCCCCGAACTCGAGGCGATCCTCTTCGAAGCCCTCGAGATCTGGGAGGGCAGCGCGGGCGCCTTCGACCCGACCGTCGGCCCGCTGGTCGACCTCTGGGCCGAAGCGGCTCGGCGCGGGACCTTCCCGGGGCTCGAACGCGTCCGGGCGACACGCCGGCGTGTCGGAGCGCAGAGCCTGCTCTTGCCGGGCGAGGGCGTCGTCGGCGTCACCCTCGAAGGGGTCCAGCTCGACCTCGACGGACTGGCGCGGGGCGTCGTGCTCGATCGCATCGGCGCCGACTTCCGGGCGACGTTCCCGAACGCCGCGGCGCTCCTCCGCTTCGGCGAACGCAGCGTCTTCGCGATCGGCGACCCCGATGGGCGGGCCCGCGGTGGCGGCTGGCGGCTCGAAGTGCGTTCGCGCGACGATCGGCGGACGCGGCTCGCGACGATCCAGCTCCGGGACCTCGCGATGTCGGTCAGCTCGAGCCTCGAGGAGACGCGCGAGATCGGCGCGACGCGCGTCTCGAAGGTCATCGACCCGCGGACGGCGGTCGCGGTCGAACGCGCGGTCGAGGCGGTGGTCGTCTCGCCTCGCGCCGGGCTGGCGGACGGCTGGAGCACGGCGCTGCTGGTGCTCGGCGCCCAGCGCGAGTCCATGCGGCTCGTCGATCGTGCGGAGCTGGAGGCCTACGTCTTCGAGAAGGCGGGGCGGATCGCCGCGAGCGAGGGATGGGAGACGCTCGAAGCCGAGCCGGCGCCGCGGGCGCCCGTGGAGGCGGGGCCGGGGATCCGACCGGTCGGGCTCGATCCGGCGCCGTGACCCGCGTCCCGGGCAGCGCCGGAACGGATCAGCGCTCGACCCCTTCGGCGAGCGCGCAGTCCCGGCGCACCTTCTCGCTGCAGCTGCACGCGCGCCCCGTCCCGCCGCACGAGCCCTTCAGCTCGCGATTCGAGAAGATCACGCCCACCGCCATGGCGGCCATGGCGAGGCCGAAGAACACGATCGTGGCGAGCAGGGTCTGCATGGGATCTCGTGGGGGGCAGGGCGAACACCTGGCCCCGAGAGGCTACCGCGGATGATCGGCGCCCGCGAAGGAACGAAGGGTTGCGCCTACCCGGTTTCGACCGGAGGGGGCGCGCGGTTGAGTCCGAGTTCGCCGAGCGCGGCCCGGAGTCCGGAGGGCCGGGCATCCGGTTGCATAGGCTGGCCGAAAGCGGAACGGGTCGGCGTGTGGACGAAGGAGCGGGAGGCGGACCCGCCGAAGGCCTGCCTCGATCAAAGGGAGGGGCGGGGGAGCAGCGGAAGCGCGGGAAGCGGATTCGTCAGGCGATCCGTCGACCCTGCAGCGGTTCGTCGAGGGGGTCCGCCAGGGCCTGCTCGATCGTCCGGGACGCCCTGGCGGTGATCCCGCATGGCCTGGGCTTCGCGGAGCGCGCGCCCTCGCCGCCCGCTCAAGCGTCGTCGAACTCGGCGAGCTGCTCTTTCGAGGCCTGGGCGCGCCAGGCGGCTTCGAAGAGGGCCCGGGCCTGCGTCTTCCTGAGCTTCGACGTGCGCGCGAGGACCCAGGGCAGACCTTCGTAGTGGTCGATGACGTAGAAGACCTTCGGGTCCATCTCGATCAGCGCCTCCTGCTCGTCGACGCTCTCGACCCGCATGACGAGGGCGGGCTCTCTCTGATGGACGCGAACGAGGAGCTTCTTGCGGACCTTGAAGGCCGGCGTTCCGTAGGACGAACTCTCCTCGACGCCCGGATAGGCGAGGAAGAGTTCGCAGAGCTTCTCCCAGGTCACGCCTAGCGCCGTCAGGCGCTCGCCGCGAGGGCGGCGACGCGATGGCCGAAGACGAGGACGGCGATCACGACGGCGGCGAGCGACGCGATCAGGACCGCGCCGGCCGCGACGTCCTTGGCGCGTCCGATCTCGGCGTTCTGTTCGGGCGAGACGACGTCGCAGATCGCTTCGATCGCGGTATTCACCGCTTCGAGCGCGAGGACGGCGCTCATCGTGAGGACGAGGATCATCCATTCGAAGCGCGGCAGGCCGATCGCGAGACCGGCGAGGGTCACGAGGATCGCGCTCGAGACGTGGAAGCGCGCGTTGAACTCGGTCCGATACATCGAGGCGAGGCCGCGAAAGGCGTGACCGAAGGTGCGCGCGGACGGAAGGAGTCTCGCCATCGCGACAGCGTAGCGGGTCGCGGAACTCTGCCCAGGCGCGGCCTAGCGTCCCGGCGCGGTCGGATCGATCGTCTCGGGGAAGTAGCGATTGGTCTTCGCCTCGATCGCGTCGCCTTCCCCGCGCGTCAGCACCAGGGCCGCGACCTCCCACTCGTCCGCCAGCGCGAGCCCTTCCGTTTCGCCGAGCACCATGAGCGCGGTCGCCCAGGCGTCCGCTTCCGCCGCGGACGTGGCGATCACGGTCGTCGCGGCGGGTCCGTCCTCGACCGGACGTCCGGTGCGTGGGTCGATCGTATGGGAGATGCGCTGCTCCCCTTCGCGATAGAAGATCCGATAGTCGCCCGAGCTCGCCATGCCCTGGTTGGAGAGTTCGACGATCGACTGGATCGCACGTCCCTCGTCCTGCGGCTTCTCGATCGCGAGTCGCCACGGCCCGCCGCCGGGGCGCTGGCCAGCCGCGTAGACCTCGCCGCCGATCTCGACGAGGAAGTCCTCGCGGCCGAGGTCGAAGAGTCCGTGCGCGAGATGGTCGACGCCGAAGCCCTTGGCGATCGAGGAGAGATCGATCTGGACCTCCGGGTCGTTCTTGCGAAGGAAGCCCTGTCCGCCCGGCGCGCCGCGGCCGATGCGGAGCAGCCGTGCGCCCATGTGGCCGAGGGCTTCGGCGATCTCGGCGTCGCTCGGCGGTGCTCCGATCCGCGCGCCGTTCCCGAAGCCCCAGAGGCCGACCAGCGGCCCGACCGAGATGTCGTAGGCGCCGCCCGTCCATTTGCAGAGCTCGACGGCGAAGGCGACGAGGCCCGCCGTCTCGTAGGACACGGGGAAGGGCTGCGTCGACGCATGGGCGTTGAAGCGCGAGACCTCGGATTCGGGATTCCACGACGACATCCAGTCGTCGACTTCGGAGAGACGCTCATCCGCCATCTTGAGGACGTCGCGCTCGAGGCGGTCTCCGAGTCCGTCGCCCGCCACCCGGATCTGATAGGTGGTGCCCATCGTCTCTCCCGTCACGACCAGGACTTCGGGCGCGTCGGGATCGTCGGCGAAGTAGAGGCGATGGACGGAGAGCGCGGTCAGGAGCGCGAAGGCGATCGCGATCATGCGGAGCGTGTGTGCGTCGATGACGAGCCGCGGCGGAGGCATCGCGCAGAGTCTCGCGCGGGTGCCCAATGCGCGAAAGAGGGTCGCAACGAGAAAGGGCGGACCCGACCGAGTCGGATCCGCCCTTCATGCGTGCGCTTCGGCGGAGCGGCCGTTCAGGAAAGCCGCGGCTGACCACCGATGCGGATGCCGTGGCTAGCCACCAAAGTCGTCGAACATCACGTTCTCCGGCTCGACGCCGAGGTCGGTGAGCATCTTGATGACCGCGTCGTTCATCATGGGCGGACCGCAGATGTAGTACTCGCAGTCCTCCGGCGACGGGTGGTCCTTCAGGTAGTTGTCGTAGAGCACCTGATGGATGAAGCCGGTGTAGCCCTCGAAGTTGTCCTCGGGCAGCGGGTCCGAGAGCGCGAGATGCCATTCGAAGTTGTCGTTCTCGTCGGCGATCTTGTCGAAGTGATCCACGTAGAACGCTTCGCGCAGCGACCGGGCGCCGTACCAGAACGAGACCTTTCGGTCCGTGTGGATCCGGCGGAACTGGTCGAAGATGTGCGAGCGCATCGGGGCCATGCCCGCGCCGCCGCCGATGAAGATCATCTCGTTGTCGGTCGGCTTGGCGAAGAACTCGCCGAAGGGACCGGAGATCATCACCTCGTCGCCCGGCTTCAGGTTGAAGATGTAGGAGGACATCTGGCCCGGCGGGATGCCTTCGGGGCCGCGCGGCGGCGGCGAGGCGATCCGGACGTTGAGCATGATGATGCCCTCTTCCTCCGGGTAGTTCGCCATCGAGTACGCGCGCGTCACCGTCTCGTTCACCGTCGACACGTATCGCCAGACGTCGAACTGGTCCCAGTCGCCGTGGTACTCCTCCTCGACGGCGAAGTCCTTGTAGTTGACCGTATGCGGGGGGCACTCGATCTGGATGTAGCCGCCCGCGCGGAAGGGGACGCTCTCGCCTACGGGAAGCTCGAGGACGAGCTCCTTGATGAAGGTGGCGACGTTCTCGTTCGACCGGACCTTGCACTTCCAGCGTCGTACGCCGAAGACCTCGTCCGGGATCTCGATCTCCATGTCCTCCTTGACCTTGACCTGGCAGGACAACCGGCATCCCTCGCGGGCCTCGCCGCGGTTGATGTGGCCGGTCTCCGTCGGGAGGATCGAACCGCCGCCCTCGCGGACGGTGACGCGGCAGACGCCGCAGGTCCCCTGGCCGCCGCAGGCGGAGGGGATGAAGATCTGGTTGTTCGCCAGCGTGTTGAGCAGCGTGCTGCCGGCGGCGGTGGTGAGCGCCTTGTCCGGATCGCCGTTGATCAGGATCTTGACGTCGCCGCTCGCGACGAGTCGCGAGCGGGCGAACATGAGCACCGCCACGAGGGCGACGACCACCCCCGTGAACGTCGCTACGCCTGCAAATACCGTTTCCATAGAGCGAGCCTCCTTGGCTCATCAGGGCTGTACGCTCGGCCCCAAGAGAGCGCCTGCGGCCCAAGGGCGCGAACGCGCCCGAGGTCGATCAGAGCTGAATGCCCGAGAAGGCCATGAAGCCGATGGACATCAAGCCGACCGTGATGAAGGTGATGCCGAGGCCGCGGAGCGGCCCGGGAACGTTGCTGTATCGCATCTTCTCTCGAATCGCGGCGAGGGCGGCGATCGCGAGAAGCCAGCCGATCCCCGAACCGATGCCGAAGACCGTCGCCTCGCCGAGCGAGTACGCCCGCTCCTGCATGAAGAGCGAAGCGCCCAGGATCGCGCAGTTCACCGCGATCAGCGGCAGGAAGATGCCGAGCGCGTTGTAGAGCTCGGGCATGAACCGATCGAGCGCCATCTCGACGATCTGCACCGCCGCCGCGATCGTCCCGATGAAGGTCAGGAACTTCAGGAAGTCGAGGCTGACGCCACTGACGATCGCTCCCTCTTCGAGCAGGACGCCGAAGAGGAACTGATTCAGCGGGCAGGTGATCGCGAGGACGAAGACGACCGCGAGACCGAGACCGATGGCCTGTTCGACCTTCTTGGAGACGGCCAGGAAAGAGCACATCCCCAGGAAGAAGGCCAAGGCCATGTTTTCAACGAAGATGGCCTTCGTTGCTAAGCTCAAGTAGTGCTCCAACGTGGAACTCCTCTTCGATCTGTTCGGGCTTCCACGAGCGCACGGCCCAGATGAAGCATCCGATGAGGAAGAAAGCGGCGGGCGCCAGGACCATCAGCCCGTTGGTCACGTACCAGCCACCCTCGTTGACGGGGTGGAGGATCGTGAAGCCGAAGAGCTTGCCGGTACCGAAGAGCTCGCGGAAGAACGCGACGGCGATCAGGACGATCGAGTAGCCGACGCCGTTCGCGAAGCCGTCGATCGCCGAGAGGCGGACCGGGTTCTGCATGGCGAAGGCTTCGGCGCGACCCATCACGATGCAGTTCGTGATGATCAGGCCGACGAAGACCGAGAGCTGCTGGGCGATGTCGTAGACGAACGCCTTCAGGATCTGGTCCGTGATGATCACGAGGCTCGCGATCACCGTCAGCTGGACGATGATGCGGATCGAGCCCGGGATGCGGTTGCGCATCGCCGAGATCGCGACGTTCGAGAGCGTGCAGACCGCGATCACCGCCAGGCTCATCACGACCGCCGTCTCCATCTTCGTCGTGACGGCGAGCGCCGAGCAGATCCCGAGGACCTGGAGGGCGATCGGGTTGTTGTTGAAGAGCGGGTCGATCATCGCTTCGCGCGCGTCGGAATCGGCCATCTTTTCTGCTCCTGGGTGGGATCGTCTGGGTGGTTGTTCGGAAAGATCGTGAAGAGAAGCCGCCGAGCGCCCGCGGGCGGCGGGGCGAGCGGTCTAGACGCCGGCGGTCGCGCGGTACTGGTCGAGGTAGGGGCCGAAGCCGTCGTCCCCGATCCAGAAGCGGACCAGATTGGTCACGCCGCGACTGGTGATCGTGGCGCCGGAGAGGCCGTCGACCTGGTAGGGGTCGTCTTCGACCGAGCCGGCGATGCCCTTCTTGACGGCGATCGCGGGCTTCCCGCGGTCGTCGAACGCGAGTCGGCCGGGCCACAGCGCCTTCCAGCGCGGGTTGTCGACCTCGCCGCCGAGACCGGGGGTCTCGCCGTGTTCGTAGAACGTGATGCCGCGGTTCGTGCGCGCGTCGGGTTCGAGGGCCAGGTAGCCGTAGAGGAAGCCCCAGAGTCCGTAGCCCTCGATCGGCAGGATCAGTCCCTTCAGCTCCCCGTCCTGGACGATGTCGAAGACGACGACCTCGTTCGGGAGGCGCAGGATCTTCGACGCGTTCTCCGGAGCGACGATGCTCGTGTCGGGCGCCGTCGTGGCCTTGCGCTGGTCGTAGTTGGCGACGTCGACGTCCGGCGCGAGATCGCCGCTCTCGAGCACGATGGCCTTCGGCTGGATCGAGGACGTGTAGAGCGCTTCCACTTCGTCGGCGGAGAGACCCGCGTCGGCGTCCATCAGGCCCGCGACGGTCAGGACCTTCTTCTGGACGTCGAGGCGCTTGTTCGCCTCCTGGCGATCCCGGAGACCGACCGCCGAGCCCGCCACGAAGAGCGAGGCGACGAGACAGACGGTGGCCGCGAAGCCGATGATGTAGCCGGTACTATGCTGCATAGCGCGCTTCCCTTCGCCGGATGTTGGCCTGCACGAAGTAGTGGTCGATCAGCGGGGCGAACATGTTCATGAACAGGATCGCGAGCATCATGCCTTCCGGGTACGCCGGATTGACGACGCGGATCAGGACGACGAGCACCCCGATCAGTCCGCCGTAGATCAGCTTGCCGGAATTGGTGAACGCCGAGCTGACGGGATCGGTCGCCATGAAGACCATGCCGAACGCCCAGCCGCCGAGCACCGCGTGCCAGTACCACGGGACGCCGAACATCGGGTTCGTATCCGAGCCGACGACGTTCAGCAGGCCGGCCATCGCGATCGTGCCGGCGACGACGCCCGCCATCGTCCGCCAGGAGCCGATCCCGGTCCAGATCAGGAGGCCCGCGCCGAGCAGCGCGGCCAGCGTGGACGTTTCGCCCATCGAGCCGGGCACGAAGCCGAGGAACGCGTCCATCCAGCTCGCGTCCGCCAGCGCGGACTCGCCGCCGACCGCGGCCGCGGCCAGCCAGGTCGCGCCCGAGAAGCCGTCGACGCCGGCGAAGTCCGCTGCGATCCACGCCGCGTCGCCGCTCAGCGCGGCGGGGTAGGCGAAGAAGAGGAAGGCGCGGGCCGTGAGCGCCGGGTTCAGGAAGTTCATGCCGGTCCCGCCGAAGATCTCCTTCGCGAAGACCGTCCCGAAGAGCGTGCCGAGCACGACCATCCAGAGCGGGATCGTCGGCGGAAGCGTCAGCGGGATCAGCATGCCGGTCACGAGGAAGCCCTCGTTGATCTCGTGCTTGCGGATCATCGCCGTCAGGGGCTCGGCGATCCCGCCGGTCGCCATCGACGCGACCACGACGGGGATGTAGTGGAGCGCGCCGTAGAAAGTGCAGAGCAGCGGGTTCTTGAAGTTCCAGGAGAACCCGATCGCCTCGTAGATCCAGGTCTGCCAGGTGTCGAGCGGGACCGCGCCCGAGGCGATCGCCAGTAGCGCCTGGTAGCCGGTGTTGTACATCGCCATGCCCATGCAGGGCAGCAGCGCGAACACGACCGTGATCATCAGCCGCTTGTTGTCGAGGCCGTCGCGGACGTGGGACGCGGTCCGCGTGACCTCGCCCGGGGTGAAGAGGCCGGTGAACTGGGCCTCCCAGAGCGGGTAGAAGAATTCGAGCTTCCCGCCCTTTTCGAAGTGGTGCTTGACGTTGAGATGGGCGTCCTTCAGGAACTGCATGGCTCCCCTAGCCCTCCTTCTCGATGAGTTCGAGGTTCTGCCGCAAGAGGGGCCCGTAGTTGACCTTGCCAGGACAGACGTAGGTGCAGAGCGCCAGGTCCTCTTCGTCGAGTTCGAGGACGCCCAGGCTCTCGGCCCGCTCCGTGTCTCCGACTATAAGCGCGCGAAGCAGGAACGTCGGCATGAGGTCCATCGGCATGACCTGCTCGTACTGGCCGATCGGAACCATTGCGCGCTGACTGCCGTTGGTATTGGTGGTGAACCGGTAGCGGGCCGGCTTGAATACCTTCGAGAGATAGATTCCCGCGAGGGAGAACATGTCCGCGCCGGGCGTGAGCCAGCCCATGAAGACGTTCTCCCGGTCCTCTTCGAGCAGACTGATCTGACGCTCGTAGCGACCGAGGAAGTCGAAGGCTTCGCCGTGCGTGCGCTTGCCGGAGATCGCAGAGCCCGAGATCGTGCGGATCTCCGCGTCGATTCCGGCGACGTCTTCCTCGACGGCTTCGCTCACGCAGGCGCCGAGCCGCGAGTGGACCAGGCGGGGATCGTCGACGACGGGTCCGCCGATCGAGATCACGCGGGCGACGTCGAGGCGTCCGGTTCGGCAGAGGGCGCCGACGGCGGTGACGTCCTGGTAACCGATGTACCAGGCGCTTCGCTCGCGGTTCACCGGGCGCACCGCATGGATGTGGTAGCCGGGCGTTCCCGCCGGATGCGGCCCCGCGAAGGACTGGATCTTCAGGTTCGCCGGCTTGTCGTCGCCGAAGACGTCGGCCAGCTCGGAGTGCTCCGCGACGCAGAGATGCGTCGGCGCGTCGAGCAGGCGAACGAGGAGCGTGACGCCGAGGCGGAAGTCGTCGAGTCGATCCTCGAGGACGACCTCCGGGAGCGGCGCGTGCGGGTTGGTGTCCATCGCGGTGATGAAGAGCGCGTCGGCCTGGCTCTCCGGCGAGGGGACCTTGCTGAAGGGGCGGACGCGGATCGCCGTCCACAGGCCGGACTCGACGAGCAGCGCACGGAGCTGCTCACCGGAGAGGTCCGTGCCCGTCGGGTTCTCGAAGGTCTGGAACTCGTCGTCGCCGGGGTTGCCTTCTCGCTCGCCCTCGGAGAGCTCGATGACCACCGACTGCAGCGCGCGCTTGTCGCCGCGGTTGATCGCGAGGACGCGGCCGGCGCCGGGCGCCGTGTGCAGCACGCCGGGCATCTTGCGGTCTTCGAAGAGGAGCTGGCCGCGCTTCACGGTGTCGCCGGCGGCGACGTGCATGCGCGGCTTCATGCCGGGGAAGTCGTCGGCCATCACGGCGACGCGCGAACAGGGGGACGTACCGCGAACGACCTGGAGCGGCTTCCCTGGAATCGGGAGGTCGAGGCCCTTCTCGATCTTGTGCAGTGCCATGCTTGCTCGTTTGTATGGGCCATGGGCCGGCCCGTGCTAGGTCCGCTTCTCCCGGGGGCCACGATCGGCGAGATCGGGACCGGGAATCCACCGGCGTCATGCAGTGGAAGCGGACGACTCGTGTTCCGTGAGGAAGCTCAAATGAACGTCGTGAACGATGTCAGGTTGTACGCCGCAACAAACGTCGCGCCCGGCCTTAGGCGGCCGGTTTCGGCGGCCAGGCTCGAGCGCTCCCCGGGGCTCGCCAGTCGGCTCGCGGCGCGGCGTCCGAGCGCGCCTCCTACCGGTAGTGACGGGCGTAAGGGATTGATCTCGAAAGGCTTCTGGCCTCCGGGACGCGGCAGAGAGTAGAGAGCTGCCGGGGTTCTTTCAACCAGACTGCGTAGGGATGTACCGGACGCTTTTGTACTCTCGGCGCCCTGTCGGCTTCGCCTTCGGGGTTTTCGCATCGCCCCGTGAAACGCCGCGATTGGATGCAGGCGCACGTCGGAAGAAGCCGGGAGCGCGGCGCGGTGAACGCTCCGCTGGAGGTCGTGGGAAACCCGGCGCGGCGCGAAGCGAGGATTGGTGCGCGTCGGAGGGGGAGGGTACGATGGAGAGTGCAGCAGATCGCTGCACCTGATTCCGGCGCGACGTCCGAACGCGCCGCCCCCGGCTCCGCACGTCGACCGATCCTGCGTGCGAGGCCCTCGCCAGAGAGACCCGAAGAGGATTCGAGCCCGACGACGCGACGCCCACGATCCGACGACAGCGCCGACTCGCCTGTGTCCCTCGAGGCTTCGAGGGATCAGACGCCGCCCGGGCCGATCCTGCTTCGAGCCATCGAGCAAGGAGGTCCCATGAGAGAACCCAACCGAATCCTGACCGCCCAGGATCTGATGACCGCGGGGCTGGTCACGTTCAGGCCGGACCAGACGGTCCTCGAGGCGATCGAATCCCTCACCAAACACGGCGTCTCCGGCGCGCCCGTCGTCGACCGGGAAGGACGGCTGGTCGGGATCCTCTCCGAGCTCGACTGTCTCCGGATGCTCGCGTCCGACGAGTTCTACCAGGACGAGCAGGAAGAGAACGCGCGGGTCGAGCAGTTCATGACGCGCGTCTTCAAGACGATCCCCCCGGAGCTGGGGATCTATGCGATCTCCCACTACTTCCTCACGCTGCCGATCCGCCGCCTGCCGGTGGTCGATCACGGGCGGTTGGTGGGGCAGGTCAGTCGACGCGACGTGCTCCGCGGCATGGAAGAAATGAGCCGCAAGCGCCTCGTCCGGAAGCGCTACCCGGACTACCTCCAGCCGGCCTAGGTCTCCGACCCTTCTCCGTCCCCCGTCCCCCGTCCCCTGCTCGCTGCTCAGGCGGGGCGGGCGTCGAGGGAGGGGCGCAGTCGCCGCCGTTCCGGCGGCCGCGCGTTCTCGGGACCGCGAGGAGCCCCTGAAACACCTCGCCCTCGGGGCTCAAATTTTTTGGGAAGAATTCCCATTTTTCGAGAATCGTTCGACCGAAGCGTGGTATCTCAGAAATAAATGGGAAAAACGCCCATTCTGGAGATTCCATGTTTCGTCGTCGCGCCCTCGTCCTCTCTGCCGCCTTTGCGATCGTGTTCGCCAACCCGGTGCCGGCCCAGATGCTCGAACCGCTCCCCGCCGTACCGACCCCCTCCGAGAATCCCATCACCGAAGCCAAGGCCGTCCTCGGGAAGATCCTCTTCTGGGACCAGCAGCTCTCGACCGACAACACGATCGCCTGCGGAACCTGCCACGCGCCTTCGGCGGGCGGCATGGATCCGACCCTGGCCGTCCATCCCGGTGCGGACGGGGTCTTCGGCAACGCCGACGACGTGATCGGATCTTTCGGCGTGGTTCGTCGCGACGCGGAGGGCACGCCCGTCGAGGACGCGGTCTTCGGTTTCGACGTGCAGGTCACGGGGCGCGCGGCGCCGAATTTCTTCGGTGGGCTCTGGGGGCCGGCGTTCTTCTGGGACGGTCGCGCCGGTGACGCGTTCTTCGACCCCGTCACCGGAGAAGAGGTCATTTCCGGCGGCGGCGGCCTCGAGTCCCAGGCCCTGGGCCCGATCCTCTCCGACGTGGAGATGGCGAAAGAAGGCCGGACCTGGGCCGAGGTCGTCACGCGCCTCGAGTTCGCGCCGCCCCTCGCGCTCGCCTCCGACTGGCCCGCCGACGTGACCGACGCGATCGCGGCGGATCCGACCTACCCGGACCTCTTCGACGCCGCCTTCGGCGACCCGGAGATCACGCCCGTGCGGATCGCCTTCGCGATCGCGACCTACGAGCGCGTGCTCGTGGCGGACGAGACGCCCTTCGACGCGTTCGTGGCCGGAGACGCGTCGGCGCTCTCCGCGACGGAGCAGGCGGGCCTGCAGTTCTTCGTGGGATCACCCTGCGCCGTGTGCCACGCGCCGCCGACCTTCACGGACGATTCGTTCCGCACGCTCGGGGTCCGCGAGCCGGCGCAGGACACCGGGCGGGCGGCCGTGACGGGGGTCGCGGCGGATCGCGGTGCCTTCAAGGTGCCGACGCTGCGCAACGTCGGCCTCAAGCCGTCGTTCATGCACACCGGCGAGTTCACGACCCTCGACGACGTCGTCACGTTCTATCAGCCGGGCAACCAGGACCAGGAGAACCTGGATCCGCTGATGCCGGTCGCCGTCCCCCCGAACGCGCGGGCGGCGCTGCTCGCCTTCCTCGACGGCGCGCTCACGGATCCGCGGGTCGCGAACGAGACCGACGTCTTCTCGCGGCCGATCCCGGCGCCGGAGCCCGGGGTCGCTCCCGGGCTCGTCGCGGGTCTGCTCGGCGCCGCGGCGCTCGCGCGCCGGCGCAGGGACGCGAGCTAGTTCGGGAGCGCGACGAGCACCGTCCCCGTCACGTGGTCCCCGAGCTGGTTCGCGCCGCGGACCGAGACCTCGATCGTGCCCGCGTCGTCGTCCTTCGCGGTGACCGCGCCCTCGACCGTCATCTTGTCGCCCGGGTAGTTCGGCGCACCCAGGCGGATGTCGATCTTCTTGAGCGTCGCCCCGGGGCCGGTCCAGTCCGTCACGAAACGCCCGACGAATCCGTTGGTCGTCAGGATGTTCATGAAGATGTCCGGCGAGCCGCGTTCCTTCGCGAGCTCCGGGTCGTGATGCACGTCCTGATAGTCGCGACTCGCGATCGCCGTCGCGACGATCAGCGTGCGCGACAGCGGGATCTCGAGCGGCGGCAGCGTGTCGCCGACCGAGACGGACGAGAGGGACCGGGTCTCGCTCACTGCAGGATCTCGCCGACCGCGACGCCGCTCTTCGCCTCCGCCGCCATGCGCGCGCCGAGCGAAGCGAGCTGTTCGCTCGAGCCGCCGAGCGTCATCGCGATGTGCTTGAGGCGCAGGAAGTGGCGATGGATCGGGTAGTCGACGTCGGCGCCGATGCCGCCGTGGAGGTGCTGGCAGGTGTGCGAGACGCGGTGGCCGCCCATGCAGGCCCACCACTTCGCGATCGATGCCTGCTTCTCGGCGGAGTCTCCGTGGTCGATCCGCCAGGCGGCCTGCCACATCGTGGAGCGCATGGCCTCGACGTCGATGTACGCGTCCGCCGCGCGGAGCGAGACGCCCTGGAACGAGCCGATCGGCTTGTCGAACTGCTTGCGCTCGCTCGTGTAGGTGGCCGTCTGCTTGAGGCCTTCGCCGGCGACGCCGACCGCGAGCGCGGAGAGCGCCGTCGCCGCGCGGGGCTCCAGCCAGTCGATGATCGCCTCGCCGGCGCCGGGGGCGGCGAGCACGTCGCTCGCGCCGACGGAGACGCCGTCGAGGGTCAGCACGTACTGTCGCTCGTGCGCCGTCGTCTTCTGCTGCTCGAGCGTCACGCCTTCGTCGCCCGGCGCGACGAGGAAGAGTCCGAGGCCGGACTCGCCCTGTGCCGTCACGAGGATCTTGTCCGCGGCCGCCGCGAAGGGCACGCAGACCTTCTGGCCCGAAAGGGTGAAGCCGTCGCTCGAGGCTTCGGCCTTGACGCGCGCGGTGCGCGAGAGGGCTGGGTCGCCGACCTCGAAGAGCGCGGCGGTCAGCAGCGTGTCGCCGCTGATCACGCCCGGCAGCAGGTCCTTCTTGAGGGCGTCGCTGCCGAACTGCTGGATCGGGAGCGCGGTGTAGACGATCGACTCGAGCAGCGGGATCGGCGCGAGGTTGCGGCCGGCCTGCTCGAGGAGAAGGCAGAGCGCGAGGAAGCTCCAGTCCTGACCACCGTGGTCCTCCGAGAGAGCGAGGCCGATCAGGTTCGCCTCGGCGAGCGATGCCCAGAGTTCCCGGTCGAAGCCGGGGCCGTCCGCGTCGGCTTCCACTTCGCGCAGGCGATCGAAGCTCGTCGCATCGTCGAGGATCTGTCCGGCCAGCTCCTGGACCGCTTCTTCTTCTTCACTGAATTCGAAATTCATCGGGGAACTCCGTTTCGTTGCGTTGGATCCGGCGCCTTGGGGCCGGACGCGTGGGGGGCCTAACCCTTCTCGGGCGGCCGGAACTTGAGGATACGGAATCGCATGGTCGCGACGACCTCTCCGGCCGCATCCTTGTACGTGTAGAGCTGCGTCACGAAATGACCGACGCCGAGCCCCGTCTTCTTCTCAGGCGAGATCGACTCGGTCGTGACCTCGTGGCAGATCTCGTCCCCGGGGACGAGATCGCGGAAGTACTCCTGCTCGCAGTTGGTCGCGACGACCGAGGTGAAGCCGGCCTCGTCGAGAACGTCGAGCGGCTGCTTCTGCTCACCGAGGGACTCGGCGTAGGCCTCCTCCTCGGCGGTCGCCGGTCGCAGCCCGCGCATCGTCCACGCCTGCAGCATCGCGGGCGGGGCGATCACGCCGTCCCGCCCCGAAGCCTGGGCCTCCGCCGGATCCAGATAGGCGGGATTGCGATCGCCGATCGCATCGCACCAGTGGTGGATCATCGGCTCGTTGACCGGATACGGGCAGGTGCCCGTCGGGCCGGCCGGCGTGCCCGCGTAGGCGTCGAGGGTCTTCTGGAGATCGTCGCTCATTCGACCTCGTCTCCGGCTAGCGCGGCACGCGCGGCATGCGCAGGCCGGCCATCGAGACGATCTCGCGCTGGATCTCGTTGACGCCGCCACCGAAGGTGTTGATCGTCGCCTGCCGGGCTTCGTGCTCGATCTCGCCGTCGATCTGCGCGGCGGGCGAGCCGCCGTAGACGAGGGCGCTGGGGCCGACGATCTCCTGGAGCAGGCGGTAGACCTCGAGCACCACCTCGGTTCCGTAGACCTTGACCGCGGACGCGTCCGCCGGGTTCACGAAGCCCGTCTCGAGCTGCGACGTCATGCGCCAATTGAGGAGCTTCATCGCCTCGATCCGCGAGTACACCTCCGCGAGGTTCGACTGGACCCAGGGCAGATCGATCATCTTCTGGCCTTCGGGGGTCTCGGTGTCCCGGGCCCACGCGATCACCTTCTCGGCGCGCGCGTAGGCGGCGGATCCGAAGGCCGCGAGGCCGACGCGCTCGTGGTTCAGCTGCGACGTGATCAGCTTCCAGCCGCCGTGCAGGCCGCCGACGATGTTCTCCTTGGGAACGCGCACGTTCTCGTAGTACGACATGGCCGTCGCAGAGCCCGAGAGCGTGTGGATCGGCGCCGCGCTGAAGCCTTCCGATTGGGCGTCGACGATGAACATCGTGATGCCCTTGTGCTTCGGCGCGTCCGGGTCGGTCCGCGCGGCGAGCCAGATGTAGTCCGTGTCGGTCGCGCCGGACGTGAACATCTTGGTGCCGTTGACGACGTAGTCGTCGCCGTCCGCGATCGCGACGGTGCTCAGGCTCGCGAGGTCCGTGCCCGCGTTCGGCTCGGAGTAGCCGATCGAGAAGTGGCACTCGCCCTGGAGGATCTTCGGCAGGAACTCGGCCTTCTGCTCGTCGCTGCCGTACTCCATCAGCGCGGGGCCGACCGTCGAGACCGTCACGAAGGGAAAGGGCGCCCCCGAGCGTCGCTGCTCTTCGAGGAAGATCATCTGCTCGACCATGGTCATGCCGCCGCCGCCGAACTCCTTCGGCCATCCGACGCCGAGCCAGCCGTCCTTGCCGATCTGGCGGACGAGCTCGCGGTACTTCTGTCCGCCTTCCATGCCCTTGACCTGCTCCCTGACCTCGGGGCTCATCAGGTCGTCGAAGTACGTGCGCAGCTGTTCGCGCAGGGCCTTCTGTTCGTCGGTCAGGTCGATGTACATCTACGGGTCTCCTCGAAGCTCCGCGCAGATCGTCCCGACGACTGAGTCGGGGCGCACGATCGCGGTGGGGATCAGGGGCGGCACGAAGGGGGTCCCGCCCGGTGACCGCCGAAACATAGCCGGAGGATCGGAGGAGTGAAACATGTTCTACTCGCCGCCCAGAGGGCCGGATTTCGGGGCTCTCGTACCCCTCTCGCGCGTTTCCGCCCAGCCGACGGCCGGGTCCGGGGACCGGAGCGGCGGGGGGGCGGGCGCGGCGGGCGCGCCGCCCGGTCGTGCCCGGGCGAGCGGACCCGCCCACTCGAATTCGAGTGACACGGCCTGATTCGAAATCGCGAGGCGCCCGAGCGGAACGGGGAGGCCGTCTTGTTTATTGGCCGGCCCTGCACGGCGGTCCGCGGCGTGGAATTCCCGGTCGACGATTGCCTGAGCGCGAACGTGCTTTTCGTGCACGCAACGCGTGTGCAGCTTCGCCGGCAACCCGCCGATTCCGAATCCCCGCGGTGGACGGTGAGCTTCGTCACCGAAGGGCAGGGCGCGGCGCGGAAACGCTGCGCTCGCGCGGCTCTCGCGTCCGACGAGGGCGTTTCGCGCCTTGCCGCCCAGCCGAGTACGGGTACGATCCGGGCGTCCTTATGCCGATAAATCTCTCGGGGGCGAGCCGAGAGATGTTCCGAATGGCAGACCCCCTGAATTACCCGATGTGAGAACCAGATCGTTCCCTTCGACGTGCAATCGGGCACGCGAAGGGGCGATCTCCCGAATGGGACACATCGGCGTGCGTCTGTCATCTGGGCTCGAGGAATCCATCGTGGATGAAGACCTGAAGCGGATCGCCGCTCGGATCCGCAGCTGGCGCGACGAAGCCGGGCTGACCCTGCAGCAACTGGGAGACCGCTCGGGCGTCTCGGCGAGCACGATCCACAAGATCGAGAACCTCCAGACGGTTCCGACGATCGCCGTGCTGCTGAAGGTCGCGCACGGCCTGAACCGGCGGCCGAGCGAGCTGCTCGCCGAAGTCGACGTCGGGCGTCAGGTCGCCGTCATGCGGCGGGACGACCGGCAGACGCTGTCCATCGATACGCGCGGCGCGATCGAGCACCTCGTCGGGACCATCCCGCGCAACAAGGTCGACGTGTGGCGCGTGCGCATCGAACCCGGCATGGGCGCCGGTATGGAAGGCTTCGAGCCCTGGCAATTCCACGGCGAGATGGTGCTGCTCGTGGAGGAAGGGTTGATTCGCGCGGACGTCGGGGGCGAGATCTTCGAGGTCGGCCCCGGGGATTCGATCCACTTCGACCCGAGCATTCCCCACCGCTGGATCGCCGCGGGCGAGAAGCCGGCTCAGGCCGTCGTCGTCGCGATCATTCCCGAGCGGCTCCAGGGCGACCTGATCGAGCGCATCACCCGCTCGGCCGGACTCCAGGAGGCCGACGCGTCGGGCGCGGCCTAGCCTCTCCTCGCTCCGCCGCTCGCTCGCGCGCCGCGGTCCGGCGCCTCGGCCCGGAGAGGGAGCGCGAACGGGACGCGCCCTGCAGCGATCCGTTTCGGACGGCGCCGCGCCCCGCTCAGTGCGCCTCGTCGTCGGGCTCTGCGGCCTGCTCCTCGGCAAGCGCGCGTTCCGCTGGGGCGGCGCGTTCCCGGGCAACGGCGCCGAGCACGCCGAGGATGCCCTCGCCGTAGCGCTGCGCCTTCGTATCGCCGATCCCGTGCACGAGCGTCAGGTCCTCGACCCGCGTCGGCGGTTCGGCGAAGTGCTGGGCGAGCTCCCGAAGCGACCGGTCGCTCGCGATCACGTAGGGCGGCACGCCCTCGACCTGCGCGACGGTCAGCCGGTGGGCGCGGAGCGCTTCGAAGCGGGCCTGCGCCGCCGCGTCGAGCGGCGCATCGTCCGCCGGAGCTCCGCCGGCGCCCTTCCTGCGGCTCCGGGAGCCTGCGCTCGCAGTACCCGGGGCAGTACCCGGGGCGCGCGGGATCGCGCCCTTCTCGGGCGGAAGGAGCAGACGCACCGGTCGTTCGCCCCGCATGACCGCGACGCCAGGATCGGTCAGGACGGCGACCGGACGATCGCCGCCGTCGAAGTCGACCCAGCCCGCGGTCACGCAGCGTCGCAACAGTCGCGTCAGCCAGACTTCGCTGCGCTCCGACAGGATCCCGAAGGTCTTCGTCGTATCGAGGCCCGCGCTCCGCAGGCGCGCGTCGTCGACGCCCCGGAGCAGGGCGACCGCCGCCGAGAGGCCGTACCGGCCGTGGATCCGCGCGACCGCGGAGAGGCTCTTTCGCACGAGCAGCGCGACCTCCTCCTCGGATTCGGCGTTCGCGTGCTCGCCGCCGGGGCCGAGCTGCGCGCACACGTCACAGCGACCGCAGCCCGACAGGGTTTCCTCTTCGTCGCCGAAGTAGCGCAACACTGCATCGTGTCGGCAGGTCCCGCCCTCGGCGAAGCGCATCAGCTCGAGGAAGAGGCTCCAGCGGTGGCGAGCGCTCTCGATCGCATCCGTGCCGCCGCCGTCTCCGCCGATCGCATCGTTCTCGATCAGCGCGCGCCGGCGCGCGAGATCGCCCGGTCCGACCAGCATCTGCCCGACCGCCGGCGCGCCGTCGCGTCCCGCGCGGCCGACCTCCTGATAGTAGGCCTCGATCGATCCCGGCGGCGCGAGGTGGAGCACGGCGCGCACGTCGGCGCGATCGATCCCCATGCCGAACGCGTTGGTCGCGACGACGATCTCGGCCTCGCCGTCCGCGAAGGCGGCATGGACCCGGTCGCGCTCTTCTGGCGACAGCCCGGCGTGGTACGACTCGGCGCGCCAGCCGCGGTCGCGGAGCCGGTCCCGCTCGCTCTCGGTCGACTTGCGCGTCGGGCCGTAGAGGATCGCGCAGCCGCGCCCTTCGCCCGGCGCGCCGAGGGTCTCGTGCAGCACGCCGTCGACCGTTCGTCTTCGCTCGGCGGTGCGTTCGACCTCGAGGACGCGCAGCGCCAGGTTGGGGCGCGCGAAACCGCGAACCAGCTGGGGCGTCTCCGCCGGCAGGCCGAGTCGCACGAGGATCTCGTCACGCACGAAGGGCGTCGCCGTCGCCGTGCAGGCGAGGACCCGGGCGTCGGGGTGTTCCTTCAGGACGTGACCGATCTCGAGGTATTCCCGGCGGAAGTCATGCCCCCACTCCGAGATGCAGTGGGCCTCGTCGATCGCGAAGAGCGGGACCCGGATCCCGCGCAGGATCTCGCGGAAGCGTGGGAAGACGAGCCGTTCCGGGGCGACGTAGATCAGCCGGACGCGACCGGCTTCGAGGTCGTCGAGCCGACGGGCCATCTCGTGCGGCTCGAGCGTCGAGGCGAGATAGGTCGCTTCGATCCCGAGCTTCTCGAGCGCGTCCACCTGGTCGCGCATCAGCGCGATCAAGGGCGAGACGACGACGGTCGTGCCCTCCAGCAGCAGCGCCGGGAGCTGGTAGCAGAGACTCTTGCCGCCACCGGTCGGGGCGACGAGCAGCATCCGATCGTCGTCGAGCAGGCCCTCGATCGCCTCGCGCTGTCCCGGACGGAACTCGGCGTGACCGAGTCGCCCGAGGGCCTCGCGCAGAGCGGCCTCTCGTTCGGCCCCCGGCTCGCTCGAGCCCGCCGTCGGATCCCCGGCGCGTCGACCTTCGCCGACGGCGTCTCCCGCTTCGTCCGGTTCCTCCGGGCGCCGGCCGCCCGGATCCGATTCGTCTGTCATTCCGGGGAGATCTTTCTCTTTCTGCGCGCGAAGGGCGGCGGGGCGGGACGGCCGGGGTGCAGGCTAGCGCAGGCGTGCGCGGCGGGACGGCAGCGTGAACCGGTCGCTTCAGGCACTCTCTCCAGCGTCACGTCTCCGGGAGTGCACACATGGTCGAGATGGAGCTGATCTACGAAGGCGGTCTGCACGCGACCGCGACCCATGGCCCTTCGGGCGCCCGGGTCGCGACGGACGCGCCGGTCGACAACCAGGGCAAAGGCGAATCGTTCTCGCCGACCGATCTGCTCGGCAGCGCGCTCGCGAGCTGCATGCTGACGACGATGGCGATCGTCGGGGAGCGAGAGGGCTGGAAGATCGACGGCGCGCGCGCGCGCGTCGAGAAGCACATGCAGCTCGAGCCGCGGCGTCGGGTCGGGCGCCTCGTGGTCGCGCTCGCGATGCCGCCGGGCCTGCCGGAGGCGGCGCGCTCGAAGCTCGACGAGACCGCACGCGGCTGTCCCGTCGCGCTCTCGATCCACCCCGACCTCGTCGTCGATCTCTCCATCGACTGGGGCTGAGCCGGTCGCGCGCATGGAGATCGGTGGTCGCTACACCCTCTACGGAGACCTCGCGCGACGGGACGCAGCGGGGCTGGCCGCGATCCTCGTGGCGAAGCGGGTCCCGATCGAGCTCGTCGAAGAGTCGCCGTCTCTCGCCCTGGCGCTCGCGGCCCGCGCCGGCCGCGAAACGGGTCCCTACCAGCGGACGCCGGAGGGGTTCGTGCTCGCGGACGGGTTCGCGATCCGGGAATGGCTCGAACGGGTCCATCCCGCGCCTGCGCTCCTGCCGGCGACCCCGGTCCGGCGGACCTGCGCGCGGCTTCTCGAGGACTGGATCGAGCTCTGGCTCCCGCACTGGCCGCGCCGCTCCTGGGCGACGCTCGAGCGACTCGGAGCGCACGTCGAGGCCGCCGGCTTCCTGCTCGGCCGCGCGCCGACCCGCCCCGATCGCCTGCTCGCGGCGTGGCTCGAGACCGAGGTCCTGGTCCACCCCCACGCCCGCGACCATCTCGCGAAGCACGCGCCGCGCCTCGTCCGCTTCGGGGAAGATCTGCTCGCGCGATCCGAGACGGACGGAGCGGGGGACGCCGCGCACGATGTGGGCGACGTGATTCCGATCTCGCTCCTGGGCGTCCTCGAAGAGATCGCGGCCGACTATCACGCCTACCTCGCGCTGAACCATCGCGCCCTCAAGGATCGGGAGGACGAGGTGCGTCTCGACCTCGGGCTCGGCCGTGAGGCGCTGCCCGTGCAGGCCGAGTGCGAAGCGCGCCGGCTGGTGATCGGTCGCGAGCTCGCGGCGCTGGATCGCCCGCTGCGGCGCCACCTGGCCGGGACCCTCGAGCCGCTCGGTGCGTGGCACGTCCTCACGCTCCCGCCGGTCCTCGAGGCGCATGATCCGCGCGATCCCCGCAGCCTCGACGGCTAGCGCGCCGACGCGGGGTCGCGCCGCTCGCCGGGTGCGGTGCTGCGCCGCCTAACGGGACTCCCCGCGCTCGATCGAGTCGAAGAGGTCCTCGCCGGCGACGGCCCGCGCGACGTCTTCGAGCCACGGGAATTTGCGGATCGTGTGTCCGCCGTCGACGGTCAGGCTCTGGCCGGTGATCCAGGCGGACTCGGGGCCGGCGAGGAAGCGAATGGCGCGGCCGATGTCGGAGGGATGACCGTCCTTGCGGATCGGCTGTTCGGCCAGGAACGCGTCGATCATCGGTCGGTTCTCGAACATCGCGTCGGTCGCGCCAGTCCGGGTGAGCCCGGGGCGGACCGAGTTCACCCGGATGCCGTGCTGCCCGATCTCGTCCGCGGCGACTCGGACGAGCTGATCGCACGCGGCCTTCGCCGCACAGTAGGCCGAGAGAAAGGGCGAGGAGAACTCCGCTGCGGTCGAGCTCGTCACGACGATCGAACCGCCGCCCGACTTCACCATCGCGAGACCCGCGTACTTGATGACCAGGTAGGTCGGTCGGACGTTCAGGTCGATCGTCTTCGAGAAGGCATCGTCCTCGTAGCCGAGGACGGGGCAGTAGTTGCCGCCGCCGGGTACCGAGACCGCGATGTCGAGTCCGTCTTCGCCGGCCGCGAGAGCGACCGCGTCGCGCACCTGCGCGCCGTCCATGCCGTCGCAGGTCCGCGTGGTCAGGCGCCCGCCGTCGCCCGTCGCCGCGCGGAGGCCGTCGGCGGCGGCTTCGAGGCGCTCGGCATCGCGCGCGCAGATCACGACGTCGGCCCCGTCCGCGAGGAGTGCTTCCGCGGTCGCGAGGCCGATGCCGCTACTCGCGCCGATCACGAGGGCGCGTCGGCCCGACAGGCTGCCGGGGCCCCCGATCCGATTGCCGATTCCCGCGACGTCGATCGTCGACATGTCCGTCTCCCTCTTTCATCCGATCCGCGGGTTCTCGCGGCGGGGGATGCGGCGGAAGCGGAGGCGGCCACGGCCGCGCGCGATCGGGCGGGCTTCGGCTCCGTCCGACGCGTGCGTCACCGCGGCCCGATCTCCACGCCGCGTGGCGGATCAGCGTAGTCCGCGGGAGCGCGGCGCGTCAGGCCACGGACACGTGGCGCGTCAGTCCGCGCGGCGCGCCGCCTCGAGCGGGATGACGGGCGCGCGGTCGGCGTCCACGCCGCCGCGTCGGACGTCCGGGGCGCCGATCCGCGCGGCATCCGCCGACTGGTCGTCGCGCTGCTCCTGGCTCTCGCGCTCGGCCTGGACGCGCGCCTCGTAGTGGGCGATCTCGCGGTCCCGGGTCGCCTCGTCCCAACCGAGCACCTCGCCCATCAGCGTCGCGGTCGGCCCGGCCGCGATCACGCCGCGGTCGAAGGTCTCGATCGAGATCCGCGTGCGGCGCGTGAGCACGTCGTCGAGGTGGAGCGCTCCTTCGTGGCTCGCGGCGTAGCGGATCTCCGCGGCGAGATAGGTCGGTGCGCCGTCGATCGCGTGGGCGAGCTCCGGCTGCGCGCGGATCGAATCGAGGATCTCGTGGATCCGCGTGCCGTAGCGATCGAGCAGGCGTTCGATCACGTGGACGTGGAGGCCCGACTCCTCGGCGAGCGTCTCGCGGCGGTTCCACTGGGCGCGATAGCCGGCCGCCCCGACGAGCGGCGTCTCGTGCGTGCAGCACGGCGGGACCTTCTGCTCGAGGCCGCGCGCGGCGACGTCGACCACGTCCTTGGCCATCACGCGGTAGGTCGTGTACTTGCCGCCGGCCACGGTGATCAGGCCGGAGATCGACTGGCTGACGGCGTGTTCCCGGGAGAGCTGACTGGTCGCGTCGCTCTCGCCCTGGAGGAGCGGGCGCAGTCCCGCGTAGACGCCCTCGATGTCTTCGTGCCGGAGCGGCTGGGAGAGCACCGCGTTCACCCGGTCGAGCAGGTAGTCGATGTCGGTCCGGCTCGCGGCGGGATGCGCGAGGTCGAGATTCCAGTCCGTGTCGGTCGTGCCGACGATCCAGTGGCTGTCCCAGGGGATCACGAAGAGCACGCTCTTCTCGGTCCGGAGGATGAGGCCCGCGTCGCCGTGGATCCGATCGCGTGGCACGACGAGATGGATGCCCTTCGAAGCGCGGACGTGGATCCGTCCCCGGCCGGCGTGCTTCTGGACGAGATCGGTCCACACGCCGGTCGCGTTCACGACCTGGCGTCCGCGGATCTCGAGCGCCGAGCCGGTCTCGAGGCAGCGGGCCCG
>JBCCZJ010000003.1:0-36067 GCA_039187915.1 Myxococcota bacterium
CAGCGCGTGAAGAGGCCATCGCTTTCGGAGGCGGGGCGAGCGGTTTCGGTCACGGTGTCCTTCGTCGGTCGACGTTCCGTCGATACGGTATCGCCGCCCTGCGGCGTGCGCCGCCTGCGCCTGCTCCGGCGACCTGCACCGCAGCTGCGTGCTCTCACGCCGCGGGACGGGCCCGAGGGATCCGTCGCATGACCGGGCGGGTAACGACGCGGCCGGCGCGCAGCACTTCGTCTCCAGCCGTGGGGTCATGGCGTCGATCCGGGGAACGAACATCGACGGGGTCGAGGCCCGCAGCCGGCGGCCGGCGTCGCGCGGCCCGTCCCCGATCCCCTTAAATGAAGGAGTCCGTCATGACCCGACATGCGAGCACCCTCGCCACCGTCACGCTCTTCGGGCCGCTCCTCGCGGCGAGCGTCGCCCCCGCCGCGACGATCTGCGTGTCCGCGCAGGGCGGTTCCTGCCAGACCACGATCCAGGCGGCGGTCGACGCCGCGCAGGCCGGTGACGTGATCCGCCTCAAGCCGGGCCTCTATTTCGAGAACGTGACGATCCCGAGCGGCAAGGACGGTCTCGAGATCTCGGGGCCGCGGACCGCGATCCTCGATGCCGGTGACGACCGCGACGGCGCGACGCCCGAGAACATGGGGCCCGCGCTCAGCGTGGCCTCGAACGGCGTCGCGATCCGGTCGATCACGATCCGGAACGGGGAGGGCGCGGGCGTGCTCCTCGCCGACGGCGTGACGGGGACGCGCGTCGACCGCGTCCGGTTCTCTCACAACGGCGACTACGGCGTGCTGAGCGCAGGGGTCGGCAACGACGATACGACCGTCCTGCGAAACGCCTTCATCGGGTTGGACAACACGGGGGCGACCGATCTCCTCGGCGATCGCATCACCTTCGCGAGCAACGTCGTGCTCGGCGGAGACCGGCCCGTCACGATCGAGGGCGACGACCTCGTCTTCGAACGCAACCGCGTCGAGCTGAACGGAAACGACGGCGACTGCATCGATCTCCGGGGAGATCGCGTGGAGGTCGTCTCGAATCACATCCTCGGCTGTGGCGGGGGATGGGGTCTCGATCTCGTCGGCAACGATGCGCTCGTGACGCGGAACCGCGTCGAGTACGTGCAGGATGGAATCGGCGTCTTCGGCACCCAGCCGACGGTCACGGACAATCGCCTGCTCTCGATCGAGGACGGGCCCGGGATCGAAGTCAATTGCAATACCGGCTGTGGGACGGCGCGGGTCGCGGGGAATCGGCTGGTGATGGGAATGGACGATGCGGAGGGTCTCGTGCTCCGCGCTGGGGCGCCGGGACTCCTCGTCGAGCGGAACCTCGTCGATCGCTTCACGGACCACGCCATCGAGCTTCTCACGACGGGCGCGACCGCGCGAAACAATCGCGTCGTCGACTCGAGCGCCACCGAGTTCGACAGCTGCATCCGAGTCCAATCGGGCGTCGGGAACACGCTCGAACGCAATCGGCTCGACGGCTGCTCGGACGGGATCGAAGTCAACTCTGCGGACAACGTCGTGCGGGACAACACGGCGGTCTGGGGATCGAAGGACGGCATCGACCTGACGGGGAACGCCGACGGCACGACCGTGACGGGCAATCGTGCGTACTTCAACTCCGGCGTCGGCTTCGAGCTCACGGAAGGCGTCACCGGCGTCGTGATGGAACGCAACAGAGCGCGGGGCAACCACACGGACCTCTGCGACGACTCCTCCGGCACCACGACCTTCGTCGACAACGATTTCGAAACGACCTACGTGAACGTGACCGACGGCGCCGTCAACGACTGCCCGGTCGGGTTCTGATCGGATGGGTCTTGGCTCGATCCGGCGCGCCGTCGGCGCGATGGCGTTCACCGGTCTCGTCTTCTGTCTCGTGACCGGAAGCGGAGACCCGATCGTGCGCGGCGGAGATCGCGCGACGGATTCGTCTCGGAGCCCCCTGGCCGGGGCGGCGTCCCCCGCATCGCCGAAACGTCTCGAGACGTCGCGCAGCGCCCCCGCGGCGAGGGCGGAGGCGGGGCACCACCCGCGCCCGCTTCGAAAGGGTGAAGTCCGGATTCGCGTGGAGGGAGATCGCGTCTCCATCGAAGCGGTATCCGTCGCGCGTTCGGCCCTGCTCTCGCGGCTTTCGGACCGGCTCGACTTCACGGTCGAGGATCGTGCGGCGGCGGATCCGGTGCTCTCGATCGCGCTGCCGCCGGCGCCGATCGAGTCGGTCCTCGCGACGCTCCTCGCGCAGGCATCCTATCGCCTCGACTACGGACCCGTCGGAACGCGCGACGGCGACGACCGGATTCGTGCGAGGCTCGAACGCCTGGCGCTGCTCGGAGCGGAGGATGCCCTGCCGGGCGGCGCCGGTCCGGCGCCGATTCGAGACTCGAAGTCGGGCGAAGCGCGCGGGGAGACGCGTCGCATCGCGCCGCCGGGTCCCGTCGACGAGGTCGCGCGCGCCCGTGCCCTCGAAGCCCGTGCGGACCGCGAGCGGGCCCGTCATGCGGAAGCGCTCGAAGCGCTCGAGTCTCCGGACGCGCGCGTCCGGGCCGACGCGGCGCTCGCCCTCGAGGTCGACGACGCCGGCGACCGCGATCGATTGGCGGCGCTCCTGCTCGAGGATCCCGATGCGGGGGTCCGGCAGGAAGCGGCGTTCCAGCTGGGATTCGGCCCGCCCGAAGAGGTCGCGCCCCTGTTGGAGCGCGCGCTCCTGGACACGGACGCGGGCGTCGTCCTGATGGGGGTCGCTTCGATCGCCTTCGTCGAGTCGACGTCGGCCCTGCCGAGCCTGCGCGCGCTCTCCGCCCACGCCGATCCCCTCGTTCGGGAGAAGGCCTCGCGGGCCGCCGCCGTGCTGTCCGCGATCGCCGACGAATAGGCGCCGACGCGGATCGCGTGCCGCGCGCGGTGCGCCTATCTTCGCGAGCGCTTCCGGTCGTTCGCTCGGCATGCGAGGGCTCGACCGGGCGTGACGTTCGACTGCGCCGGCCCGAGGCCGCGGGCTTCGGGCGTCTCCCCGAACCGGCCGGCTCGAAGCGGCGATCAGAGAGACATCATGCCCGTCACCCTCGACGAGTTCCCGATCCACCAGGGTCCGGAATCGATGAAGCATTTCCTGACCAGCGATCGCAACGTCTACGACCGCTGCATCATGCACGCCGTCGACCGGAGCGGGGAAGTCCAGCTCGCCGCGGGGCTCGGCGTGTACCCGGGCGTCGGCGTGATCGACGGCTACGTGGCGATCCGTCAGGGTCGCCGGCTGACGTCGCTTCGCACCTCGGGCTCCCTCTCCGACGACCGCATGGTCCAGCGCGTCGGTCCGCTCGAGATCGACGTCGCCGAGGCGCTGCAGACGGTCTCGTTCCGCTGCGACGATCCGGGCAGCGGGATCGAGGTCGACCTCACCTGGGAAGCCGCCGTCCCGGCGACCGACGAACCCCGTCACCTGATGCGTCAGGGCGACACCCTGATCCTCGACGCCTTCCGCTTCGTTCAGCAGGCGGACGTCGCGGGTCGGGTTCGCGTCGACGATCGATCGATCGAGGCGACCGACTGGGTGGGTGCGCGGGATCGCTCGTGGGGCGTGCGCCCGGTCGGCGACGCGACGAGCCCGAAGCGTCCGTTCGGCGACCACGCCATGTGGTGGTGCTGGATCCCGCTTCGCTTCGACGACTTCTCGCTCATGTTCGTGCTCGAAGAACAGCCCGACGGAATGCGCACGATCAATCACGCGATCCGCGTCCGACCCGACGGTCGAGTCGATCAGCTCGGTTGGCCGGAGGTCGAGATCGAGTATGCGCCGGGCACGCGCTATCCGGTCCGTGCGCGGCTCGGGGTGAAGGAGCGCGGGGGCAAGGCGCTCGAGCTCGACGTCGAGCCGCTCGGCCCGATGCCGCTCAGCGTCGGGCTCGGTTACGGACCCGACGACGACGGCTGGAACCACGGACGTTGGATGGGCGAGAAGTGGGTAGAACGGGTCGACCACGACCTCGACGCCGAGGCCACGAAGGAGCGCGTCGCCTGGAGCATGATCGACCATGCTGCGCGGGCGTCCTTCGACGGGCAGACCGGCTACGGCATCTTCGAGCATCTCTGCATCGGCCGTCACGACCCCTCGGGCTTTCCGGACCTGATGACGATGGCGTGAGTCGTGCGCCCACGCGCGGCGCCGCCCTTCGGTCGATCGGCGTCGGATTGTCGACAATCGTGCGCCCTCCGCCCTCTCCTACTCGCGTCAGATCCGTCTCAGGGGCGACTCCCCCCATCGCGATCGTTCGTGCGACGGTGCGCGGTGCGCGTCGTTCATTAGTTCGTGCGCGCGCCTCGCATCCTTCGATCGAGCGGTTAGGCTCTTCCGGGTCCGCCGCCTACTGAACCCCGCCGCGGCCGGACGTCTGCACGAAATCGCCGGTGCTCGCGCGTCCATCGCGCGTCCCCGAGGAAGGGTTGGGTCGTGGGTACAGAGTTCGAAGTCGCCGTCGACGATGCGAGCAAGTCGTTTCCGTCCATCCCGATCGCGTGGTCGTGGAATCTCCGGCCGCTGCTGGCCGAGGCGAGCGATGTCGACGGCGTCGGCTCGGATGCGGTGCGCGAAGCGGCGCGCGAGCGATGGCTGAAGCAGGGGACCGGCACGCTCGCGCACCCGCTGACGGGACACAATCTCGTCCTGCAGTACGCGCGCAACACCGAGCCGGTCATGACGACGATCTGCGGGCCCGGCGGCTACGACACCTGGCAGCACGGCGAGTCCGGCTCCGACGGTCGCGGTCGGGGGCTCTACATGGGCGCCGAGATCACCTTCCATGCTCCGATGCCCGGAACCGCCTTCGGCGAGATCCGCCATCACCTCGACGGGATCTACGGCGTGAAGGGCAGCGCTTTCGTCCGGCACGTGAGCGAGCTCTGGAGCCAGGACGGGAAGACCCATTACCAGGACGTCGCGATCATGTGTCGCGTCGCCGGCATGGCGCCGGACGGCGTCGAGAAGCCGCCCAAGCATCCTGTCGTCGTGCCCGACCGGGATCCGGACTCCGTGATCGCTCACCAGCTCGCGGGCAAGCGACTCGTCTTCCGCTGGGCGTGTGCCTCGGAGGATCCGAACCTGCGCCACGTCGACGAGTCGGATCCGCGCGCCCACGGCCCGTGCGCGATCAGCATCGTCACCCACGACGTCCTGCGCGAGTTCGCCGACGACGACGTCGCGCGCCTGCGCGGCATCCGGGTGCCGGCCTTCCTTCGCCCCTTCTACCAGGAAGACGACCTCGAGGTCTCGCTCTGGAAGGTGGACGACGAGACCGTCGTCGCGCGACTCGTGCGACCGAAGATCGAGGGCGCGGATCGCCACGTCTTCGATCTGGAGGTTCGCATCGCGGGCTGATCGGACGGACGTGGCATCCATGCGTGGCGCTCCGGCGCCCGCGGAATCTCCGGGAGGATCGAATGGACATTCGGCAGGCGATGGCCCTGGAAGCCATCCAGAACTACTCGGCGGGGACCGTGCTGCTCGTGGGTACGCACGTGTTCAAAGGGCGGGTGAAGGTCAACCTCGAACGCACGCTGCACAGCGGCATCGAGATCGAGAACGTCCGTCAGGTCGACGGCTCCCGGCTGATCCTGCCCTTCGAGGACGACGAGGGCCAGCCGCGCCGCGCGAGTCTGATCAACGAGGCGACGGGCTACGGCGCGGACATCCCCGGTTCCAAGGTCAGCTGGCGGACGCTCGCCCTCGACTTCGAGAGCGACACCGCCGTCTCGATCATTCGCCGGCTCGCACGCAAGACGCGCTTCGACGCCCGGGTCACCAACCTGGCCGAGTCCCTCCAGGACCGTTTCGGTCTCTCGTACGAGCATCTCCAGAGCATCGATCCGCGAACCGTCGCGGTGAACTGCAGCTACGACGGCACGCGTCGCCTCGGGCTCCACCACACCGCGATCGCGCGCGCGGGCTACACGTACCAGCGCGCGCAGGACGGCCAGCCGAACCTGGGCGGCCCCTCCGTGATCGACCACTGGGCCGCCTGTCGCGCCGCGCTCTACGTCTCGACCGGCATCCGCATCGCGGAGAAGACGGGGATCGGTATCAAGTACGACGTGACGTTGCTCGGGATCGCCGTCGAAGGGCAGGGCTACATGGGCACGACGGCCTGGACGCAGCGCTTCAAGGAGATGATGGGCGGTGGGCCCTTCGATCGACAGCCCTACGACCGGCATTGGTTCGTTCCGAGCTTCGGCAACTTCGAGTGCAAGCCCGAGGAGCGAACGCGCGAGGACGGGGCGACGGAGACGGTGCCGCAGTACGTGGTGATCGGTGCGGTCACGACCGCGGCCTCGAAGGCCCTCGGCAACGTGCTCGGTGCCGAACAGCTGGCCGAACACTGCACGGACTCGTGGGAGATGTTCCACCATCGCGACGAGATCGGCGCGTCGATCGAGGAGCGGACGAAGCAGATGACGCCGGACGAGGTGATCGAGCTGATCGGCAAGATCCCCGCTCAGAAGCACGTGCACCTCGAGGAAGTCGCCGACGACAAGCATCTCCGCGACCGGAACATGATCGCGCCGGTCATGGCCTCGGACGGGGAAGAGATGCTGGTCGCCAACTACGACGGGGCGGAGTTCGATCCGGCACCGGCGATGGCCCACGGCGAGCACACCGAGGAGCTGCTGCTCGAAGCGGGATACAGCCTCGACGACATCGACACGATGGAGCGGGAGAAGATGGTCTTCTGCGCGACGCGTCGTGCGCGGGCCTGAGGCCAGAGGAGGAGTTCGATGAGTCTGCTGTCCCTCGGCGCTGCGACCGTCCGCGAAGTCTTCGAGCCGGCGTTTCTCTCGCCGGTCCGCTCCAACCAGCCCTACCGCGTCGTGTTCGACGCCTTCGAGCGCGACCGCACGGCGTGTCTGCTCGTCACCCACCCCTCCACGGGCAAGCTCCAGGGCGTCTACACGGCGCGCGACGTGCTGCGAAAGCTCGCGGAGCATCCGATCCCGGGCGATGCGGACGCCCAGGTCCACGACTACATGCGCACGAATCCCGTCGCGCTGACCCTCGACGATCTGTTCATCGACGTGGGCAAGCTGATGGTCGGGAAGGGGTTTCGACACGTCCCGCTGATCCAGCCCGGCGATCCGCCCTACGACGACAACGGGATTCCGGTCGGCTTGGCGCGCCTCGAGATCTGGATGAAGGTCGCGTTCGACGCGCTCGGCGAGGCCGACCGCGAGGCGCTCTCGAAGGTCGGTCAGGCCGAGATCGTGACGAATCCCATGGTGACCGCCGACGAAGGCGACTCGGTGAAGAGCGCGCTCGACCGCATGCTGACCCGCAAGACGCCGGTCGGGGCCGTCGCGGTCACGCGCGGTGGCGCGCTCGTCGGCGTGCTCTCGGAGCAGGACCTCACGCTCGAAGTCGCGCGACGCATGATCGTCGACCTCGAGGACCGATGGGACGATCCGATCAAGCACTACGCTTCGAAGGAAGTCTTCTGGCTTCCGGAGAGCGCGACCGCGCTCGACATCCTCGACCTCATGATGGACCGCCGATTGGCCCGCGTCCCGATCGCGCGCGAGGGCGAGAACGGTCTCGAGGCGGTGAAGATGGTGAGCACGCGCAGGCTCCTGCCGCAGATCCTGAAGATCATGGAGCCCGGCTTCTCGCCACCCGGTCGCTAGCGCCGAGGATTCGAATCGCGCCGCGGCGGCGCGTCGCCCCCACGTCATCAAGGGGGGGCAGGACGGCTCGTCGGGGGCGCACGCCGTCTGCAAGCCGAGTGCAGCTTCCGTGCGGTCGTGCCCGCAACGACTCGCCTTTTTCGACCGTGGCGGGGGATCGGCTCGCACCGCCGACGCCGGCCGGTTCCGTTCGACGCGTCCGATTGTCCCGGATCCGGCGCGCATGAACCGGACGCCAGACGCGATTTGATGTGTATCATGCGGGCCGCGAGGTCTCCGATCCCGATCGGAACCGCGCGCCGGTTGTTCGTCCGACGTCGGCTCGTCCTCCATCGAGAGCGGGCTGGATCCGCGGACCGACGGCGGCGCGTTTCGCGCACGAGCGTTCCGGGTCGGATACGACCCGACCCGCTGCGGGTGTGGACGAGATCGGGGGATTCGATCGGCTGAATCCGGACACGTCGCCGACAGAGCAATCGCACGCCAACCGAAGACCCATGCTTCGGCCAGCCAGCGAAGAGAGCGCCGAACGCGATCCCGCGATCGGCATCCTGGGAAAGAGGATCAGAGTAATGCTGAATCGGATGATGATTCGCACCAGCGCGATCGTGTTGATCGCGATGGGGCTTTTGGCCAGTGGGACCGCATCGGCGGTCACGGTGCCGTTCACGGAGTCCTTCGACACCGGTACGGAGAACTGGACGGACGCGGGCGGCGGCCCGCTCACCTTCGTCGCGAGCGGCGGTGCGGACGGCGGCGGTTACGTCTCCACCACCTTCGACTACTCGACGTTCAACTCGCCCTTCGGTGGCGGGCCGATCCTGTTCCGCGGGACCGGAGCGGACAACCCGAGTGGCGGCGCCTTCATCGGTGACTGGATCGGCGACGGCGTCCTCTCGCTGACGGCCAACGTGCGTCACGACTCTCCCGTGCCGCTGAACTTCTCGACGCGGCTCGCGCCTGCGCTGAACACGCCGGGAACGAACCTCATCTCCTTCGCGCCCGTTCCGGGTGGGGTCTGGACCGAGCTCACGTTC
The DNA here is from genome assembly GCA_039187915.1 of Myxococcota bacterium. Taxonomy (GTDB): domain Bacteria; phylum Myxococcota_A; class UBA9160; order UBA9160; family UBA4427; genus UBA4427. The sequence goes on from JBCCZJ010000003.1 coordinate 8,717, forward strand.
AACGTGACCGTCGCACCGGGCCTCTGCGTGTTCGAGCGCCCCGGCGGCTGCACGCTGGCGGGCTTCCAGGACGTCGTGAACCTCCAGTTCTCGACCACCGACCCCGACGGCGTCGGCCTGGTCACGCTCGACCTCGACGAGATCTCGCTGAACCCGATTCCGGAGCCCGGCACCGCGCTCCTGATGGGGCTCGGCCTCCTGGGTCTCGGCCACGCGGGTCGACGCAACGCCTGAGGAATCCCGCTTCCGGTTCGGCGCACGAGAGCGCGCCGACCGGACTCGGCTCCGCGACGGGCTCGGCCAGCATGGCCGGGCCCGTCGTCTTTTCGGGCCCCGGGTTCCTCGTCTCGGGCCCCGGGCGCCTGGTCTCGGGCCCCGGGTGCCTCGTCCGCTCGCGTTCGCCGCGTCTGCCGGCCTCGCGGCGGGCGGGTCAGCGCGGGGCTTCGCGCTCGCGGAGCCAGCGCAGCGCCTGCGCGATCCCCGACAGCATCATTTTCCCGTGATCGAGGTCGCCGAGCGAGACGGCTTCCGCCTCGGCGCCTCGCGCGCGCAGGGCGCCCGCGCCCGCCCGGGCCTCGGCACGGGAGACGTCGACGTCGTCGTTGCCGAAGAGGAAGCGGATCGGCGCCTCGGGGGTCCAGTCGAGGACCGAATTCGCGGCGAGGGCGTCGGTGAACCAGTGCGCGCCGCCCGCCGCGTACGCTTCGAGGAAGTCGGCGCGAAACAACCGTCGAGGATCCTCGGGAAGCGCCGCGACGATCTCGGACGTCGCATGGTGCCCGTCGAAGACGTCCCAGATCCGCTCGGCGTATTCCTCGGCGAGCAGCGTCTCGAGGGGCCGGTCGTAGGCCATCGCATAGGCGCTCGCGGTGTACGCCAGGTAGAACGCATGGGACGGCGCCGTCCCCGTGAGCGCCTGGGCGAGGCTGATCCCGCGCAGGTCCGTCGGTCCCGAGATCGACACGCTGGCCTCCACCTTCATCTCGTCTCGGGCGAGGCCTTCGAGCGCACGGTGGGCCGCGAGGGTCGAGTACCCGCCCTGTGAATAGCCCATCAGGAAGAGCGGGTCGGGGCGGTCGATCGAGAGCGACTCGAGCAGGGCATCGCTCGCCCGGATCAGGTCGATCGAGGCGGACGCCTCCGTGACCGCGTGCAGGTACGGGTGGCGGTCCTCGCTGCCGCCGAGGCCGACGTAGTCCGGGGCGATCAGCAGGCTTCGCGTCCCGGCGATGGTGGAAGACAGCAGGAAGCTTCGCCGGGAGAGGGGATACGAGGGGACATTCTCGCGATTCGCGCTCGTGCCGTGGTGGTAGACGATCGTGCTGCGGAACGGGCGTCGGTGCGGGATCGCGACGAGTCCGCTCGCCACGACGAGGCGGCCGTCGACGCCCGGCGTGCGGTAGCGGAGTCGGTAGAGCGTGGCGCCGCTCTCGATGGCTTCGAACTCCCGGAGTCGCGCGTAGCGCGGCGTCGCCAGTGCGGTGACGAGGCGATAGGCGAGCACCGGGTAGCGCGCGACGCGTTCGGCGCCCAGCAGGTCGCCGCGAGCGGCCGCCGGCGACGGCGCGGGCACGTCGATCGCGACGATCCGGACCGCGTCGAGCACGCAGGCGCCTGCGACGAGCGCGGTGAGCACGCAGACGACGCCAGCGCGCGCGAGCGTGGGGCGTAGGCCTGACATGGAGAGGCTCCTACACGGGGGAGGGCGGTTCGCGGCCCACCCAGCTTAGTCGAGCGGGCGGTGGCCTTTCCAAGCGCGCCGCGATCCGTGGCGACTCGGGTTCGGGCCGGGTCCGGAACAAGCGCTCCAGCCGAAACCTGTGCTCGATCCGGCCCGGATCTCCGGGAGTCCGTCTCGCAAGCACCCGGATGTTCGACGGGCCGGCCTGATCCGTCGCTTCAGGCGACCGTTATTTCGTTCCGGGGGAGCGATTCCGGGAAAAAACCGCCCCGGCGGGCGAGGATGGGGATAGAATGGGGCCTCCTGGGAAAAGGGGGCTTCATGCCTACGCTGCTTGCTGTTTCACGCTCTTGCTCGCTCCTCCTCGCCGCCGGCCTCGTCCTGCTCGCCGGAAGCGCCTCGGCCATCACCCTCGACTTCGAGGGCCTGGTCAACGGGGAGAACCCGAACCCGACCGGCGGCACCGCCGGCACATTCCTGTTCGCGACGCCGATCGCCAACGTCACGATCGGCAGCCCCGACCTCGCGGGCGTCGCCGCCTTCGACACGTCGACGACGGGGCCGAACGCGGGCGGTCCGGATCCCGACCTGCTGGTCGATTCCGGGATCGCGCTGATCGTCCAGAACATGAACGTCACGACGCAGACCGTCCCCGGCATCTTCGATACGCCGAACGACGATCCGGGGGACAACCTGATCTCGGTCGTCTTCGATCAGGCGGTGACGGTCCTGAGCCTCGACGTGATCGACATCAACGGCAACGGTCCGGCCGAGGTCCGGCTGCGCGACAGCGCGGGGCTCGTCCGGCTCTACGACCTCACGATGAACTTCACCGGGGATCCGGTCGACGGATTCCCGGGCATCCTGACCCTCGATACGCTGCTCGAAGCGGATCAGGTCGGTGTCGGTCCGCTCCTGAGCGGGGGCGCCACGCCGATGGCGTTCTTCAGCGAGGACGCGGGCTTCGACCCGACGGACGTGGTCGGGATCGACTACAACCTGTTCGGTTCCGGCGCGCTCGACAACCTCGTCTTCGTCCCCGAACCCGGTACGGCCCTGCTGCTCGGCCTCGGTCTCGCGGGACTGGCGCACCGGCCGCGTCGCTAGCCGCGCCCGCGCCGCCGGGCGCGGACGCCGGCCGACGAGCGCAGCCGCGCCGCTCGGCTTAGAGCCCGGGAAAGGCGCGCGGTGGAGCGCGTGACGACGTGCTCCCGGAGCGTCGCGACGCGTCCGATCCCTGGGACCGAACCCCGCGACGACGACGTACGGGTCGTCCTGGACCGCTCCGCCCGCCGGCGAAGCGCGCGAATGGCCCAAGGCCACCGCGAGCGAAGGCGCCTCGGACCCTCTGGCGCGCGCGCCGGGCGGACGCGTCGGCCGACGCCGAGTCGTCTCGATCTCCGTTGCTCGAAGGTACGGAGTCGAGGCGCAGGGGAGGCGCACGATCGAAACGATCGAGATCTTCCTAGGCGAAGCCGAAGAGCGCCGGCAGGGCGAAGATCACGAAGAGCGTCCAGACCAGGAAGGCGGGCAGGACTCCCGCGACGAAACGGCGGAGCGCGTCGTGTGCGCCACGCCCCGTCACGAAGCGCGTCAGATGGACCGCCACGCCGGCGAGGAAGACGAAGAGCAGCAGGTTCTCGCCGAGGACGGCGACGCGGTTCGGCGTCCACCCGCCCTCGATCGTCCGGTAGAGGATCGAGAACAAGGCGAGCGCGTCGACGGCGACGGCGATCCAGGCGATGCCCGCCTGGATCGAACCGATCCACCGGCTCCGGCTCTCCGGTTGGGGGGAGAGCGTCGCCAGCGCGATCAGCGCCGCAGCCGCGGCGAGCATGGCGTTCAGCACGATCAGCGCGGCGCGATCCTCGTGCGGGCTGCGGCCGGTCCAGAGGATCGCCAGCGCGTACGCCCCGAGCGTGGCGAGGGCGAGCGGCGAAAAGATCCGGGCGAGCTGGGGCGCGAGCGCTTCGCCTCGGAACTCGCGCGCGCGGGCCAGGCCGGCGGCGACGATCGGCGAGGCCGCCAGTCCGACCAACACGACGTTCTCGTAGTACCACGGGGCGATCTCGATCTCGATCACCGAGAACATCGCGACCGTGAGCGCGGTGAGCAGCACGCCGCCGAGGAGGATGGCCCCGGTGAAGACGAGGACTTCGCCCGACCGGAGCACGTAGTCGATCCGGAAGGCCTCGCGTCGCCAGCGATCGCCGGCCGCCCAGATCCCGACCAACGCCCAGAGCAGGAGCGGCGTGTGGATCAGCACGAGGTCTCCGGTGGACGAGGTCCCGATCGGGATCGTGAGGCCCAGCGAGAGCGCACCGATCGCGATTCCGTACACGCCGAGGTCCGCCTTGCGGGACCGCGCGCCTCGCTGCCGGAGGACGAGGGCGACGGGGACGAAGACGATCCAGGCGGCGGTTCGCGCGACCCATGCATCGTCTTCCAGAAGCGTCATCATGCGGATGCCGAAGCCGGCGACCAGCGCGAGCGCGGCGACCTCGAACCAGTCGACGCGCGAGGTCGCCGTCTCTCCTTCGCCGTGGCTCGGCTCGAGGTCGAGTCGCGCCCGCCACGCGCGCGCGATCGCATGCCCGGCGCGCGTGCCGGAGAGGGCGACCAGCTCCGCGCGGAAGGCCTCCGGATCGGCTCGGTACTGCCTCTCGAGGGCTTCGGGTTCGTCGAGGGGCAGCGTGTTCTCGGTCATGTGTTTCTCCCGCGTGAGACAGACCCGCGCCAGACGCTTCGCGTTCCGTCGAACGCGAAGGGCGGCGATCCCGGCTGGGCCTGGTTCTTCGCGCTCGAGCCGCGCTGAGGCGCGGCGAGCATTCGACCCGCTTCGTCCGCACCGAGGCATGCGCCGCGCCCGCGGAGCGGAGCCGTCTCGATTCCCTATCGTCCGATCGGGTGCGTTCCGGACGATCCCGGCTCCCGGCGGTGCGCTGCGCGCCGCCTTTCCCGAAGCGCTGCACGAACGCCACGATGGACCCGATCAGCCAGGCCGCCCTCGGCGCCGCCGCCGCCCAGTCGCTCTCGCGCCCCGAACACGTCCTGCGCGCCGGCGTCCTCGGTGCGCTCGCGGGCATGGCGCCCGACCTCGACGTCCTGATCCGCTCGTCCGAGGACCCGCTGCTCTTCCTCGAGTACCACCGGCAATTCACCCATTCCCTCTTCTTCGTCCCGATCGGCGCGCTCGCCTGCGCGCTCGTGCTCCGCCCGCTCGTCGCGCGCGACCTGTCGTGGCGCACGGTCTACCTCTACTGCCTCTTCGGCTTCGCCACCCACGGTCTCCTCGACGGCTGCACCTCCTACGGCACGCAGCTGCTCTGGCCCTTCACGGAGCTCCGCGTCGCCTGGAACAACGTCTCCATCATCGACCCGCTCTTCACGCTCCCGCTGGCCGGAATCGCTCTCCTCGCGGCGAAGACCGGCCGCCCCGGACGCGCGCGGATCGCCTTCGCCTGGGCGATCGCCTATCTGCTGCTCGGCGTCGTCCAACGCGAGCGCGTCGAGTCCGTCGGCCTCGCGCTCGCGGAGCGCCGCGGACACGCGCCCGCGCGGGTCGATGCCAAGCCGGCCTTCGGCAGTCTCCTGCTCTGGAAGACGATCTACGAAACGGACGGCCGATTCCATGTCGACGCGGTCCACCTCGTCCTGCGCCCGACGATCTACGAGGGCGAGCGCCGCGAGCGGCTCTCGATCCCGCGCGATCTCCCCTGGCTGGACCCCGAGAGCCAGCAGGCGCGCTCGCTCGAGCGCTTCCGCTGGTTCTCGAGCGATGCGCTCGCCCTCGATGCGAGGCGTCCCGACACGGTGATCGATCTCCGCTACTCGATGCTGCCGAACCGGATCGATCCCTTGTGGGCCCTCGAGCTGGACCCCACGGCGGCCGCCGCCGCGCATCCGGCCTTCGTGACGTTCCGCAAGCTCACGCCGGCGGATCGGCGGACGTTCTTCGCGATGCTGCGCGGGGCCGACCTCTCAGCCGACCTCGGGGCCGCGTCCGGCGGCCCGACGAGCGAAGCAGAGGCCCATCGCCTCCGATGAGGGTCCCGAACCGTCCGATCTGAGAGCGTCTTCACAGAGCGCGCGCGCCGTCGGCCGTAGGTTGAGGAGGTCGAAGCCGGCATCCCGCGAGGCGTGATCGTGTCCACCCGCATCCTTCTCTTCATCCTCCTCCGCCTGCACTGGTCGCTGCTGGACCTCGTGCACGAGGACGCGCGCTGGCAGCGACTCGCCGACGGGCCCGAGGTCAGGGCCGAGCGCCTCCTGGAGATCGTCTCGGCGTCGACCGGCGACGCGGGCCTCGCGGGATCGGCCCTCCGGATCGATGCCCCGCGGAGCCGATCGGGGGAGGGGCAGGGCGGTCCGGCGGCGGGCGATCCCGCGTCGGTGGCGATCGCGGCCTGAGGCGACGCGGCCGCGAGCAGGCGACCTGCGTTCGGCTCAGCCCGTGCGCGTGTAGGCGAGCTCGACGGCCTTTGCTTCCTGGCCGTCGGGCGTCCGATTGTAGGCCGTGAGGGTCAGGTGGTCGTCGTCCAACAGGCGGTACTCGGTGCGCCAGCCCCAGGCGTCGCCGGGCTTCCCGTCCTCGCCCGCGACGTCGTACTGCCCCGACACGCAGAAGCCGAGGGCGGGGCCCGCGAGCGGCTCTCCTTCGGAGAAGAGCAGGCCGTAGCTCATGTGGGGGACGTCGACCCAGGCGACCTGGTAGCGGCCGGTCACGCGGTTCCGAGCGATCCACTCTTCGCCCGACCGAGGCTCGCCCAGGAGCGTTCCAGAATACACGTGCCGGATCGCGGCGCCGCCCGGCATCGCGCGGAAGGTGCCGGTCACCGCCGACGTGTCGGCCAACACGCCCGGCTGGAACCAGGTCTGGCAGGTCCCGCGCCAGGCGCCCAGGAGTCTCGTCAGGAGATCGTCTTCGGTCATCGCGCGGAGAGCGTACTCCAGAGCGCGCGAGACGGGCTCGAAGGAGATTTCGGCCCCCCTGTGAAGGCCTTCACGGAGCGGAGGGCGCACACGTTCGATCCTTCGAAGGAGCGATTCAGCGGAGCGCATGCAGAGTGCGTGTTCTTCGCGAGCCGGTCGGTTCGAGCCCGTCGAATCGCATCCGGCCTTCACATCCGGTTCCAGCCCCGCGGCGAGAACGCTCGTCCTTCGGGCAGGAGCCCCGCGTCGACCGATCGCCGAACCCGGTTTCGGCGATCTCCGGCGGCTTCGAGGGAGGTCCGAAGATCATGCAACTCAACCCAGACCTGCGCTCGCGCCTGCTGAGCGCGTGCGCGCTTCTCCTGCTGTCGCTCGTGGGCGCGCCGCTGGCGAGCGTGGCCCACGAGCAGAGCTACGGATTCGCCTGGGCTTCGCAGTCGTCCAGCCCGTCCTACGAAGTCGGGAACACGGTCTTTGCCTACAACGATGCCGGCGGCGACATCCGGATCGAACGGATCGGGACGGGCCGTTACACCGTCGACTTCCTGGAGCTGGGCGAGCTGCCCGGCGGAGGTGGACATGTCCAGGTCACGGCCTACGGCACTTCGAGCGACTACTGCAAGGTGGCCTCGTGGACCGAAACCCGGGTTTCGGTCCTCTGCTTCGATCAGTCGGGCAGTGCGACCGACTCGCTGTTCAACGTGATCTATCTGCGTCCGCAGGCGAACGACACCCAGTACGCCTACACCTGGGCGGCCAGCCCGACCTCCCCGTCCTACACCCCGCTGTCGTTCTACACGCACAACGGCGGGAGCAGTGCGCCGGTCGCGGTGACGCGCTCCTCGACGGGGGTCTACGAGGTCTCGTTCGCGGACTTCGGGCTCGTGGGAAGCGGCGGCGGACACGTCCAGGTGACCGCATACGGCAGCGGCAACAGCCGTTGTCAGGTCCGCAGCTGGGGCGGGGGGAACGCGACGGTCCTCTGCTTCTCGCCGAGCGGCGCTCCGGCGGATTCGGCCTTCAACGTCCTGATCTGGCGTCCCGATGCGGGCGACGACGGCGTCGCCTTCGCCTGGGCCGATGCGGATTCGTCGGCGAGCTACTCCCCGGCGAGCCTCTACGCGTACGAGCCGAACGGCGGCGCCATCACTGCCTCGCGATCCGGCACCGGGGACTATTCCATGTCGTTCTCGGGATTCGAAGACGTCGGCGTGGGGGGCGGGCACGTCCTCGTCACCGCCTACGGGATCTCGGACATCCGCTGCAAGGTCCGGAACTGGGACAGCTCGACGGTGAACGTGCGATGTCACGACGCGTCCGGGAATCCGGCGGACAGCCGGTACGCCGTCATGTTCCTGCGCCCGCCCAAGAAGACGTGGGCCCGCAACTTCGCCTACGCCTGGGGAGACGCTCCGACCGCCTCGTCGTATGACGTGACGGACCGGCCTTGGACCTTCAACCGCTCGGGCTACGGCACGACGATCGAACGACTCGGGACCGGGGACTACCGGGTGCGATTCGATTCGTTCGACTTCATTCCCGGGGGTGGGAACGTCCAGGCGAACGCCTACGGAAACTCCGGCAACTACTGCAACGTGATCGGCTGGTCCGCGGGCTACGCGGACGTCGGCTGTTTCGACTCGAGCGGGACGCCGGCCGACACGCTGTTCTCGGTCTTCTACCTGAAGGCCGAAGACATCGAGACCGCGGCCGCCTACGCGTGGGCCAACAACGCGACCGCGCCGAGCTATACGCTCGCCGGAGCCTACGCGAACAATCCCGGCGGCGGAGCGATCAACGCCGCTCGGACGTCCGTTGGCACCTACTCGATCGAGTTCGAGGACTTCGACGACTTCGGATCGGGCGGCGGCCATCCCCAGGTATCCGCCTACGGCTTCGGGAACGATGCACGCTGCAAGACCACGGGCTGGACCAACACCACGGTCTTCGTCCAGTGCACCGATCCGGCCGGCTTCCTGGTCGACTCACGCTATTCGGTGCTGTTCGTGCGGCCGGACGAGAAGGACTTCTCGCTCGGCTTCGCCTGGGCGAGCGAGGCCAGCACGCTGGCCTACGCGCCGCCTTCGACCTACGCCTTCAACTCGGCCGACGGTGGGATCACCGCCAGCCGGACGGGCACCGGGGAGTACACCCTCCTTTGGTTCGGGCTCGAGGAGCAGGGCATCGACGGCGGCAACGTCCAGGTGACCAGCTATGGCCTGAGTGACGCGTATTGCAACGTCGGCTTCTGGGGGACCGGGAACGCGACCGTGAACTGCTTCGACGCGTCGGGCACCCCGACGGACAGCCAGTTCAACGCGATGTTCGTGAAGGCCACGCCCGTTCCGGAGCCGGCGCTCGGATGCCTGCTGGGATCCGGCGGGCTCGGGCTGGCCCTGCTCGGCGTCCGCCGGCGATCCTCGGAGCCGAAGCCGTAGCCCGAGGATCGTCTCCTCGAGGGAGGCAGCCGGGTCCGTCCCGTCGCGAGCGCGCGACGGGGCGCCCCGGCTGCGTCCGCGAGGGGGACGAAGACCCGCCCTGTCGCAGGCCGATCGACCGGGTCTCGGCTCCCCGGGGCACGGCGCGTCGCGGATCAGCGCGCGGGGGGCATCGGGCTTCGGAGCCGATCCCGAATCGCACGCGCATACGGGGGCGATCGCGCCTCCAACTCGCTCGCGAGCCGCTCGAGATGCGCGCGTACTTCTTCGAAGTCCGCGCTCCGGTCGTGACTCCGCCAGAGCGCCTGGAACGCGGCTCGATCGTCGCCTTCCGCTGCGATGACGAGGCCGCGGAGATAGGCGTCCCGTGCGGCGACGTAGCGCGTGGCCCGCGCGAGCGCAGCGTCACGGGCCGGCGTAGCGGGCGCGATCAGCGCGTCCAGATCGGCCGGACCCACGCGGTCGAGCATCGACAAGAGTCGCCCGTAGGACACGGAGTCGCGCTGCGCCGCGAAATGGGGTGCTCGGTAGACGACGCTCGGCAGATCGTCGCGCATGATCGCGGCTTCCCCGGCATAGAGACGAAGCTGCTCGGGAGACGCGAGCGCCGCGCCCACGAGGGACACTTCGGTCTTCAGGCCGTTCTGCTCGAGCACCGCGCGAGGCGGCAGATCCCGAGAGGCTCTGCCCGGAAAGCCGATCGGAATCTCGAGCGCCCCGGACCGACGCCCCACGAGTCCGATTCCGGGCCGGTTCACGCCGTAGTCGCCCAGGAAGGCCCATGCCGACGGGAAGGCGGCCTGGAACGTGGCCACGATCGAGCGCAGCGACGCTTCGTCGAGCTGATAGGTGGGCAGCCACTGACAGAAGAGTCCGTCGTCGTCGAGGCGGGCGCGGATCGCCTCGAAATGCTCGAGCGTGTACAGCGTTCCGGCGCCATCCCGTCCCGGGTGGAAGAAGTCGGCGACGATCACGTCGAAGCGATCCGTCGAGCTGCGAGCGAAGCGCCGCGCATCGGCCACCACGATCGAGACGCGAGCGCTCTCGGCCACGAGGCGACCCGTGTCTTCGAAGAAGGGAAGGACTTCGACCACCTCGGGCAGCAGCTCGACGCCGGTCACCTGCAGCTTCGGAAAGTGCAGCGCGGCGCGCAGAGTGCCTCCGCTCGCGACGCCCAGAAAGGCCGCCTCCCGCGGAGCCGGATGGAGCAGCAGCGGGATCAGTGCCTCTCGGCGCGTGAGCTGGCCGTGATCGGAGCCCCCCATCTGGAAGCGGCCGTTCACGCGGAGTCGGCGCGCTCCTTCGACGGTGTCGACGACCGCGACCGACGCCATCACGCCTTCGCGCCACGCGATCATCGATTCGCCCTCTCGGACCAGCTCGCTCGGCAGCGACAGGGGCCGCAGCAGCACGAGCGGGAGCGCCAGGACGACGAAGAGCCATCGTCTCGCCAGGAGCAGGTATCCCGCCACGAGCGTGCCGAGGAGGAGCGGTGCGCCGAGCATGGGAAGCGCGAGGACGCCGACGACCGGCGGGGCCACCGCGGAGCCCAGCGTGTTCACGGCGACCGCGTGTCCGACGCCCCCCTGTTCTCCGCGGGCGCCCTGCACGAGGTGCGAGAAGGTCGCGCCCATCAGCAGCGTCGGAAGGAGGAAGACGAGCGCGGCGACGAGCGCCTCGGAGGCGGCCACCGCTGCGGGCGCATCGCCGAGCGCGAATCGCCCCCAGCGATAGAGCGCGACTTCGTGGTAGAGGGCGAGGCCGCCGAGCGCGCAGGAAGCCGCGAGGCCGGACAGGAGGCGACGGAGGAGCGGCTCCGTTCGTTCCGACCGGGCCCAGCGCTGGTAGGCCGCGGCCCCGAGCGCGGTCCCGGCCAGATAGAGGCTGAGGACGACGGCGAACGAGTAGATCGAGTTCTCGAAGATGCGCGAGAGGATGCGGACGCCGAGAGACTCGTACGCGATGCCGAGGAAGCCCGTGGCGAACCAGAAGAAGGGAAGTCGTCGCGCCCCGTCGCGCGTCTCCGCGTCGCGCGGGCGGGGGGCGGCCGCGCTCCCGGATCCGGTCGCGGTCGCGGGCGCGTGGCGCGCCGTCCGCCGCAAGACCCACGCGGTCGCGCCGCAGAAGAGGTTGATCGCCGCGAAAGTCAGGATCGCGGAACGAAAGCCGAGGAACGGCAGGACGACGTAGGCCGCTCCGAGCGTCCCGACCACGGCGCCGAGGTTGTTGGCGGCGTAGAGCGCGCCCACGTGGCGCCCCGGCGAGACGGCGAACGCCCAGCGCTCGATCGCCGGCAGGGTCGCGCCCATGGCCACCGTCGCCGGCAGGAGCAGGACCAGGGGCACGCCGAAGGCCACGCTCCAGTGTCGCCCCGTGGCGCCGTGCTCGAGTCCGATCCAGGAAGCGCTGAGGGTTTCCGCGGCCGGGATCAGCGCGAGGGTGGCGAGGGCCCAGAGTCCGATCAGCACTTCGAGCGCGGCGTACCACGCGGCGGGATCGGCGCTCTGGCTGATGCGACGGTCGAGCAGGCCGCTCCCGAGCGAGAGCCCGGCGAAGATCGCGCTCGCGACGGCGAGGACGCTGGCGATCTCGTGGCCCAGGCCGAGCGCGAAGGCTCGCGCCCAGACGATCTGGTATCCCAGGCCGGCGGCGCCGGAGAGGAAGAAGAGGGCGAGCACCAGGATCGAGACGGAGCGGATCACGGGACCCTTGCGGTCCCCTGAAATTCGAGATGATGTGCCGGCCACCGATCCTCCCCGCGCTCGAGCATGCCACTTCGGGCGGCGATCGACGAGATCGCGCGGCGAACGGTAGGGGGCTGCCAGAGGTCCACCAATTCCAAGACGGAATCGCCGCTCGTGCCCCTCGAGTTCCCCTTGCGCGTCGGCCCGGGCGAATCCGTCCAATGCGCCGCCCGGGGGTGGGGCCCTCGACCCGTTTCCCGATCCGCGGGCTACGGTGCGGCTGGTCGAATCGGAATCAGGGGCCTGCGAGCGCGTGTGGGTGAGGAAACGATGAGCGTCGATGTGCTCGTCCTGGCACTGCTGTTGGCGGTGGGGATCGCCGGGGCCGTCGCGGGACTGCGCGGGCGGCGTCCCCATCGATTCGTCGGGATCGTCGCTCTCTTCTTCGGCCTGGCGCTGGCTCTCGCCGCCGAAGCGGTCTGGCGCAGTCAGCTCGCCCCACCCTCGATTCCGGAAGCGCAGGTCGTGGATCGTCCGATCGTCGTCCGCGAGGGGGAGTCCATCGGCCCCGAGACCTGCCGATCCTGCCATCCGCACCACTACGACACGTGGCGGAGCTCGCATCATCGGACGATGACCCAGGTGCCGACGGAGGCTTCCGTGGTGGCGGACTTCGACGACCGCGTCGTGACGTTCTTCGGTCGCGATTTCCGGTTCTATAAAGAGGACGATGCGTTCCTCATGGACATGGAGACGAAGGGATCGGAGAGCCGGACCTTCGAGCTGGTGCTCTCGACCGGCGCCCATCACCAACAGGCTTTCTGGTTCGCGACCGAAGAAGGGCGCAGTCTCGGGAAGCTCCCGCTCATCTGGATCAACGCCGAGCAGCGCTGGGTGCCGTACGGCTCGATCTTCATGGCGCCCCCCTCCCGCCCTAGCCTCGGTGTGGGCGTCTGGAACCGATCGTGCATCAAGTGCCATACGGTCGGCGGACGTCCGCGAAGCGACCCGGAGGCGGGGCACGACACGCACGTCACGGAATTCGGGATCTCGTGCGAGGCCTGCCATGGAGCGGCGGGCGGGCATGCCGAGGCCCATCGCAATCCGCTCCATCGGTACGCGCAGCACTTCTCGACGCAAGACGATTCCACCCTGGTCAATCCGGCCGACCTCGATCACGAGCGCAGCGCGCAGGTCTGCGGGCAGTGTCATTCGGTCTACGACTTCGCCGACGAAGCCGGCCGCGCGAGCTACGACGAAGAGGGATTCGGCTACCGCCCGGGCGACGACCTCCGCGACACGCGGCACGTCTACCGCGATCGAAGAGGCGAGGGGGATCCGATCGTCGAGGCCAAGCTCGCGCGCTCGCCGCGGTTCTTCGATCGTCGCTACTGGTCGGACGGCATGGTCCGCGTGAGCGGTCGCGAGTTCAACGGCCTTCTCGAGACGCCCTGTTTTCAGCAGGGGGAAATGTCGTGTCTGTCCTGTCATGAGATGCACGCCCATGAAGGGGACCCGCGTCCGAGAAGCGAGTGGGCGAACGATCAGCTCGGTGCAGGCCGGGACGAGAACGCGGCGTGTACGCAGTGTCACGAGGCGCTGGGGTCGGACGAACGACTCGCGGAGCACACGCATCATGCGCCGGGGTCCACGGGGAGCTCCTGCTACAACTGCCACATGCCTCACACGACGCTGGGGCTCATGAAGGCCATGCGAAGCCATACGATCGACAGTCCCGACGTGCGAACCGAAGTCGAGACCGGTCGTCCCAACGCCTGCAACCTGTGTCACCTGGACGAGACGCGTGCCTGGACCGCCGCATACCTCGACGCCTGGTACGAGATCGATCCGCCGGACTTGGAAGCGGACGACCAGGAAGTCGCCGCCTCGATTCGCTGGTTGCTCGAAGGGGACGCCGGTCAGCGCGCGATCGCAGGGTGGCACTACGGCTGGGCGCCCGCGCAGCAGACCTCCGGGACGGACTGGATGGCCGCCTCGCTCGCGGAGCTCCTGACGGATTCCTACGATGTCGTACGCTTCGTCGGGTCGCGCTCGCTCCGCGCGCTTCCCGGCTTCGAGGATTTCGAATACGACTACGTGGGCTCGAAGGTCGCGCGGGACGTGAGTCGCTTCGAGGCGCTCGCTCGCTGGCGCGCGCGCGACGCGAGGCCGACGCCCCGCGCCGCGCTGTTGATCGACGCGGAGGGCGATCTGGACGAGGCGACGTTCGATCGCCTTCGCGGGAATCGCGAGGACCCGATCGTCGTGCTGGCCGAATAGGACGCGATGTGAGTGAGCCCTCCGAGAAAGAAGAGCGATCGGCGACGTTCCGCCTTCAGGATCGACACCTGACGGTCGGCTGGTGGTCGCTGGCGATCTTCGCGCTCCTCGGCATCCTGCTCGAGGCCATGCACGGGTTCAAGGTGGCGTGGTTCCTCGATCCGGCCTTCGAGATCCGCAGACTGCTCTTCAGGCTGGCGCACGCACACGGGACGTTGCTCTCGCTCGTTCATCTGGGTTTCGCGGCGGCCTTGCCTCGCCTTCGGAGCGACCGGGCCCGCGGCCTGCGCCTCGCTTCGACCGGCTTTCTGCTGGCCGGGACGCTGCTCCCGCTCGGCTTCTTTTTGGGGGGCCTCCGGATCTACGGCGGCGATCCGGGGCCGGGCATCTTCCTGGCGCCGATCGGAGCGCTCTGCCTGATCGTGGCCGCCTTCCGGACGGCCTGGGCCATGAGCTTCGAACGGGCGGATCGATGACGCGCGGCGCGTGGGGCAGCCGCTCGCGTCGTGGCCCGCGCTGCGGCGGGGCTTCGCGGCGCCGGTGATCGGCCTCGTCGAGGCGCGTGGCGCGGTTCTCCGCGAATCGACGGGGATCGCCGGTCTCGCGCTCTTGTCACCGGGGCGTCGAGACTGCAGAGTCCGGAGCGGGTCGATCGCGCGCAGCGCCTCGACGGGTCGGGCTCGAGCTGGATAGGAACCGAAGCGTGCCGACGGGTGGCATACACGAATTGCCGGAGGGACCCCTCGATCTCGTGGGCGACGTCCATGGCGAGTACGACGCACTCGTCAGTCTGCTGCGCAAGCTCGGATACGACGACCTCGGGAGACACGGCGAGGGGCGTCGGCTCGTCTTTCTCGGCGACCTCGTCGATCGGGGACCGAACAGCCCGGCCGTCCTCAGGACGGTCAAGCGGATGGTCGACGCGGGCCATGCGCAGTGCATCGCCGGGAATCACGAGATCAACGCGATTCGTGATCAGCCGGAGAAGGAGCGCGCGGGCGAGGGCTGGTGGCATGGCCGCGACGAAGCGGTCTATCGCGCCGTCGCCGTCGATCCACGCGAGAAGGAAGCTTCCTTCCTCCCCTTCCTGCGAAGCCTGCCGGGTGCTCTCGAGCGCGACGGGCTTCGTGTCGTCCACGCGTGCTGGCACGAGCCCTCGATCGGACGGATGCGGTCGGCCTCGAGCGTGATCGACGCCTTCCACGAAGAAGCTGCGGCGAACCAGCCCAACCTCGAGGACCTCGGCCGGGCCCTGCGCGACCGCGCGCGCGCGGAGCAGTTCGAGTGGCGGCGCATCAAGGACGAGAAGCGGAAGCTCGAGCTGATTCCCGAGCTGGCGGCCTACGACGAGGCGAACCAGATGGGGAACGCGATCAAGGTCGCGACCTCGGGGATCGAGCGGGCGGCGCGGGACAGCTATTTCGCTTCGGGCAAGTGGCGCATGGTGGAGCGCGTCCCGTGGTGGGAAGAGTACGAGGGCCCGCCGGTGATCGTCGGCCACTATTGGCGTCGCTATCGACCGGATGCCTCCCCTGCGCAGCGCCAGCGGAACGCGGAGCTCTTCGGCGGCAGGCCGCCGCAGTCGATGCTCGGACCGGCGGGGCGCGTCATGTGCATCGACTACTCGGTCGGCATGCGCTTCCTCGAGCGCCACCGCGCGAGCGGGGCCTCGCTGAAGCGATTCGAATCCTGCCTGGCCGCGTTGCGGTTGCCCGAGTGGCAGCTGGTCTTCGACGACGCCCGACCGAGTCTCGCCGTCGAGGGACGTCCGCCGGACTGACCGGTCGGGGGAGCGTCCCTCTTCCATGGAAAGAGGCCGACGCCGGCCGCCCGCGGACCGGGAGCGCGCCATTCGCTGCTTCTGTGAAGTCGCCCACGTTGTCGTTGCCTCGCTGGAACTAGGCTCCGTCATGATGCAGCGCAGTCTCCTCCTTCTGATCGTCCTCTTCGTCTTCTCCCTCGAAGCCCTCGAATCGGCGGCCGCGACCCGCTTCGTTCGTTCGACCGACGGCACCGACGCGGGCAATGCCTGTCTGGTCGAGAGCTCGCCCTGTCGGACCATCCAACACGCCTACGACTCCGCCGCGGCCGGCGACGAGATCTGGATCGCGGGTGACTTCGACGAGAGCGTGAGCACGACCTTCCCGGTCTCCTTCGTCGGCCGCAGCCGCTTCGTCCTCCCCCCGACCGGCACGGCGTTCGGTCTCTGCGCCGGAGAGACGGGCATCAATCGCTGCCCGCGCTGGACCACCTCCTCGTCGAGCGCCCCCGCTCTACTCCTCGACCCCGGCGCGCTCCAGGCGACACGGGTCGAGCACGTCCGCTTCGTCGACGTCTCGGGGCGCGCGGCCGTGCAGGTCGAGTCGGGATCGATCCAGATCCTCGACGCGCTGTTCCGGAACAATCGGAACACCGGCGGGGGGCTTCGCCCGGGCGGCGCCCTGTCGATCGCGGGCGCGAACGGCGTGACGATCGAGCGCTCGATCTTCGAGGAGAATCGGGATGCGAGCTCGGGGGCGCTCGCCGGAGGCGGTGCGATCTCCTCGTTTGCTCCGCTCGTGGTCTCGGATTCGACGTTCGCCCGCAACGAGGCGGAGTTCGGTGGCGCGCTCTTCTGTGGCGCTGGGCAACTGGACGTGACGAACTCGGTCTTCGATCAGAACGTCGCGAGTGAGGCCGGGGGCGCCATCCGGATGGAGTTCATCACGCCCGCGACGATCCGCGACGGCACGTTCCGCTTCAACGAAGCGGGCTCCGAGGGCGGCGCCGTCAGCGCGCTGGTGAGCGCGCTCGAGGTCTCGGGGACGACGCTCTTCCAGGAGAACCGGGTCGACGTCGACCCCTCGCTGGGAAGCGGCGGCGGGGGGGCCGTCTCCGTCGCCGGACTGACGACACGGATCGACGGGGCCACGTTTCTCGGCAACGTGATCGAGAGCGCGAACAGCGAGGCCGCGGGCGCTGCTCTCGTCGCTTCGTCGAACGGCTCGGTCACGATCACGGACACCCGCTTCGAAGAGAACGTCGAGGGCGCGACCGGCAGCGCCCGGGAAGTGGGCATCGTCGCCGCGACCGGCGGTGCCGATCTGGACCTGCGGTCGAGTCTGTTCGCGAACGCCGGCGTGAGTGCCGACGGAACCGCGCTCGTGCTCGATGCGAGTACGCTCACCATGCGGGATTCGGAAGTCCACGACTATGCCGGCGGGATCTATCTCGAGACTCTGTCAGGCCTCGCCACCCCCAGCGAGGTCGAGGTGCTGCGGTCGACGCTGGCGGCCCACGCGACCAATGTCTCCGTGCGCACCGCAACGAACGTGCAGCCCCACGAAGTCCGCTTCTTCAACGCGACGCTCTCGGGCGCGTCCGCCGCGAACGTGGACGTGGGCGAAGCGGGTATCTTCGAGTTCGTCTTCACGACCCTCGCCGACGGGACTGCTTTCGACTTCAGCGCCTTCGCGCCCGCGTCCACGCTCCAGGTCGCCGTGCGCGACTCGATCGTCGACGGCGACTGCGTCTTCGGCGGCGCGCCCTTCGCGGGACCGACGCTCGCCCTGGGCACGCGCTGGAGCGACGCCTCCTGCGGCGCCGGTTCGGGGCTCGTTCCGAACCTCGGGCTGCTGCCCCTCGCCGACAACGGCGGACCGACGGAGACCCACTTCCTGACCCCGGCGAGCCCCGCCATCGACGCCGGAGCGCTTCGCTGCCTGACCGCTCCGATCGATGCCCTCGACCAGCGTGGCGTCACCCGTCCCGAAGGCGCCTGCGACGCGGGCGCCGTCGAAGTGCCTGAGCCGGGATTCCGGCTCGGACTCCTGATCGCTTCGATCGGGCTCACCGCGGCGGGAGGGCGCACGCGCCGTGGGGGCCGCCCGAGCGCCGCGCGGCGGCTCTCGGCGAGCTGAGACGCACGAGAGGCGGAATCCCTCACGATCAGGCTCGCGAGTTGCCCGTTTTCGTTGGGCTTTGCGCCTTCCTCGACGAGTGCATCCACGCCTCGAGAGGAATCTTCCCATGCGCATCTCCGCCGTCGCCCACCGGATCCTGTCCACCAGTCTCGCTGTTGCGGCCACGACCGTTTTCGCCTCCGCATCGGCGCTGGCCCAGCCGAGCCCCGCCCCCGTCTCCGCCGAAGACCCGCTCGGCGAGGGGCGTCTGGTCATCGGCTCCCCGGAACTGGTCGTCGCCCAGGCCGGCTCCTGGAATCCCTACTTCCCGCTCGACAGCCGCGCACAGCAGCATCTGCTCGACGCGGTCGGCTCGGTCGACACCCATGCGATGGAGCAACCCGGCAACACGGCGACCAGCGGGAGCTCGCGCATGCTTCCCGATACGCTGATCGACGTCACCGTCGGACGCTTCCTCGACGACGATGGCGGACGTGCCCTGCCGCGCTCGATCACGGCCTGGATCGGCCAGAGCAATGAGCTCGTCCTGAGCGCCCCGGGACTCAACCGGCTCTCGCTCTCGCTCGGCACCTTCGCCAGCTCCCTGCCGACCGGCCATGCCTTCCCGGCGCTCGCGACGCCCTATCGATCCCTCGCCGGCGCCTACGCCGATGAGCTTCGACAGTTCCGGATCGAAACCGGTGACGTCGACGGCGACGGCGTCGACGAGACCGTCGTCGCCCAGCGAAACGCGTCGGGGCAGATCCAGGTCTCGATCTATCGCTTTCAGGGCTCGGACGGATCCGCGGTCCGCACGCGCTTCCTGCTCGACGAGTTCGTGTTCAGTACGGTCTTCTATGCTTCCGGCGCCTGCTCGCGCGGGCCGGCTTACGCACCGGTCGGCGCGATGGCGTTCGACGTGGCGATGACGGACGTCGACGGAGACGGCGCGGACGAGCTCGCCATCGCCTTCAATCGCGCCCACTGCGATTGGACCGGCGCCCAGGGTCGAGATGAGTGGATCCAGACGCCCTCGATCGCGATCTACCGTGACCAGAATCCCGGCCCGTCCCAGAACTGGGCCGTCGAGGTCGCGCCGCAGGACGTGTCGACGCCGCGCCACGCCGCGCGCAACCGATCGAGCGGCGCATGGACCGGAGAAGTCTGGCCGCGCGTCGCGATCGTCGGTGCCGACCGCAACGGCAATGGCCGCGAACAACTCCTGACGGCCGCGACGACGGACGACGGCCAGGTCCTGCTCACGCAGATCGAGGTCGACACCCTCGCTTCGCCCTGGACGGCCACGAACGACGGCGTGCAGTACGCCGGCCCCGAAGCGGCGTGCGGCTGCGATGGCGGCCCTTTCACGGTCGAGGCGGACGACCTCGATCGCGACGGCGACGCCGAGATCGTCGTCTATGCGAACGACGAGCTCCGGATCTTCTCCGAGAACCCCAACAAGGACGTCCCGGCCACCGGTATCGAGGCCTACCTCAACGGCCTTCTCGTGGAGCGGGCTTCGACCACGCTCGAGCCCTCGCGTCTCGACGCCACCAGTCATCGCGTGCTGACCTTCGGCGACCCGGACATCGACTTCGGCGATTCGTTCGCCCGCGAGATCCTCGTGGCCGAGGCGCTCTCGACCGCGTCCGGTCGCGCGGGGGACCTCGCCCTCCTGCGATGGGACGGCGACGCCGCGATCGACTTCGTCGCCAGCCAGCCTCTGCCGACGCTCGCGGTGGCCGAGGCGGATCGTGCCTATCCCGTCGCGCTGGCCGCGATCGAAGTCGACGAAGACGGGGCCCGACTGTCGGCACCCGCCTGCGAGACCGCGTTCGACGTGGCTCAGCCGCTGGTGATCGTCAACGCGCCGCCGATCCACTTCGACACCGAGAACCGATCTCCCGCGGACGGGGCGTGCGTGGATTCGTCGACGCCCGGCTGCTTCGACGTGAACGCCTGCTATCCGGCGGTCGCGGGCTCGACCTGTGATTTCACGGCCAGCTACATCGAAGAATCGACGATCGAGGTCGCTTCCGAGGTCCGCGCCGATTGGGCCACGTCTCGCACGCGCACCGAATCGAGCGGCCTCGAGGGCGGACTCCAGGCGGCCGAGTTCGCCTACGTGAAGGCCTCGGTCGACGAAGAGCTTCGACGTTCCGTCGGAGAGCGCTTCGAGAAGGTGAGCTCGAACGCGAGCCAGCTCGAACTGACCACGACGATCGTCGCCAGTCGGCGCGACCGGGTGCTCGTGAGCGAAATCGACTACGAAGTCTGCGAGTACGAAGTGCTCGGCAGCGAAACGAACGAGCCGCTCGGCCACGTCGTCGCGGTCGTCCCCGGCGACGTCTCCCCGCCGAGCTGGCGCGCGCTCGATTCCGTCGCGAACGGCGCGCTCCTCGCGGACCGCCACGAGGCGGGCAATCTCCTCTCGTACTCCGATGGAGGGGCCCTCTCCCTCGCGGCACTGAATGCGCGACCCGAGGTCGCGAGCGCGCTGCTCGTGACGGCGCCCCAGCAGGTCACGCCGGGAAGCGGCGACGCGGGCGGCTTCACCGTCCGTCTGGCGACCGTCGAGTCCGAGGAACTCGTCCGCGCCTCGAGCCAGCGGATCTCGAGCTCGCTCTCGGTCGAAGGCAGCGAGGGCGTGAGCGGCGACATCGCGAACGTCTCCGCCTCGATCGGCGTCGCGACCGAGGGGAGCTACGAGGCGAACGACATGAACACCCATCGCACCACGGTCTCCGACTCGGTCGAGGTCCGCGTCGACCTCGGCTGGCTCGACGGCGGATTCGCGCAGGGTCTCGGCGCGCCCGACTACGAGATCCAGGGCCTGGTCTACTGGGACGTGAACGGCACCTTCGTCGTCGACTATGCCGTCGACCTCGACGTCGCCCCGGTCAGTTTCTGGGACAACTATTACGGCGCTGCGCCCGACCTCACTTTCAATCTGCCCTGGCGCCAGGATTACGCGAAGGGCATCAGCTCGACGCTCGCGACCGAACTCGAGCGATCGCCGGACATCGCGGTCGTCGGTGGTCGCATCCTTCCGAACGAGCCGTTCGCGGTCGAGGTGCGCGTCGCGAATCGGTCGACGCGGGAGGAGGCCTACGCGCCGGTCGGCGTGCGCGTCTACCTGGGCGACCCGCGCGAGGGCGGCGTCGAGGTGACTCAGCCGACGCCGGTGTTCTTCGACCCGGCGGCGCGAGAGACCCAGGTCCTGCGGATCGAGGGACTCGTCGCGCCGGCCGGCTATCCGATTCCGGACACGCGCGTCTTCGTGGAGCTGGATCCCGAGGACCGGGTGACCGAGATCCACGAGGACAACAACCAGGCGTGGGCCGCCTTCGAGAAGGATCCGTTCGCGGACTACGTGCCGGAGCCGCGGGTCGCGCTCGGGTTGTTGATCGGCGTCGCTGCGCTGTCCGCGCTGTCGCGGCGGCGGAGCGGATCGTGAGCGCTCGATTGAAGTCGCCCCCGGAAGGGGCTGAGGTGCCCTGGCCGAGACGACTTCTCAGTTCCCCATGTAGCGGTGGTGCCGAAAATCAAGCTTGTTCTTCCTATCCGCTCGACCGCACGTCGAGCAAGAGCGCATCCGCCGGCCGCTGCTCGACGCAGCTCTGCTGGCTGAGCATCGGGATCGCCTCCGGCCGCAATTCGTTCGCGCACGCCACGAGAACGAGCGCGGTTGAGAGGGCGAGGAGCCCGAGACGAATCGCGTGTCCGCTCATCATCAGAGGCGCGCTACCTCAGAGGCGCGCTACCACGCCGTCCGCGACCTGCAGGGCGAGATGTTCGATCAGCTGCCGACGGGCGGGATCGACGTAGGCCTCCGGCGTGGCGAAGATCGCATGCACGATTCCGGCCTCCGCTTCGACCTCGAAGGTCGCGATCGTGTTTCCATCGCGTGAGAGGGTCACCTCGAGAGCTCCCTCGTAGTCCTGGAAATAGGGAAGGATGGGGGCGGGCAGGAAGAAGAACCAGCCGGTCGCCGCCGCAGCGATCGTTCCCCAGAGGATCGCTTCGTCGAGTCCGCCGATTCCGCTGACCTCGACGATGATCTGGTCCGCGCTCGGAGCGGGTTCGACGGGATAGTGGACCGCGGAGAAGGCCTTACGCCCGATCAGGGCCTTCTGGATCGCCTCGGCGAGTTCGCCGTTGCCCCACGGAACACCGGCCTCGTTCACGCGCAGGATGGCTTGCGCGCTTCCGTCGCCCTTGGGCGCCTGCGGCGCGTACGCCCCTGGGCCGGTCTGGAACGACCAGCAGCCCGCTTGCGTGAGGAAGGTGACGAAGAGGACAGCGACCAGGCCGCGGCGGAGGGGCTGGGCACGTCGGAGTCGTCGGATCACGGGGCGGCCTCCTCGGTCGGGTTCGGGGTCTCGTCGTACGAAGCGGCTTCGTCATCGGTGGCCGCAGTCGGCGGTGCGGACGGCTCGCGCGAGATCGTCCACACCAGATCGTTGTTGGCGCGGGCGTCCTCCGGCATGGCGACGTACTGACGTGCGCAGGCGAGGGCGCTCGTCGAGAGGAGCAGCAGGAGGATCATCCATCGGGCTGCGTTCGATCTTCTCGTCATCGTGCAGCTCCCTCGCCGTTCAATCGAGCCCACTGCGCGCCGTCTCCGGGCCCGCTCCACTCGGCCGGTGTCTCGCCGAGGCGGGCGTAGCGATTCGCGAGGGTGAGGATCGCCGCGGCCATCGTCCGGACCGTACGGCCGTGGGTCTTGTCAAGAACTGTCTGATCCGGGGAGCCCACGGTCACGACATCCTGGGACTTCACGTGGAAGTTCCGACTCGCGACGAGGCCGGCCCCGTTCGTGACCTCGAGGCGCACGCGGTAGTCGCTCTCCGACAGGACGGACTGCATCTGGGCCATGACCTCGACCTCCGCCATCAGGAGGGTGCCGCGTACCTGAAGGACATCGGCGTCGAAGGGGCCTTCCTCGACGACCTCGAAGTCGGCGGACTCGAGGGCCTCGATCAGGTCCTCCGCGAGCCAGGTCGGCGGCGCCTTCGAACAGAGGAGTTGCATCCGGAACATCGGACGCGAGGACGAGGTGCCCTTCTTCGTCCGTCCGGAGCTCGTCTTCTTCCCTTCCGCGGGTCCCTGGCACGCGGCGGTCTCTCGCTCGTCTTCGAAGGGCGTGACCACGTGGACGCGCATTCCTTCGTCGGCGCGGAAGTCGACGCGCGTCCTGACCAGCGGGCGCCGGAGTTCGGGCGCCTGGGCGCACGCAAGCGTCAGTGACCCGACGAGCGCGACCAGCCCGAAGAGCGTGATCGCAAAGCGAAGGGAAGGGGAACGGATCATCGCGGCTCCTGTCCGATTCGGTCGGTGGAGCCGCGAAGATAGGAAGCTGATAGGCGATGAGCCAGCGATGCTTCTGCGGCTTGTCCGTGCCTGCGGGTCGATGTGGACGTTGACGATCGACGGCGTCGAGTCGTCCAGCGCTTGCTTCAGGGCAGCGGTCAGTTGGTCCGGCGTTCGAACTGAATCGCCCCTGATCCCGAAGCCTTCGATCCTCTTCTCATACCCGGCCTGGATCGTATAGGCCATCGCCGGCCACTGGAAGCGATCTTCCTGCAGCTTCCCCGGAAGGGGCTGAGGCGCCCCGGCCGAGACAACTCGTCAGTTCCCGATCGAGCGGTGGTGCCGAAAATCCAGCTTGCTCTTCCTATCCGCGTTCATCGAATCGTCTTCCGCGAAGCGTCGATCTCGACGCGCCCGAGGGGCCGGGACCCTTCGAATCGAGGCGGGCACGCGGGTCGAGAAGCGGCCGACGATGCGCAGGGCCGGCGCCTTCGCGAGGCGTCCGAGCGTCGGGTCGAAGGAACGCGAGTGGAGGCAGTCCCGATCCAGCCTAACGACGCTGCGCCGACGGTGACTTTCGCCGCTTCGGGCGTCGGCGTAGGGCCATCGCCAGGACCCCGATCATCAGCCCTGTCGGTCCGTCGAGTTCCGGTACGAAGAAGGGCGTCTCGACCCGATAGCCGATCGAGTAGGGACCCGAGGGGCCGGACCCGAAGTAGGTCAAAATCACGTCGTGGGTGCCGGGGCCGAAGAGGGCCTCGAGACCTGGATCGATCGCCGTGTCGTCGAGCAGGGTCGGCGCCACGCCCGTCTCGCTGGCCTGCAAGATGAAGCTCGCGTTGAGGTCGAACGCGTCCACTGGCGGGCCGCCGCCGGGGAGCGACACCTGCGGTACGCCGAGGACGCGCAGATTCCTGGCACGCAGCGTGTATTGGTCCCGGAGGACGCCGAATGTCGGGAAGTCGTCTTCGACGAAGATGCTGCAGTCGAGAGAACCGGCGAGGCAGAACGCCGTATCCTCGTGCGCGAGTGATCCGAAATGGAGCCCGGTTGCGACGACGGCGTTCCGGTACTCCGCGGACTCCGGCGCGACGTCGCCGTCCACGGTGAAGGCGTCGAAGCTGAGTTCCGCCGCGAACCAGCCGCCGTCGAGACCCTGGTCGTCGAGGAAGGCCTGTACGTCGGGCGGCACGATCCCGGAGATGAGCGCGGGATCGGCGAAGGCGCGGCCCGAGAAGGCGTAGGGGACGATGTCGCTCGCGGCGGCGTCGAAGGACCAGGCGACGCTACCGCTTCCGGACCACGAGACGTCCGGCGGCGAGCCGCAATTCGTCCCGCTCAAGCTCGCGAGTTCCGGCCGGATTTCGAGCGTATGGGTCGCCCCGAGCATCACGGGGCGGGTCGCTGTCCCGATCGCCGTCGGGCTCGCGTTCGACACGTCCACGGCGGCGAAGAAAGCGCCGTCTAATCTGAACTCGAGGCGGCCCGAGCAGAGCGAACCGCCGACCGGACTGCAGGCCAGCGAGTAGTCGAGGGTGAGCAGCCCTCTGCGCTCGAGACGAACGTGTAGGAGAAGCCGTCGCTTCGATCGTTGTTCGCCTGGCAGGCGTGCGTGAAGTCGGCTCCGGGATCCGAGACGTTCAGACCGCCGCTGAAGCTCGTCGTGCCGGACGAGGCGGACGAGAACTGCGTGGTCATGTTGATCGTCGCGTTCGCGTTCGGGCCCGTCCCGGAAGCGGCGTTGGCATCGGCGGTGGCGGAAAGGTCGCCCAGAGTCGCGAGCTGTGTGTCGCTTCCGAGCGCAGTCTCCTGGTCGACCAGGACGCCGCAGGTCCCGGGCCCGGTGCAGACCTGCGCGAAGCTCTCGAGCGAGATCGAACTCGAGACGGGCGTCGCCGCCATTGCGACCGTGGGCAGGAACCGCGCTGCAACGAAGGCTGCGACGGGCCGGGCCGGACGGACGTCAAAGTCGCCTGCCGACGTCGGAAGCCACGCAATCGGTGGAGTCAGCACATGCAGGTTGAACGTGTCGCAGAGGCTACCGAGGCGAAAGAGGCGGGCGAAGCGGGGACGCGCAAGTCGCACGATGATTGCCGGTGGCCGCGAAACTCTCACGGCCTCCTGGCCGACTCAGGGACGGGCGGGCCCATTCGATCCGATCGCGCTACGCGCACGGCGAAGAACCCCTAAATGGAGCCGACGATCCGACTCGAACGGACGACCTGCTCATTCCGAGAGGACGGGGAGGGTGACGAAAAGCAATAGGTTACGGGGCGTCGAGGGCATTGGATGGCAATGCGCGGCGAGGGACTGCATGCGTACTCGCTGATCGAGAAGGAGCGCCTCGCCAGGCCGCGTGTATTCCCGTGCGTGCACCCCGGTCCATCGCTTCTACGCGAGATCCCCAAGCTTCAAGACCTCCAGCCCCGAGATCGCAGGCAACCTCCGATCGTTAGTGATCATCGTGGTCGCCCGTGTTGCGAGTCCCGCCGCGAGCTGGAGCGCGTCCGGTGTCCGGACGCCGTGGACTGCGCGGAGTTGAGCCGCCGCCCGGAGTTGCTGCCGATCGATGTCGACCAGCTGGAGGTGCGGGGCGCGAGTGAGAAGCCGCTCGTAACGCTCCGCCAATGCGACCTTGCCGGCGCGATAGGGCACGACCAACACTTCGAGCAGCGTGATCGCCGAAGTCACAGCCTCGATCTCGCCGCTAACGATCGCCCGGAAGAGCGGCTCGACCTTTGCCAGGTAGGTTGGGTTCTCTTCGATCCAGTAGATGAAGATGGCGGTATCGAGGGCGATCGGACCTTCCCCGAGACTGTCGATCAGTCCCAAGAATCGCGCTCCTTTGCGACGTGCTCAGCGGCGTCGGTCTCGGCCCAGATCTCTTTCCCGAGTCCCTGGAGTTCGAGGAGGGAGACGGGTTCCGGCTCCTCGAGCACGTCCGTCAGGATGTGCGTGACCTCCTGGGCGATAGATCGATGATTTGCACGTGCGCGCTCACGAAGCCGTTCGTAGAGGGTGTCAGAGAGGCCCTTGATGTTCAGTGTGGCCATGGTTCCTCCTGAATGGAGACATTTTGGAGGACTCTTGATGGGATAGCAAGGCCGGTCGATCCGGAGGCTCGACGAGCCCGCCGCGGGTCGGTCGGCGGTGGGGGCCTCGTGGAGGACAACCAGGCCACCGACAACCTGCGGCGACTTCGAAAGCGACGCCGTCGTGCTCGACCGTGGATATCGGGGTAGGGCGTGCCGCCACGCGGCGCCGCGCGGCGACCGCGCGTTCACGAAGACCGGGAGAACAGGAAGTGGCGGCGCGGAGCGACTGCCAAGAGAGGTCGCGGAGATGGCGGCGCGATCCGAAGGGGAACGCGATGTCTCCGCCGGCAAGCCGTTTGCGGGGCGAGGTTGATTCGATGGAGGTTCCGGCGAAGTCGCCGCAATTCGCTACGAACGCCACGAGCCCGAGAAGCGGCTCCTTCACCGCGTGGTGCGCGAGCATCTCGAGCCTTCGTCCAGCGCTCACGGTCCGCCGGCACTGTCCTTCACGGGCGGCGCCGAGCGCGATTCCATTCAGGCAGCAACGGCCTCGGCGACAGCCGAAACGACTCCCGTGTGGCATCGATGCGCAAAACGAGACAGTCCTCATTCCGCGAGCGCGAAATCGTAACTGGCACGACTTGCCCTCGGGATACGCCTCGACCGTCCCAGCAATCGTAGTCAGATCTCAGCAGGACATTCCGAGCGAACGATCGCTAGATGCGCGCATTCAGAGCCGCTCTCCTCCAACGGCCGAGGCCTGAATCGTACGTTCAGAGCGCCGACTCGACCCTCGGAAGCCATACGGTGAATCTCTCACCGTTGCGTTCGAGGACAACTTCGTGATTCGGACCGCTGACGTTGTTTTTTGATTCCAAGACGACCTCAAGATGCGGGAGGGTAGGACGTACTGCCCGTTCCATCGAACCACGCGATCTCCAAGTCGAATCCCGGCTCGCGTTGCGTCGCCTTCGCGTAGAATCCCCGCGATCGTCGCTTTTCCCGATTCCCAGGACCATGTCAGCTGAAGGCGCACAGGCAGGTCGCTGAAAAGGAGGTCGGTGGCAGCAGGGCGGATCGACGCGTCTCCCAGATCAAAATCGACCG
>JBCCZJ010000004.1:0-34284 GCA_039187915.1 Myxococcota bacterium
CGCGGCGGTCGCCGCGCGGGGAACCGTGCTAGACGGGCGGTGCCGGCAAGGCCGTGGGCGCCGTCGCGTGCGGAGCGCGCCGCGATCGACCGCAGCCGCAGTCCAGCGGGTCTGCGAGAAGAGCGGGGTGGGTCTCGCGTCGCCCTTCTCGCGCGGCCGCCAGAGACTGTCGCTCGGCTCGATGGATTCGCATGCTGCACTCCCGGGGCGCGGGGTCGCGGCGCGGCAAACTACCGAAGAAGCCTGGTTGGGCAAGGGGCGCGGGCGAAAAAAATACGCCTAACGTCACCCTAAGGCAGCATCCGCTCCGCCCACCAGCGGTTGAACTGCCAGATCGACTTCTCGAGGAGGGCCAGCGGCCCGCGCTCGAAGCGACCGCTCTCGAGTCCCGCCTGGACCGACTCGCAGGCGCCGATGTCCTGCTCGTGGACGACCTTCAGGATCGCGTGGGACTGCTGGCGCTCCTCGTCGGTCCGGCCCTTGCGCGCGCAATCGTAGATGCGGAGCGTGAAGCGGTCGGCACTTTCGGGAAGGAACTGGTACCAGGCCATCGAGTGCGGACCCGGCGCGAAGAGATGGAAGGGCCACACGACCGCGGCGACCAGGCCGGGCTGCTCCGATTCGGAGAGGCCGGGCAGCATCTGCCTGTCGAAGATGGCCTGCCCCGCTTCGTTCGCCGGCATGACGAGCACGGAGTAGGGACCGTCCTCGTTGTCGGTCACGTGGGAGAGGGCGGCGGGGAGGATCGGCTGGAGCGTGTCGCCGTGGGTCGCGATGTGATGGTAGGCCTCCATGAAATTGTCCACGAGGACCTTCCAGTTGAAGGGCGAGTCGTAGGTCGCCACCTCCTCCGCGACGAGCTCCGCCATCGCGTAGTCGGCGAGCAGGGTGCGCAGCGGCGCAAGTCGCGGCGCGAGGGGCGGTGCTTCGCCGTCGAGGTTCACGAAGACGAAGCCCTCCCAGATCTCCGATCGGATCTCGGGCAGGGAACAGGTGGCGGGGTCGAAGCCCTGGACGCCGTCCATGTGCGGGGCGCCGAGCAGCCGCCCGTCGAGACCATAGGTCCAGAGGTGGTAGGGGCACTGGAACGAGCGCGCGTTGCCCGTCCCGCTCACGAGCATGGCGGCGCGATGGCGGCAGATGCGCGAGAGGACCCGGACTTCGCCCTGTCGATCGCGGACGACGATCAGCCGTTCGCCGAGCAGGTCGATCGAGACGTAGTCACCCGGGGTGGGCGCCTGGTCAGCCCGCCCGGCGCAGAGCCACTCGCCCCGGAAGAGTCGTTCGACCTCGCGCGCGTAGATCGTTTCGTCCGTGTAGGCGCGGGCAGGCAGGGTGGTCGCCTCGCCGAGGGGCGCGAGCGCGGAGGCGTAGTCGGCCGCGTCGAAGGGGTCGTGCGAGGACATGGTGCGCTTGCGCGCGCTAGCCGCGCGGCGCCACCTCGTAGAGCCAGGCATCGCCGTTTCGGATCACGTCGTCCGGATCGCCGAGGCTGGCGCCCTCGGGCATGTACTTGTCGGCGATCATCGCGAGCACGGGGGCGACCATGGGCCCCTCCATGATCCGGACGAGCTGACGTTCGTAGATCGTGTCATCGACGCGGAGGAGAATCCGGTTGTCCTCTTCCAGCTGGTGGGGCCACTGCTTCCAGAGCTTGCCGAAGGCCGTATTCATGTACCCGGAGATGATGTAGACCTTGTTCTCGTGCTCCGCGACCCAGGTGATGCGGGACGTGTCGGTCGCGAGCATCTGGAACTCGACCTCGTCGCGCGTGCGCATGAAGGACCAGTCCGGCTCCGGTCCCTGGTACACCGTGCCGCTCACGAAGGGGCCGCCGCGCACGATCGCGATCGGGCCGTCCTGGGTCCCGGCCCAGGCGTAGAAGAGAAGCACGGCGACGACGAGACCCGTGACGAGGCCTCCGAGGATCTTGAGGGCGGTCTTCATGGTGGGGCCTCTCTGGTTCGGTCCGGAAGGAGCGGAGCGGGCGGCCGCGCGGGCCGGATTCGGGAGTCTGCCCGAAGGTGACCGCCCGGGGAAGGGCCCGCGGATGGGGCCGGGTCGGGTGCTCTCGGCCGCATGCCGCCTGTGCTACCCCCTCCCGCGCTCCGGCGCCGAAGGCGCGGAGCCCTCCATCGCGGACCTCCGGTGGTCCGCGCGATCCCAGCCGAAGGGCTGAAACCCGAGAGAGCATCCGAGGAGAAGAGTCATGGGAGTCCTTACTGATCGCGTCGCACTGGTGACGGGCGCGGGCCGCGGAATCGGCGCCGCCGTCGCCGAGGGCCTGGCCGCGGAAGGCGCAGGCGTCGTCGTGAACGACCTGGGCGTCGATCTCGAGGGCGGTGGGACCGATCCCGGCCCGGCGAAGGAGGTCGCGGACCGGATCGTCGCCAACGGCGGGACCGCGATCCACGACGGCACGAACGTGACGGACTTCGACGGCGTCGAAGGGATGATCCAGCGGACGGTCAAGGAGTTCGGGAAGCTCGACATCCTGATCAACGTCGCCGGGATCGTGCGCGACGGCATGATCTTCAAGATGACCGAGCAGCAGTGGGACTCGGTGATCGACGTCCACCTGAAGGGCACGTTCAACACCACTCGTCACGCCTCGGTCCACTGGCGCGAGAACCGCGGCGGCGAATTCCGACTGATCAACTTCATCTCGGGCTCGGGCCTCTTCGGCGCGCCCTCCCAGCCGAACTACGCCGCGGCGAAGGCGGGCATCGTCGGCCTGACCTTCTCGTGCGCGAACGCCCTCCGCGGCTACGGCGTGACCTCGAACCTGATCGCGCCGGTCGCCACGACCCGCATGACCGAGGGCCTCGGCGCCCAGGGTTCGTTCAACTACTCGCCCGACAACAAGCAGCTCGCCCCCGAGA
This sequence comes from Myxococcota bacterium, assembly GCA_039187915.1. Lineage (GTDB taxonomy): Bacteria > Myxococcota_A > UBA9160 > UBA9160 > UBA4427 > UBA4427. Next base: position 2,883 of record JBCCZJ010000004.1, read on the forward strand.
ACTGCGTCCCCGCGATCGTCTACATGGCGAGCGAGGCGTCGAGCTGGCTGAACCGCCGGGTCGTGAGCTCCGGCAACGGGAAGATCGGTCTCCACGCGAACTTCGACATGCAGTGCGAGCTCGAGGCCTCCTCCTCCGACGGCGTCTGGACGAACGAAGAGGCCGCACAGGCGATGGAGGCGAATTTCAAGGGCGCCGAAGAACAGATGAATCCGTGGGGGAAGAAGTAGGCGCGCGCGTCGCGGGCCTGCCGGGTCGACCCGGCGACGTCGCTACGTGTTCTCTCCATAGCGGGTTCGCAGGTCCTTCTTCAGGATCTTGCCGGCCGGATTGCGCGGAATCTCCTCGATCAGCTCGAGCTGTTCGGGGAGTTTCTGTTTCATGAGCTCGCCCTCGAGGAGGAAGGCGACCATCTCGTCGAACGAGAGCGTCTCCCCCGGCGCACACTGCACGACGGCGCAGACGCGCTCGCCACTCGCCGGGTCCGGCAGGCCGATGACGGCGACGTCGGCGATCTTCGGATGCGGATAGAGGAGGTCCTCGATCTCCTGGGCGCTGATGTTCTCGCCCTTGCGAATGATCACGTCCTTCAGACGGCCCGTGATCACGACGTAGCCCTCTTCGTCGAGATAGCCGAGGTCGCCGGTCCGGAAGAAGCCCTGCTCGTCGAAGGCAGCCTCGTTCAGCGATGCGTCCACGTAGCCCTTGCAGAGCTGCGGGCCGAAGGCGCGGATCTCTCCTTCCACGCCGGGGCCCGCCTCCTCGCCGTCGAGTGTGACGACGCGCATTCGTGCCTCGGGCGGGTTCACGCGGCCTTCGGTGTTCGCCAGCTTCTCCGGCGCGCAGCGCGTGGAGTTCATCGCGATGATCGGGCACTCCGTCAGGCCGTAGCCCGAGACGATCCCGACGCCGCCCATCTCTTCGACGAGGTCGTAGTGGAGCTGCGGCGGCTTGGGCGCGGCGCCGCCCGGGAAGGTGCGGACGCGGGGGAAGAGCGGGACGTCCGGAGCGCGGCGCTGGTGCTCCAGGTAGGCCTGGTGGAAGACCGTACCGGCGGGCGCCTGGGTCACGCCGTGGCGTGCCAGGACCGGAATCGTGTCCTCCGGAGCGAACACCTCGATCATGATCATCGCGGCGCCGGACATGAGCGTGCTGTAGAGCCAGCCGATGCCGCCGATGTGCGCCATCGGGAAGACCAGCGCGATCCGATCGTCGTCCTTCAGGTCGAGTACGTTCGCCATGCCGAGGGACTTGGCGTGGAGCGTCGCGTCGGTGTGGCGCGCCCCCTTCGGGTCTGCCGTCGTGCCGGACGTGTAGAAGATCCAGCGAACCGGGGCGTCCTCGGGCTCGCACGCCTCGGGCGGCGCCGGGAGCGAAGCCGGATCGCCGTCGGGCAGGTCCGCAGACAGGTCGAGAAAGGCGAGGGCGGGCTGGTCCGCGCCGAGCGCCTCCGCCATCGCGCGATAGTCGACGCCTCGGAACGCGCCCGGATGGACGAGCAGCCGCGCGCCGGTCTGCCGCGTGACGAAGGAGAGCTCGCGCTCCCGGTAGATCGGCAGGCAGGGGTTCTGCACGACCGAGAGCCGAGCGAGGGCGCACACGAGCAGGACCGTGTCGATCCGGCTCGGCAGGACCCAGGACACGGCGTCTCCCGGGCCGATGCCGCGGGCGTGGAGCCCGGCCGCGATGCGCAGGGCTCCGTCGCGGAGACCGGCGAAGGTCAAAGTCCGATCGGACTCGTCGACCATCACGAGCGCTTCGGGCGTGGCCTCGGCCCGCTGCTCCACCAGCGACCAGAGGGTCTTCGCTTCGAGCATCGATCGCTCCTCGAGGGCCGGCCTCAGCGGCCGAGGTCGGTGATCACCGCGCGCCCGACGTAGCGGCCCGCTTCGAGCTCGTCGAACACCTCGGGCAGCTCGGAGAGCGCGCCGGTTCGTCCGATGTGGCTCTTGACCTTGCCCGCCGCGGCCAGGTCGACCAGCTCGCGCATGTCCTGCACGTTGCCGACCGCGGAGTAGATCAGCGTCGGATCCTTGAAGAAGAAGCCGAAGGGATTGAGCTCGAGGTTGCCCTCCGCGGTCGCGGGCAGGCCGACCGCGACGAAGAGGCCGCTCCTGCGGAGGAGCTGGATCCCGAGGTCGAAGCCGGCGAGCTTGGCGGTGAAGGCGATGCTGGCGTGGACGCCGCCGCCGTCGAAGTGCTGTGCGACCAGCGCCGGCGCGTCTTCCGGCGAGACCGCATGGTCGGCGCCGAGCGACTCGACGAACTTGAGCTTCTCCTCGCCGACGTCGACGCCGACGACCGTGTAGCCGAAGGCCTTGGCGATCTGGACGGCGTAGTGGCCGAGGCCGCCGGCCGCACCGACGATCGCGACGGAGCTGCCGGGCTGGACGCCGTGCTTGAAGAGCTTCTTGACTGCGCCGTAGGCGGTCAAGCCGCCGCAGGCCAGCGGCGCCTCCTCGTCGCCCACGCTGTCGGGCAGCTTCACGAGGCCCTTGGCGAAGGTGCAGAACTCCTCGGCGAAGGTGCCCATCACGCCCTGGGTCTGCGCGCAGTGGCGCGGCTCGCCGCTCATGCAGAACTCGCAGGCGCCGCACCAGTAGCCGCCGCCGGTTCCGCCGAGGCCGAGGATGACGCGGTCACCGACCGCGATCGACGGATCCGCGTTGGCGCCGAGCGCGGTCACGACGCCGATCGCTTCGTGCCCGACGGGACTGGTGTTCGGGACGCCAGCCCAGTCCCCACGCACGATGTGCAGGTCCGAATGGCAGACGCCGGCGGAAGAGATCCGGATGCGGGCCTGCTCCGGGCCGGGCTCGGGGACGGGTGCGTCCTGGATCTCGAGCGTTCCTTCGTTCAGGAGGGCGACCTTCATGCGGGGCTCCGTGGCGTGGCGTCGGCAGCGTGCCGGCCGGGATGGACCCGTCGGGCGACGCCCGCGCGGGATTCCCGAGTATGGCAGGCCGGGGACCCACCGCCACGCACGGTCCGCCGGCTCGGGGCCCACCGCCTCCCACGGTCGCTCGACGCTACGGGCGCCCGAGGTCGACCACGCGCAGCTCCTGGACTTCCGAGCGTCCGCCGGCGCCGGAGCGGCGCGTCGTGAGCTTCACCATGTCGGCCACGCCGTGGCTGTCCATGCCGCGCAGGTCGCGCAGCCGGACGCGTCCTCCGGAGGCGTCGAGGAGGCGGCTCGCCTCCGTCACGAAGTGGATCTGGCCGGAGACGGTGATCGATCCGATCCGCGGATCGATGTCGTCGATCACGTAGCCGATCATCCCGAGTGCCTCGCCCCCTGGCTTCACGCGCGGGTTGGCCATGGAGGGACCGGCCAGGAGCAGCGTCGTCGCGAGCAGGGTCAAAAGGAGGGCGCCGGTCTTCCGGGTCGGTCGCGGCATGCGGGTTTTCTGGGTCGAGTGCGTTTCGGTCATGGTCGTCTCCTGTGTGCGGGGCGTTCGTGTCGGGGGGGAAGGTCGGACGTCGGCCTGCCTCACGGGGCTTCCCGCCAGTAGAGCAGGCCGTGCTCCGAGTCCGAGGCGCCGGATTCGATGTTGACGATCTGCCCGTCCTGCTTGCTGATGATCAGCCGGTTGCCGCCGTCGCCGGGCGCGATCGAGAGCCGCGCGTCCGTGGGCATGCCCTGGCCGAGATCCAGCGTTCGCGACGTGCCCGCGATCGGGCTCGTCGGGCTCGGCGGGCCGAAGAAACCCTGGCCGCACCTCGCGAGGAAGCCGTAGAGCGTCGAGAGACCCGAGGGCTCGCAGGCGTTCGAGAGATCCGGCTTGAAGGTCGACGTGAAGAAGAAGCTGTTAAAGACCTCGCTGTTGGTCACGAACTTCTCGCCATCGGCCACCTCGAAGAAGAAACCCTCCGGCGCGACGGCCGGGCAGCTGGCTTCGGCGGTCGTCAGGTCGGTCAGGTCACCGGTCGTCGAGGCGCGGCCGTCGATCGTCGCGAGCGTGCCCGAATCCCAGACGTCCCGGTCCTTCACCACGTAGAAGCGGTTCGGTACGTCGCAGCCCCGGAGACCGCTCGAGCAATTCAGGTCGTTCCGCTCGCCGGAGCCGAAGCCCAGGTGGAGGATGCCGCTCACGAGGGTCGCGCTCGGGGCGAAGTAGAAGCTCCGGGCGTGGGCCGTGTCGCTCTCGCTCGGATCGTGATCGAAGAACTTCCGGAAGGACCAGTCGGGCTGGTAGAGCTCGGCGTCGCTCGGGTCCGCGATGCCCGGCTCGCGGATCACCCACTTCCAGACGTTGCCCCCGACGTCGCCGACGTAGATCACGTCCGCGAAGCCGTCGCCGTCGTAGTCGAGGACGGCAGGACTCGAGGGGATCGCATAGAGCATGTCCGCGAGATCACCGGTCGCCGAGCCGAACTTGCGGGCGGCGACGGGGCGGCCGGTCTCGACGTCGATCATGACGAGGCCCCGACCCTTCAGGCTCGTCGCGTCGTAGCGCGCGGTGTCGTTCACGTCGCTCGTCGGGTCGTAACCCATGCCGGCGATCGCGACCCAGCGCTCCTCGACGTCGCCGTTCGAGCGCTCGAGTCGGACGCGGGTGATCACGGGCTGCGACCAGGTCTGTCCGACGTAGTCCCGCCAGGTGGTGTCGCTCTCGAGGGGGAACTCCCAGGCGTAGCCCGGATAGTTCGCCGCCCCGGGATCCGTCACGTCGAGGGCGAGGTACTGCTCGCCGCCTTCGCGCATGCCGGTCACCAGCAGGGTCTTCCATTCGCCCGGCAGTTTCGCGTCGTCGACGTCGGCGTTGCTGTCGATCCACACGTCCGCCACCGCGGGCGAGCCGTCCACGTTCAGCGGGTGGAGCGTCGCGTCGTCCTTGGCGAGGTCCATCACCGTCGCGCGGGCGGACCACGGCATGAAGGCGAAGACCTCGACGCCCGTGCCGGCGTCGTAGCCACCGAGGCCGACGTCCCAGGCGCCCGCGTGGAAGCCGTGCAGGAAGCCGTCGTTGGCGCCGGCGATGATCACGCGGTCCCGCGTCGCATGGTTCGGATCCGACGCGAAGACCTGGTACGAGGCCTCCTCGTAGAAGCTGCGCGGCGGGCCCACGACGACCGGGTTCGAGTGGAAGATGTCGCCGAGGCGATCGGGCACGGTCGAACCGTTCTCGACGCGCGTGCGGTCGATGCAGCCCGAGAAGTCCTCGCCGCCGCCGCTCGTGAGGCCCGTGCCCCACTCGCAGCCGGCCACGAAGGCGACGACCGCCTCGTCGAGGTCTGCGGCCGACGCGACGCCCGCCGCCGGCGGATACTCGGACACGGATCCCAGCGCGCCACCGAGATCCGCCTCGGTGACTGCGTGATCGAAGGTCACGACGTTCTGTCCCGACGCGCCGGGCAGCGAGACGAGCAGGTTGCGTCCATTCGCGCCGGGCATCGCCTTCGAGGCGTTCCAGTACGGCGGCGCTTCCGCCTCCGACTTGAACGTGCCGCTCGCGCAGAAGTTCGGGTCCGCCAGGTCCTCGAGCGCGCAGTTGCCGTTGCGGTCGAGGATCTCGCCCGCGACGGTGATCTCGTAGCTGCGCAGGAGGCCGGGCCAGAACGGGCGCGTGCTCGTCGGCTGGAAGAGCGTCGTGTAGAGATTGCCGCCGTCCGAGGTCCGCGCGGCCGGGACGGTCGCTGCGGAGAAGCCCTGGGACTTCGAGATGATGTCCTGGACCGAGCTCACGAGCGCCTCGGTCAGCAGCTCGGCCTGGTTGCCGTTGAAGTAGAGGCCGTTGCCGTTCGCCGCCGTCTTCTCGAGGAGCGAGTTCACGGGCCCGGCGGTCGTGAAGCCGACCGTGTAGACGTCGACGACGTTCGTTTCTTCCGGGAAGTCCGGGCGACAGTCGGTCTCCTGCATGAGCAGCGCGATGTCGTCGAGGTACCCGGTGCCGGACGCGAAGGTCCAGGGCGGCGAGCCCTCTTCGGGATTCGGCAGCGGCCCCACGTCGGGATCGCCCGCCGCGTCCGGGGCGTAGTCGCCGACGAGATCGTCGAAGTCGGAGAAGCCCTGGGTCTCGCTGCCGCTCGTCGAGAAGTCGTCCGCCGTCGGCTCGCCGTCGGTGATCATGATGACGAAGTTCTTCTGGCACGCCTCGATCACCGGGTCGTCCGGTCGGTCGCTCGAACTCGACGCGTAGTCGCCGGTCGAAGTGTCGTAGGAGTAGGCCGGAAAGCTCGTCGCGCCATCGGCGCCGGTCGGCAGATCCGACGCGTCGCGAGGCATGAAGTAGGTCCAGAGCTTGAAGAGCGTCTCGGAGAGCGGCGTCGACGTCTGCGCGTCGAGGCTGGTGATCGCCGCGTCGAGGTCGGTCCGGTTGGCGCTGTAGGCGTCGACCGGCGCGTTCACGAAGCCACCGTGCGAAGCAGCGTGGAACTGCGCGATGCCGAAGCGGACGCGGTCCTCGTAGACGCCACAGTCGCCGAGAAACGCGGGGCAGTCGCTGTTCGTCTGGTAGATCACGTCCCGGGCGATGTCCCGGGCCGCGGTGATGCGGGTGATCTGGTACTTGGGGAAGGTCTGGCCATCGATGTAGCGCGTGCCGTTCGTCGCATCGTCGATCTCGGCGACGATCTGGGGCGCCGTTCGGGCTTCGCCGGCGGGTCCCCAGGTGGTGACGTTGTCGCCCGCGTCGATGCTGTAGAGGAACTCGGTGTACTCCGGGCCGTACCAGGTGTAGTTGCCGTAGCTCTCGTTCTCGCCGTCGTTGTAGAGCCGGCGCGTCTGACCGCAGAAGGTGCGCTCGACGTAGCCCGACTGGGGGTGATCGCTCGGGTCGGACGTCGCCTGCCAGTCGGCGAGTCCCGACCAGGTCATGAAGACGCACTGGTTGGGCCAGCAGTGCTGGAGCAGCCAGTCGCCGTTGTCGTCGGTGACCCAGGAGAAGCCGGCGCCGCCGGCGGGAAGGACGTCGCAGGTCGCCGTGAAGGAAGCGGCGTCGAAGGACGGGTGCTCCATGACGGCGTTCATCGAGCCCGAGTTGTCGACCATCAGCACGACGTTCGGGGCGATCTGCGACGAGAAGATGTCCTCGTCGCCCGCCGCGGTCGGAAAGGCGGCGCCTAGGAAGAGCGCGGTCGCGAGCGTGGCGGTCAAGAACAGACGTCGCGTCGGGATCGAGTGGGCAGCATGCATGGGGCGGGACCTCCGTCGCCGGGATCCGTCCCGGCCGGGCTCCCTTGGAGCAAGGCCCGTGCCATGCGCAACCGTGGATCGAGCGCCCCGGATTCGCGGGCCTCCGCTCCGCGCCCGCGAGTCCCGCGGAAGCCCCGTGCATCGCACTTCTCTTCGCACTGCGAAGCGACGTGCGGCGCGCGCTGCCCACCGCTTGCACATCCGCGGAGCGCGGCGCGTGCGTTAGGCGCCGGGGAGGCTCGGCTTCAGGCCGAAGCGGTCGGCCACGTCGTCGACGTCGAGGTCGTGGCGGGCGAGGACCGCGGGCAGGACCTCGGCCATCGCCGAGACGAGGTCCTCGAGGTCCTCCCGCGTGTGATGACGGGTGACCGTGAAGCGCAGGCCCGTGCGATCCGGGGGCACGGCGGGGAAGAGCGCGCAGCCTGCCATGAAGCCGCGCCGCATGAGCTCTTCCGCCATCTCGATCGAGGCGGCCTGGGGTCCGACGCCGACGAAACGGATCGGGGCGGTCTCGTCGCTGCAGAGCAGAGGCAGACCGGCGGCCCGTGCGAGCGCGTTCACCGCGTCGATCCGCGCCCGCAGTTCGTGCTGGAGCCGGGGCAGCGCGTCGCTGGCGTGGAGGCGCGCCGACGCGAGGGCCGCCCCGAGCATCGGCGGCTGCATCGGGCCGCCGAAGTTGGTCGGGCCCGAGACGTGACGGACGCGCCGCTTCAGGTCTTCGTTCGGGAAGCAGAGAGCGCCGCCGCCCGCCGCGAAGGACTTGTTCAGGGAGAGCGCGACCACCACGCGATCGTGGTGTCCGAGTCGTTCCAACGCGAGGCCGCGTCCGTGTCGGCCCGCCCAGCTCGTCCCGTGGGCGTCGTCGACGTAGAGATGGAGCGAAGGGCAAGCTGCGAGCAGGCACGCCAGGGCGTCGAAGGGCGCCGCGTCGCCGTACATGCTGAAGAGCCCGTCGACGGCGAACCAGATCCGGCGATGGTCCGCCGAGAGCGCGCGCGTGCGTTCTTCGACGCGTTCCAGGTCGCCGTGGGGGACGGTCTCGACGTGAACGCCGGTGGCGACGAGCGTCGGCAGCACGCTCTGCACGGACATGTGGACCTGCTGGTCGAGGATCAGCGCGTCGCGTTCGTCGAGCAGGGAGGGCAGGGCGGCAGCGGTCGCGAGAGACGTGGTCGGAAGGACCAGCGTCGGGCGATCGGTGTTCGCTTCGAGGGTCGCTTCGAGCTCGGCATAGGGTGGGGCCGAGACGAAAGCTCGCGACATCGAGAACTGCGTGCCGTAGCGCCGGGTCGCGTCGATCGCGCCTTCGATGAGGCGCGGGTCGAGCTCGAGACCCAGGTAGCTGCAGGACGAGAAGTTGTGCAGCGTCCGGCCGTCGATCCGAATCGTCCGGCCGTCGAGGCGCTCGTCCTCCGCGTCGAGGAGGCCGAGCCGGCGCTCCCGGGCGAGCATGCCCACGTGATCGCAGGCGTCGAGGATGGCGGAGAACTTGGACATGACGAGGCGGCACGGCGCCGCCCCCGAGAACACGGGGGAACTTGCGGTGCAGGTTCTCCCGGTCGGAACGTGGGGCGTTTTCGCCTGTGACGCCCCGCACACCCTCGACCCGCTGCGCACCGCCTGCACACGGTCGCGCAGACGCTGCCGTGGCGGTGCTAGTCGAGGGGCGTCGCGGGATCCGGCAGGTTCAGGTGGGTCACGAGTCGCGCGAGTCGTGACTCCATGTCGGCCCAGTCCGCCGCGTTCTCTTCGAGCAGTCGGCGCAGCTCGGCGTTCAGGGCGCGGGCCTGACCGAACTCGAGCGCGAATGCGATCCAGGCCTCGAGGGGCGCGACGCTCGCGAGCTCGTCCCCCTCGAGCGCGGCCCAGAGCGCGAGCTGCCCGACCTCGCGTGCGCCGACCCGGAGTGCGGCGATTCGATCGGGCGCATCGTTGCAGCGTCCGCCGCGCGCGCTCGTGACCTCTTCCTGCTCCTCGCCGCGGAGCGACAGGGCCACGCCGACGATGTCTTCTCGCGCGAGCAGGAGCGCGACGAGTCCGTCGACGAGCGATTCCGTCGTGGCCGACTCCTCTCCGAGCAGCAGGTCGGCGAGGGACTGGAGCGTCGACTTGTCGCGCTGTTCCCGGTCGAGTTCGGCGGAGAGGAGATGGAGGCTGCGTCGCTCGGTGAGGAGCGCTTCGCGGGCGAAGCCGACCTCTTCGATCTCGTCGAGGGCGGACCGCGCTCGCAGGGTCGTGGCGAGGTCTTCGCTGCGACCGAGCGGACGCTTCCGCCAGCGTTCGCGGAAGCTGCGCCGCGGCGGCGGCGTGATCAGGAACTCGGCTTCGCGACCGTCGTGGTCGACCTCGACCAGGGCGTCGTGCTGTCCCGTCAGCCGAGGGATCGCGCGGAGCGTGCCGAGCAGGCCCGAGAAGAACTCCGGGCAGGGCTCGTGCTCCGGTCGGATCTTGACCACCTCGCGGAGACGACCGTCCGGGAGCGTCTCGCAGACGCCGTGGGTTCCCTGGAAGACCCAAGGGCCCCACCAGCGCGGCGCGAGATGGAAGAGCGGGCGCGAGTCCGCGAGGCGCGGAAGGATCCGGCGAATCGCGGAGGGCACCACTTCGACGACCGCGTCCGACGCGAGGTCGCGGATCACGTCCTCGCCGAGCAGTCGCGTGGCGCGCGCGGCGAAGGGCACGAACGACGTCCACGGCACGCGACCGCGGGGGTCTTCGAAGCGTTCGAGCGGCGCGCCGGTCCCGGCCACGAGGGCGGCGACGTCGTGACCGCGGGAGCGCGCTTCGGCGACGATCGGGGCGCTGCAGAGACCGGCGACCTGACCGGTCGAGAAGTCGGCGAGGGTGGCGGCAGGCGAGCTCACGACGGAATTCTCCAGGCCCCCCACGTCCGCGAGTCTAGGCCGCGCGCAGCCGAGGGGCAGCGGCACGCGCGCCGAAAGCCGTCGCGCGGCTCTCGGAGTGGAGCGATCCGGCCCCACTCTGCGAGGCATGCGCCTCGAATCCGCCCCGCCGACGAACGAAGCGCCGATCGGGTGCGCAGCGCCTCGCACGAATCGTGGCGCTTCAGCCCTTCTTGATGTTCAGCACCTGGGACGACGTGAACTCGGCGAGTCCCCACGGCCCGTTCTCCACGCCCATGCCCGACTCCTTCACGCCGCCGAAAGGCAGGAAGGGCGAGAGGCTGAAGTGCTGGTTCACCCAGGCGGACCCCGTCTCGAGACGCGCCGCCATCGCCGTCGCCTTGTCGGCGTCGGCGCTCCACACGGAGCCGCCGAGGCCGAAGCGCGTGTCGTTGGCGCGTCGGACGACGTCGTCGTCGTCGGTCCAGCGGATCACCGGGAGGATCGGGCCGAAGGGCTCTTCGTCGACCAGGCGATGGCCATCGGTCACGTCGGCCACGATCGTGAGCGGGAAGAAGTAGCCCTTGCCCTCCGTCGGCTCGCCGCCGACGAGGAAACGGCCGCCGTCCTCGCGCGCGCTCCGGGCGAGGTCGCACACGATGTCGTACTGCATGGCGTTCTGGACCGGGCCGTAGTCGGTGCCCTCCGCCATGCCGTCGCCGACCGTCTTCTCCTGCGCGAGCGCGACGAGCGCTTCGCACATCGGCTCGTAGACGTCGTCGTGCACGTAGAGACGCTTGATCGCGCCACAGACCTGCCCGCTGTTCTGGAAGGCCATGTCGAAGATCGGCTTCGCGATCTCGGCCGGGTTCGCGTCGCCGCGGACGATCGCGGCGTCGTTGCCGCCGAGCTCGAGCGTGATGCGCTTCAGGTTGCCGGACGCGCTCGCCATGATCTTCTTGCCCGTCGGTCCGGACCCGGTGAAGGAGATCTTGTCCACGTCCGGGTGTTCGGTGATCCAGCGGCCGAGATCGTCGCCGCCGCAGACCACGTTCAGCACGCCGGCGGGGACGAGGTCGCGCACGATCTCGCCGAACTTCAGGACGGCGAGCGGCGTGTAGGGCGAGGGCTTCAGCACCATCGTGTTTCCGGTGAGGAGCGCGGGCGCGACCTTCCAGATCGAGAGCAGGAGCGGAAAGTTCCATGGCGTGATCGCGCCGACGACGCCGAGCGGCCGGTGGTGGAGCTCGACGCGACTCGCATCGTCCTCCGAGATCACCTCGACGGGGAGCTCCATCGAGGCGATCGCCCGCAGCCACATGGCGGTCCCGCCGGCCTCGAACTGGGCGTTGGCGAGGCTCTTGCCCTGCTCGCGGGTGAGTCGCTCCGCCAGCGCCGGCACCTCTGCTTCGACGGCGTCGGCCATCGCGAGCAGCACTGCGCGACGTTCGTCGACGGACTTCGCCCGCCAGGCGGGGAAGGCCGCGCGCGCCGCCGCGACCGCTGCCTCGAGGTCTTCGCGGGAGGCGTCGGGGGCCTGGGCGAAGACCTCCTCGGTCGCGGGATTCACGACGCCGAAGGTGGCGTCGGTCGGGACGGACTGACCGTCGATCAGGAGCGTGGCGTCGGACATGGCGGGACCTTCGAGTCGATGGACGAGAGCGGCAGGATAGATCACCGAACCGGTCGACTCACGGCCCGCGAAACCGGCGTCCGGCGCGCTGGCTCGCCGGCGACCGGCGCGCGTGGGCGCCGGCGCGGGGCTTCGCGCCCCGACAGCGCGCGCGATACGCTCGGCCGCGAACCCCGGTCCCCGAAGTCGCGCGGATCGATCGCACGCGACGCGCGACCCGGGCACGGAGCCCCGCATGAGCGACCGCCAGGAAGAAGAACGACGCGAGAACGCCCTGGCCTGGGAAGAGACGCTCAAGGACCTCGAGCGTCGACGCGTCGCCGCCCGCGCGATGGGCGGAGAGGAGCGCCTCGCCAAGCATCACGGGCAGGGCAAGCTCGACGCCCGCGCGCGGATCGATCACCTGCTCGACGAAGGCTCGTTCCGCGAGCTCGGCACCCTCGCTGGCGATCCGGACACCCCGGCCGACGCGGTCGTGATCGGCGCCGGGCAGGTCGAGGGGCGCCCGGTGATCGTGGCCGCCGAGGATTTCACGGTGAAGGCCGGCACGATCGGGCGCGCCTCGAACTCGAAGCGCTACCGCGTGGCGGAACTCGCGCTGCAGGACCGTGTGCCCCTCGTGATGATGCTCGACGGGGCGGGTCATCGGCCCGAGCCCGGGGCCCACGCCCGCGCGCCCGTCGACCTGATCGCGCAGTTCGCCTGCTCCGGCCGCGTCCCGCTGGTCACGGCGGTCCTCGGATCCTCCGCCGGACACGGTGCGCTGGTCGCGCCGGTCTCCGACTTCGCCGTGATGAGCAAGCACGCCGCCGTATTCACCGCGGGGCCGCCGGTCGTGCGGGAATCACTCGGCGAGACCGTCACGAAGGAAGAGCTCGGCGGCTACAGGGTCGCCCTCTCGAGCGGCCTGATCCACAACGTGGGCGACGACGACGCCGACGCACTCGATCTCGTGCGGCGCTACCTGCGCTACGTCCCTTCCTCCGCGTGGTCGTATCCGCCCGACGCCGAGACGGGCGACACGGCGCCGCGCGACGTCCCCGAAGCGCTCGAGATCGTGCCGCGCAACGGGCGCAAGCTCTACGACGTCCGTCACCTGCTCGAGGTCGTCTTCGATCGCGACTCGTTCTTCGAGATCCAGCCGAGATTCGGCAGGACCGTCGTCTGCGGCCTGGCCCACCTGGGCGGTCATCCGGTGGCGATCCTCGCCAACCAGCCGAAGGTGATGGCGGGCTCGGTCGACGTCGACGGAGCGGACAAGGCGGCGCACTTCGTGAACGTGGCCGATTCGTTCCATCTGCCCCTCGTCATGCTGGCGGACAATCCCGGCGTCATGCCCGGCACGGCATCGGAGAAGAAAGGCATCCTCCGCGCCGGCGCGCGCATGTTCGCGGCCCAGTCGAGCCACCGCGGACCGAAGCTCCAGGTCACGCTGCGCAAGGCGTACGGTTTCGGATCCATGGTGATGGGCATGATGAGCTTCGACGGCCAGTCCGCGGTCTTCGGCTATCCGGGCGTCACGCTGGGCGCGATGGGGGCCGGGGCGCTCAGCGCGTCGCGCAAGTCCGACGACGACGAGGCGGCGATGCTCAGGGAGATCGAGCTCCAGGCGTCCTATTCGTCAGCCGCCTCGCTCGGCTTCGACGAGATGATCGATCCGCGCGAGACGCGGAACGTCCTGCTCGAGAGCCTCGAACGCGCGCTGTCGTCGCGCCAGGCGGCGCCGGAGCCGGTCGCGCGCATCGGGATCCAGCCGTGACCGATCTCTACTACGACCCCTACGACTTCGCGATCGACGAGGATCCCTACCCGATCTGGCGGCGGCTCCAGGACGAAGCGCCCCTCTACTACAACGAGAAGTACGACTTCTACGCGCTCTCGCGCTTCGACGACGTCGAGGCCGGGCTGAAGGACTGGCAGAACCTGAGCTCCGCGCGCGGCTCGGTCCTCGAGATCATCCGCAACGGCGTCGAGATCCCTCCGGGCTCGATCCTCTTCGAGGACCCGCCGAGCCACGATCTCCACCGGGGCCTGCTGGCGAAGCTCTTCACGCCCCGCCAGATCCGGGCGCTCGAACCGAAGATCCGCGCATTCTGCGAGCAGAGCCTCGATCCCCTGGTCGGGGCCGGCGGCTTCGACTTCATCGCCGACCTCGGGGCGCAGATGCCCATGAAGACGATCGGCATGCTGCTCGGGGTTCCCGAAGAGGACCAGGAGGCGATCCGCGATCGGATCGACGCGGGGCTCAAGCTCGAGGGCGGCAAGATGCCCGAGAAGCGCGAGGGTCGGAGCGGGCTCTCCTTCGCGGGCTTCGAGAAGTACATCGACTACCGGATGGAGAATCCGTCCGATGACCTGATGACCGAGCTGATCCAGGCGGAGTTCGTGGACGCGCAGGGCGAGACGCGCCGGCTGGGTCGCCGCGAGATCGTCGGCTTCGTCGGGCTCCTCGCGGGCGCGGGCAACGAGACCACCACGCGGCTGATCGGCTGGGCGGGCAAAGTGCTGGCCGAGCACCCGGAACAGCGGGCGCGGCTCGCGGCCGACCCGAGCCTGGTTCCGCAGGCCGTCGAGGAGCTGCTGCGCTTCGAGGCGCCGTCGCCCGTGCAGGCGCGTTACGTGACGCGGGACGTCGCGTACCACGGCGGGGTCGTGCCCGAGGGTCGCATCCTGATCCTGTTGAACGGCGCGGCGAACCGCGACCCTCGCCAGTTCGAAGACCCGGACCGCTTCGACATCGACCGAAAGATCGATCAGCACCTCTCGTTCGGCTACGGCATCCACTTCTGTCTGGGCGCCGCGCTCGCGCGGTTGGAGGGGCGGATCGCGCTCGAGGAAGTCCTGAAGCGCTGGCCCGAGTGGGAGGTCGACTGGGACAACGCGGTCCAGGCCCACACCTCCACGGTGCGGGGCTGGGAGAAGCTGCCGGTGCGGACGGTCTAGGAGGAGCCCTCCGGCATGAACGGCATCCACGACCTCGGAGGCATGGAGGGCTTCGGCGCGATCGACGTCGAGTCCGACGAGCCCACGTTCCACGAGGGCTGGCAGGGCAGGGCGTTCGCGCTCAACATGCTCGGCATCGGAATCCTGCGCGCGTACAACGCGGACGAGTACCGCCATGCGGTCGAGCGCATGGCGCCCGCCCACTATCTCGGCGCGTCCTACTACGAACGGATGCTGACCGGGGCGACGACGCTGCTCGTCGAGAAGGGCGTGCTCGATCTCGCGACCCTCGAGTCGATCGCCGGTGCGACGATTCCCCTCGCGCGCGCGGTCGCGGACGTCGTCGAGGACGAGATCGTGGAACCGGCCGCCGCCTCCTTCGCCGTGGGCGACCGCGTCCGTGTGCGCGGCGTGCAGTTCCGCGGCCATACCCGCGTACCCCGCTACGTCCGCGGGAAGACCGGCGTGGTCCTCCACGTGGCGCCCGCGTTCGGTCATCCGGACACCTCCGCCCACGGCTTCGCAGCGCGCAGCGAGCCGACCTATCACGTCGAGTTCGAGGCGACCGAGCTCTGGGGAGAGGACGACCTCGCGGGCGAGTCCGTCGTCGTGGACCTCTGGGAGAGCTACCTGGAGGCCCCGCAATGAGCGGCGGAGATCGCATCGCGACCCCGGCCGAGCGCGTGGCGGCGGTCGAACGCGCGTTGACCGACGAGGGCCGCATCGAAGCGGGCACCCTCGACGGACTCGCGGCGAGCGCGGAGCAGCAGTTCGACTGGCACAACGGCGCCCGGGTCGTCGCGAAGGCGTGGACCGATCCGACGTACAAGGCGCGGCTGCTGGCGGACGGCACGAAGGCCTGCGCCGAGCTCGGCTTCGAGGGGCCGCAGGGCGAGTACATCGTCGTGCTCGAGAATACGCCGACCCTGCATAACGCCGTCGTCTGCACCCAGTGTTCCTGCACCGCCTGGCCCGTCCTCGGGCTCCCGCCGGACTGGTACAAGGCGCCGGCCTATCGCGCGCGACTCGTACGCGCCCCGCGCGGCGTGCTCGCCGAGATGGGCGTCGAGCTGGCCGCGGACGTCCGCGTCCGGATCACCGATACGACCGCCGAGACCCGCTTCCTCGTCCTTCCGCTGCGACCGGCCGGGACGGAGGATTGGAGCGAGGAGGCGCTCGCCGCGATCGTGACGCGGGAGTCGATGATCGGCGTCGCCCTGCTGACCGTCTAGGGGCGGCTCGCGTCGTGCGTTCGGCGGGCCGGCCGGCCGCGGCTCCGCGTCTCTTCGGCGCGGAGCGACCGACGCGCGTGACGATTCGGGCGCGGGGGGCATTCATCCGGACGAGCCGTGAAACGACCCGGAGGACGCCATGGAAGCGCTGATCGAAAGCCTCGACATCAACCAGTATCTGCCCGCCGCCGTCGAGTGGGCGACGAACGTGCTGCTCGCGATCGTGATCCTGATCATCGGTTACTGGATCGCCGGACGGCTCGCGCGGCTGATCGTGGGGATGGGCGAACGCTACGCGCAGCTCGACAGCACCCTCTTCACCTTCCTCGGCAGCATCGCTCGCTACGTCGTGCTGGCCTTCACGTTCATCGCGGTCCTGAACCGCTTCGGGGTCGAGACCGCCTCGATCGTGGCGCTCCTCGGCGCGGCCGGCCTGGCGATCGGCCTGGCGCTGCAGGGCGCCATGACCAACCTGGCCGCGGGCGTCATGCTGATGATCTTCCGGCCCTACAAGGTCGGGGATTTCGCGGAGGTCGCGGGCCTCTTCGGGCTCGTGGACGACATCGATCTGTTCACGACCAATCTCAAGACCTTCGACAACCAGCACGTGATCGTCCCGAACGGCAGCATCTGGGGCGAGAAGATCGTGAACCACAGCCACCATCCCATTCGCGGCGTCGACATGCGTTTCGGCATCTCGTACGACTCGGACATCGACACGGCCCGTGCGACGATCGATCGGGTCCTCGCCGATCATCCGCACGTGCTCGCGGATCCGGCGCCTTTCGTCGAGATCGAGACGCTGAACGACAGCTCGGTCGACTTCCTCGTGCGCCCCTTCTGCGAGGGCGCCCACTACTTCGACCTGCTCTACTCCGTCCCGGAGAAGATCAAGAAGGCCCTCGACGGGGCCGGCGTCGAGATCCCCTTCCCGCACCGGAAGGTCATCGTGTTCAACGGCGAGGCGCCGGGGTAGTCGATCGGCGGCTAGCCCGCTGCGGCGATCGGCCGGGCGCGTCCTTCGCCGCGGGTACCCCGGGGGCGCCGGGCGAGGTTGCGTCGGGAATGCGATTGACCGACCCCGCCTTGCGCTCTCATAATGCACGGATGCTGCGCCCCATCGCCCTCGGCACGTCTGCCGTAACGCTCCTCCTGTGTCTTCTGCTCGCCGCTTCGGCCTCCGCCCAGGATGCCTACCAGCTCTTCGAGAGCGGCCCGGTCCGGCCGATGGCGCTCTCGCCGGACGGACGGACGCTCTTCGTCGTGAACACACCGGACGGGCACCTCGACCTCTTCGACGTCGACACCCAGGGCAACCTGACGCCCGCCGGGAGCGTCGGGGTCGGGCTCGAGCCGGTGGCGGTCGCCGCGCGGAACGACGACGAAGTCTGGGTGGTGAACCACCTCTCGGACAGCGTGAGCGTCGTCGACGTGAGCGGCGAACCGCGCGTCGTCCGCACGCTCCTCGTCGGCGACGAGCCGAACGACATCGTCTTCGCGGGGCCCGGCGGCGATCGCGCCTTCGTCTCGGCCGCCCACCGCGGTCAGAACTCGCCGGTCGTGGACGGTGACTTCGACACGCCGGGGCTCGGCCGGGCCGACGTCTACGTCTTCGATGCCGCGAACCTCGGAGATTCCCTCGAAGGCGACCGCCTGGCCGTCGTGACGGTCTTCGGCGATCGGCCGCGGGCGCTCGCGCGCAACGCCGCGGGCGATCGCGTCTACGTCGCGGTCTTCCGGTCCGGCAACCGCACGACCGTCCTCCACGAGGCCATGGTCTGCGACTCGTCGGGGTCGAACATCGCGAACGAGACCGTCGCCGGCCCCTGTACGGTCGGCAACGGCGGCAACGCCGCGACCGCGCCGGGCGGGCTGCCCACGCCCCTCAAGAACCACTCGGGCACGGGCATCCAGGAGCACGGTCTGATCGTCCAGCAGAACCGGGACGGCGGGACGAGCGGGCAGTGGCAGGACGAGCTCGGGCGCGACTGGAGCGCGCTCGTCCGCTTCGACCTGCCCGACCAGGACGTCTTCACGATCGACGCGAACGCGGTGACGCCCGTCGAGATCGGCACGCCCTTCGCGGGCGTCGGCACCACGCTCTTCAACATGGCGGTCCACCCGACCTCCGGGAAGATCTTCGTCACGAACACCGACGCCCAGAATCACGTCCGCTTCGAGGGCCCCGGTGATCACGTGACGGACAACGGGCTGAAGCCGGTGGGCGAACCGGCCAGCGTCCGCGGAAACCTCGCGCAGTCGCGGATCACGATCCTCGACCCCGTCGCCGCGACGGTCACGCCGCGGCACCTGAACAAGCACATTCCGTACGCCACGGTGCCGGTCCCGGCCGGCGTCGAGGAGCGCAGCCTCGCGACCCCGCTCGGGATGGCGTTCTCCGCCGACGGGAACACGGTCTACGTCGCGGGTTTCGGCTCCGGACGGATCGGGGTCTACGACGTCCCCGGCCTCGAGGCCGACACCTTCAGCGTCGCCGCGAGCGATCACATCCCGGTCGGCGGCGGCGGCCCGTCGAGCGTGCTCCTCCATGGGGACAAGCTCTACGTGACGACGCGCTTCGACAACACGCTGCGCGTGATCGAGACCGCGACGGAGAGCGAGACCCAGCGCATCCCGCTCACGAACCCGGAGCCCGAGAGCGTGATCGCGGGGCGTCCCTTCCTCTACGACGCGAACCTGACCGGGAGCAACGGCGAGGCCAGCTGCGCGAGCTGCCACATCTTCGGCGACATGGACGATCTGCCGTGGGATCTGGGCGACCCTGATCTCGACGTGGCGGTCAACACGAACCCCTTCAACCCGGTCACGCCCTCCTTCATCGTCCCGCCCGCGATCCGGAACTTTCATCCGCACAAGGGGCCGATGACGACGCAGAGCCTGCGCGGCCTCGACAACATGGGGCCGCAGCACTGGCGAGGCGACCGGCAGGGCGACGAAGCCACCGCCTTCGAAGCGTTCAACCCGGCCTTCCCCGGGCTCGTCGGGCGCGACGAGGGCGAGCTCGATCCCGCGGACATGACGGCGTTCCGGATCTTCGCGCTCCAGCTCCGCTACCCACCGAATCCCGTACGCGAGCTCGACAACTCGCTGCGCGCCCCCGGGTCCGGCGCGAGCGAAGCGGACGGGGCCACGCTCTACGGTTCGCAGGGCTCGATGGGACCGACGACCGACGGGATCACGGACTGCCAGACCTGTCACGTGATCGATGCGGCGAACGGGCATTTCGGCGGCGACGGCCGGACGACCTTCGACGCCGAGCCGCAGGTCTTCAAGGTGCCGCACCTGCGGAACCTCTATCAGAAGGTCGGGATGTTCGGCTTCCAGGACATCTCGCGCACCGACGGGCCCTTCACCCACCAGGGCGACCAGATCCGCGGGTCGGGCTTCGCGCACGACGGCGTGTTCGACACGATGGACCGCTTCCTGAGCGTCGACGTCTTCTCGATCTCGAGCGCGGAGCAGGCGGACCTCGCCGCCTTCATCATGGTCTTCCCGACGGACCTGGCGCCGATCGTGGGCCAGCAGGTGACGCTCACCCCGGCGCTTCTCGCCGGTGCGGACGCCGCGGACGTGAACGAGCGCGCGGACCTGATCCTCGCGCGGGCCGGCACGGCGTTCACGTCGGAGATCCTGGGCGGCGCGACCACCGAGTGCGACGCGATCGCGCGCGTCGTCGAGGCCGGCGGGACGACGCCGGTCGGCTACCTGCGGCAGGTCGACGGTCGCTTTCTGCCGGACGACGGGTCCGCCTCGATCACGAGCGCGGCCCTGCGCGCGAAGGCCACCGTCGCCGGGCAGGAGGTCACGCTGTCCTGCGTGCCGCCGGGCTCCGGGACGCGCATGTCGATCGATCGCGACGAGGACGGCGTCTTGAACGGGCTCGACAACTGTCCCGGCGCGCCGAACGACGCCCTCGGCGGGACCTGCACGGCGGGGGACGCCGGTCTGCTCGCGACCCCCTGCAGCGCGAACGCGGAGTGCGGGACGGGGGGCGTCTGCAGCCTCGCGCAGGAGGACACGGACCTCGACGGGACGGGTGACGCGTGCGAGCCGATGCTCGTGCCGGAGCCGCACTTCGTTCCGACGCTGTTGTTCGGGGCGCTCGCCCTGGCGAGCGTACGCCGCCGCCTACGCGCCTAGCGTAGGGCCGGGGGCGCCTGGGCTATCGTGGGGCGCGCCGCGCCACCGCGCGCAGGAGGAAGCATGAGCGATCGATCGAATCCGTTCCGCATCAGCCCCGTCGACGGACCGCACGGCAAGGGGATCCGCCTCGAGTTCGACGTGGAGGCCGTGCGCGGCGAACGTCAGACCAAGCGCGCGACCTTCGGCGTCTTCGAGATCCCGTGCGACGAGAGCGCTCTGATCGGGGGCGATGACACGGCCCCGCCGCCCCTCGCATACTTCGCGTCCTCCATCGCATTCTGACTGCTCACGCAGCTCGCTCGGGTGAGCGAGGCGAAGAAGGTCGAGTTCGACCGGGTGTCGATGCTGGTGACGCCGCGTTTCGAGCAGACGGGCTCGGTCGGCGCGGGAGACGCGTCCAGTCGATTCGTCGACGTGGATACGAAGCTCGAGCTCGAGTCGGAGGCCGACGAAGCGGTCGTCGCCGCGATCGTCGATCAGGCCGAGCGCATGTGCTTCATGATGGACGTGATCCGGAACGCGCACGAGGTGACCGCGAGCGTCTCCCTGAACGGTGCGGACCTCGAGACCGGGGACTGAGTCCGGGAAGGCCTGGCTGCCGGCGAGCAGCGGTTTCGTCTGCTCGGGCAGGAAGTCGGCGCGCCCGTCGACGTTCGCCCGTCGGAATCCCGTGGCGCGTGCCTCCTCCGAAGCCGCCCGAACGCGTCGGGGCGGCCTCAGCCCTCGAATGGAGCCGGTACGGCCGGACGGCCGCGCGCGAGTCCGGGGTCCGGCCGCCGACCCCCGGTCCGCCGCGTACGCCGGAGGGCCTCGCCCCGGGTATCGCGAAGAGTCGCCCGGGACATGCCGCGATCGCGTATCCTCGGTCTCCCACCCCTTCCGAGGAGCGTCCATGCGCAACAACATCGGTCTCCTGCTCGCCAAGCGGGCGCGGCTGAACCCCGACCTCGAGGCGGTCTTCGACGTCGCGTCGGACCGGCGGTTCTCGTATCTCGAGGTGAACGACCGATGCAACCGGGCGGCGAATGCGTTGGCGGGCCTGGGTGTGGCCAAGGGCGACCGCGTCGGCCTGCTCGCCATGAACAGCGTCGAGTTCTTCGAGACGTTCTTCGCGATCGCCAAGCTCGGCGGGATCTGCGTTCCGCTCAACTGGCGTCTGGTCGCCGACGAGCTCGAGTTCATCCTGAACGACGCCGGTGTGTCGACCCTGGTCTTCGGCGAGGAGTTCCTGTCCGCGGTCGGAGACCTCGAGGCGCGGCCGAAGCTCTCGGGGCAGGGGGAGGGCGCCTCGCACATCCGCAACTACCTCCAGATCGGCGGGGACACGGCGGACTTCGCCCAGGACTACGACGCGATCTGCGGAGCCGCGTCGACCGACGAGCCCGAGATCGTCGCCGAGGACGACGACGGCCTCTACATCATGTACACGTCCGGCACCACGGGGCTGCCCAAGGGCGTGGTCCACACCCATTCGACGGCGCTCTGGGGATCGCTCACGATCCTCACGACCTCCGAGGTCGCGTTCGGTGATCGCTACATCGTCGCGCTGCCGCTCTTCCACGTCGGCGCGCTCACGCCGATGACGGGCAACGTCCATCGCGGCATGACCAACATCATCCTGCGCGCCTTCGATCCGAGTCTCGTGTGGAAGCTGATCGAGCGGGAGAAGGTCCAGAACATGCTGGCCGTGCCGGCCATGCTGAACTTCATGCTCCAGGTCCCGGAGAAGGACACGGTCGATCGCAGCTCGCTCCGCTGGATCATGAGCGGTGCCGCGCCGGTGCCGGTCGCGACGATCCAGGCATACGACGAGATCGGCATTCCGATCCACCAGGTCTACGGCATGACGGAGACCTGCGGCCCGGCCTGCCTCACGAGCCCGGAGGACGCGGTCCAGAAGATGGGTTCGACCGGCCGGCCCTTCGTGCACACCGAGGTCCGGATCGTCGACGACGCCGGGAACGACGTCCCGCCGGGCGGGACCGGGGAGGTCTGGATCGCCGGGCCCCACATGATGAAGGAATACTGGAATCGGCCCGACGCGACGGCGGAAACCCTCGTCGACGGCTACGTGCGCTCCGGGGACATCGCCACGATCGACGAGGACGGCTGCATCTACATCCAGGACCGGAAGAAGGACATGATCATCTCGGGGGGCGAGAACGTCTATCCCGCCGAGGTCGAGAACGTGATCCTCGGCATGGACGGGGTGGTCGACGTCGCCGTGATCGGCATGCCCTCGAAGAAGTGGGGCGAGTCGGGGCTCGCCGTCGTCGTGCGTGGCACGGAGGACCTCGAGGCCCAGACGATCCTCGACGACTGCCAGGGCAAGCTTGCTCGCTTCAAGCAGCCCGTCGTCGTCGAGTTCGTCGACGAGATCCCGCGCAATCCGAGCGGCAAGGTGCTGAAACGGCTCCTGCGCGAGCAGTATCCCGGGCCCGCACCCGAGTAGGCCAGAGAGCCGCGCCGCGACGCGCGGCCATCGGAAAGGACAGCATGGGCTTCGTCCTCATCGGACTGATCCTCGTCGGTATCGGCGCCTTCCTCGTCGAGAAACGGCGCCGCAAGACCCACACCGTGCCGCCCGGCCATCAGCCCGACCTCGTGTTTCCGCACGAGGCCGAGTGGGAGCTCTACCACAACGCGCTCTCGCTCTGCTCGATGAAGACCCGGGTCTGTCTCGCCGAGCTCGGGATCCCGTACCGGGGCCATCACATCGACCTGATCGAGACCGGGGCCTACGAGACCCTGCGGCCGAAATTGCTGGGCGTGAACCCGGGCGGGACCGTCCCCGTGCTGCTCCATCACGGCCATCCGATCTACGAGTCGCACGAGCAGATCCGCTACGCCGCGCGCTTCTCGCCACCGGGCATCCCCTCGCTCGTGCCCGAGGATCCGGCGGAGCGCGCCGAGATGGAAGCCTGGGTCGACCGGACGACACTCACGAATCCTCTCGAAGAGCCGGGCAAGTCGGCGGGCAACGCGGTGCCGGGCCAGACCCTTCCGCTCTTCTGCACGATGGTCGAGCGGATTCCGCTCCACCGGATCGCCGAGGGCCTCCTCTTCCACTTCGACAAGCGTCGGCCGCTCATGTTCATCGCCTTCAAGCTGCTCGGGATCGAACGGCTGCCCCGCCTCGGCCCCGTGCCCGACGCGATCCAGGAGACCCGTGGGATCCTCTGCGGTTTCCTCGACGAGCTCGACGCCCGCCTCGAGAAGAACGAAGGCCCGTGGATCATGGGCGAGTCGTTCACGCTCGCGGACGTCGGCTGGGTCGTGATCCTGGAGCGAATCCGGCAGGCGAGCGCAGAGAACGTGTTCCTCGACCCCGCACGGCGCCCGCACGTCGCCGCCTATTGGGACCGGCTCCGAGCGCGCCCCTCGTATCGCGAGGCGATCCTCGAGCACGACCACCCGATGATCGAGTACGGGCGCGAGCGGATCCGCGAGGCCAAGTCGCGCAACGAAGCCGTCCGCGTCCTCCTGGAGGGGACGTGAAGCCGGCGCTGTCGCTCGCTCTGGCCGTCGCCTCCGCCATCCTCGGCCTCGTGTGGACCTCCGCGGCCTCCGGGTCCGAAGACCTCCCGAACGTCGTGGTCATCCTCGCCGACGATCTCGGCTGGAACGACGTCGGCTATCACGGGAGCGAGATCCGCACACCCACCCTCGATCGACTGGCGCGCGACGGGATCGAGCTCGACCGCTTCTACGTCCAACCGAGTTGTAGCCCGACGCGCGCATCGCTCATGACGGGCAAGTCGTCGCGCCGTCTCGGCATCCATCGGCCCCTCGGCAAGAACGAGGGCGACGGGCTCGGTCTCGACGAGCGGATCCTGCCCCAGTACCTGGCGGATCTCGGCTACCAGCGGCTGATGGTCGGCAAATGGCATCTCGGCCACGTCGTCCCCGACTACTTTCCGCAGGCGCGCGGCTTCGAGCACTTCTACGGCTACCTGACCGGTGGCATCGGCTACTGGGACCACAACCACGGCGGCGGACACGACTGGCAGCGGAACGGCGAGACGCTCCGCGAAGTCGGCTACAGCACGCATCTGCTCGCGGACGAAGCCGTCCGGCTGCTGCGCGCGCGGGACCGCGACCGGCCGACCTTCCTGTATCTCGCGCTGCCCGCGCCTCATCTGCCGAACGAAGCCCCCGACGCGCGGGTCGCGCGCTACGCGGGGATCGAAGACGGGAAGCGCCGGCGGCATGCGGGCATGGTGTCGGAGCTCGACGCGGCGATCGGTCGGGTGATCGAGACGCTTCGCACGGAGGGCATGCTCGAGAATACGCTCGTGTTCTTCTCGAGCGACAACGGTGGCCTGTCGCCCGAGGCCCGCTTCCCCGCCTTCGCGCGGGCGACGGAGATCGCGCTCTGGTTCTTCGATCGCCCCATGCCGATCGCGTCCCTCGAGTTCATGGCGACGAACACCCTCGACGGCGCGAGCGACAATCGCCCGCTTCCGGGGGGCAAGATGACGATCGCCGAAGGGGGCGCTCGGGTCCCGGCGTCGATCTGGTGGCCGGGGCGCCTGGAGGGCGGTCGACATCCGCATTTCATGACGATCTCGGACGTGCTGCCGACGCTGCTCGAGGCCGTCGGCGCGGCGGACCTCATCCCCACGGACCTCGACGGCGCGAGCCAATGGGGGATGCTGACCGGGAGCGGGCCGAGCCGCACGCCCGACTACGTGATCGGGGATACCGGCGCGATGGCGATCTATCGCGCTCCGTGGAAGCTCGTCCTCGACGGCGACGCGCCCCGCCTCTACGACGTGTTCGCGGACCCGTTCGAGACCCGCGACGTCGCGTCCGATCATCCCGACGTCGCGGCGTCGCTCACAGCGGCCGCCGACGCGTGGCCGCGACACAGCCGACCGGGGGAAACGTCGCCGCTCCACTTCCTCTGGGACCCGGACGCGTTCGGGGGGCCCGAGGATCGCGAGCCCTGGGCCGACGTCGCGCGGGAGCGAGCGGCGGGGCTCCGCTAGGCGCTCGCCGCCTTCGCTTCCGAAGGCGCCCGCTCCGAGGCGGCGGCCAGCGCCCACCAGGCCATGGGCGGGGAGAGCAGCGCCGCCATCGCGCCGGCCCAGAGCGCCTTGAAGGCGACGAAGCCGGCGAGGGAGACCGGGCGCGCGTCGGCGAGCTCGAGCAGGGCGACCAGCGGGAGCGAGCCGCACAGCGTCGCGAAGGCGGCCAGCACGAGCGCGCGGACGATCGCAGGGCGTCGGTGCATGCCGCGCTCTGCGATCAGGGCGGGGGCGAGCGGCGGCAGCGTGCCGCGCTCGACCTGGCCGCGGATCAGACGCGACACGATCAGCGTCATGAAGACCGGCAGGAGCACCCCCGTCGCCAACAGGTCCGGGCCCATCGCGGCTTGCCCCCAGAGCGGGATCGTCGCGTGGCTGCGGAGGATCGCCCAGGCGATCGCGCCGTTGATCAACACGTTGATCACGAACGCGTGGAGGAACTGGTCGTTCCGGAAGAACCGGCGATGGGGATCGGAGAGCTCCACGGACGCGTCCTCTCGGCTGCGACGCGCGCGCTCATCTCGCGCGACGTCGGCTTGACGTCGACCGGGAAATCGTAGTTCATTGAAGCGTCCGATCGAGGACGTCGGAAGGGAGGGGCATGGATCTCGGAATCCGGGGAAGGAAGGCGATCGTCTGCGCGTCGAGCCAGGGATTGGGCGAGGCCTGCGCGCGCGCCCTGGCCCGTGAGGGCGTCGAGCTCGTCGTGAACGGGCGGGACATCGACAAGCTCGAGGCGACCGCGCGCGCGATCGCGGACGAGAGCGGAGTCGTCGTCACGCCGGTCGCGGCCGACCTGAACGACCAGGGCGAGCGGGAGCGTCTGATCGCGGCCTGCCCCGACGCGGACATCCTGATCAACAACAACGCCGGTCCGCCCCCCGGCAACTTCTTCGACATGGATCACGCGAAATGGCTCGAAGCGCTCGAGGCGAACCTGCTCGCGCCGGCCATGATGATCCGCGGCCTGCTGCCCGGGATGCAGGCGCGGGGCTTCGGTCGCGTCGTCAACGTCACGAGTGCCATGGTGAAGACGCCGGTCGGCGTGATGGCGCTCTCGACGACGGCGCGGACCGGCCTGACGGCGCTCTGCAAGTCGATCTCGAAGGGAGCCGCGAAGCACAACGTCACGATCAACAACCTCCTGCCCGAACGGATCGATACGCCGCGCCAGGAGCAGATGGCGCAGATCGTCATGAAGATCGCTGGGATCAGCTACGAGGAGGCGCGCCAGCAGCAGGTCGACAGCATCGCGGCGGGACGCCTCGGGCTCCCCACCGAGTTCGCCGACGCGTGCGCGTTCCTCTGCAGCGCTCAGGCGGGCTTCATCTCCGGCCAGAACCTGCAGATCGACGGCGGCTCGTACGACGGCCTGATCTGACGCGGGGCGCCCGATCGGTCGCAGGACGCGTACGCGCTAGCCGCTCCCGCGGAAGAGGGGACCGATCTCGAGCAGCGTGGTCGCGATCGTTCCGATGGAGTCCTCTGGCGGTGGGGTCCGTCGCGGCTCCATGGCTTCGGCCTTCGAGAGACGGAACGCGGGCCGTCCGATCACCACGTCGAGCTCGATCTCGTAGTCGGCGCGAGCTGGGCGCGCGTCTCCTCGACGTGGCTCCGATCGTTGATCCCGATGCCGATCACCTTGTTCGGTCGGACCACCGGCGCGCGGAGCGCGACCTCGTCGAGGGCGACGGTCTCGCGCGCAGGGGCAGCGGTCGCGACCGAGCGATCCGGATCTTCGCGCAGCTGTTCGCCGAGGCCGGCGGGCGGCGATCAGGCGTCGCCCAGGATCCGACGCAGCGCGTCTCCGAGCGCCGCGTCCGGATCGCTTGGCAGGGCCGCCGTGCGCCAGCCGACGTGGCCGTCCGGGCGGACGAGCACGGCGCCGGTCGAGATGCCGTAGAGCGTCGGGAAGACGTCCGCCGGGTCCGCTGCATCCTCGCCGACGATCAGCACCTCGATCGACTGGGACTGGGCGTCCGCGGCGGCGCGCCAGGCCGCCGCGCGTTCCCGAGTCGCCAGGAGCGTGAAGACGCCGTCGAAGAAATCGAGGCTCGAGCGAAGCGCCTCGCCCTGGATCAGGCCGAAGTGGGGCGCCCTCGATCCCGGTCGGGCGTTCGGCGCGAGGTCGAGATCCTCGTCCGGACGCTCGGGCAGCGCCGTTCCGTCCTGCACGAGTGCGCCCGACTCGTAGTGGAACCCGAGATCCCTTCCGAAGGCGGCGAAGTGGGCCTTCTCGCCGTCGACCAGGGTCTGGATCTCCTTCGAGAGCGCCTCGAGCGAGATCTCGCCATTGGCGAGTCGCGTCGCCTGGTGGACGGCGCCGGGTCCGATGATCGGCGCGAAGTTCAGCGCGTTGCGCACGCTCCATTCGCTGTTGCCCTGGGCGATCGGCTTGCGCTCCTCGCCGTAGGTATCGAGCAGCGACTCGGGCGCGCGCCCGTCGAGGACCGCGGCGAGCTTCCAGGCGAGGTTGTGCGCGTCCTGCAGTCCGGTGTTCATGCCGAAGCCGCCGGTCGGCGGGAAGCGGTGGGCGGCGTCACCGGCGAGCAGGACGCGCCCTTCGCGATAGCGCTCGGCGATCTGGGCCGTCATGACCCAGGGCGCCACCGACTTGATCTCGGGGTCGGCGTCGAATCCGATCGCGCGTTCGAGGATCGCCTTGCAGCGCGCCTCGTCGAAGCTCTCGAAGGGAACGTCTTCATCCATCCACGGGGCGTGGAAGACGAAGCGTTCCCGGCCGTCCATGCAGATGAAGGTGCCGGGGACCTCGGCGTCGAGGGTCCAGAAGAGGACCGAGGGGCGCTCCTCGTTGATCTTCGCGAGATCGGCGACGAAGTAGATCCCGACGACGCGCGCCAGCGCTTCGGGGCCCTCCATCGCGATCCCGACCTCGCGTCGGGTCGTGCTCCCCGCCCCGTCGCAGCCGACGACCCAGTCGGCGCGAACGACGCGCTCGCCGTCGGCTCGTCGGAGCGTCGCGACGGCGCCGTCCGGCCGGGCGTCGAGGGAAACGAGCTCGGTGGCGAACTCGATCCGGCCGCCGTCCTTCCGGGCGAGCTCGGCGAGGATCGGCTCGAGCCGGTCCTGGGCGCAAGAAGCCGGACGCGAAGGCGTCGCGGCCATCAGCGTGCCGATTCGTTCGGGAGAGGGCGCGATGTCCAGGTCGGCGAACTCGTGTCCCGTCATCGACGCGACGATCCGCACGTGGCCCCCCGCTTCCGGCGGGAGCGCTTCGGCGTAGATCTGCTCGTCGAGGCCGAGCAACCGGAACAGCTCCATCGAGCGGATGTTCACCACGTGGGCCTGGGGGTGATCGGTCGGTCCCGCGTCACGGTCGACGAGCAGCGACTCGATTCCTGCGCGCCCGAGCAGGATCGACAGCATGAGGCCCGTCGGCCCCCCTCCGATGATCAACACGGGAACGCGTTCTTCGGTACTCATTCGTTCTCCCTCCGCTCCGCCGCCGAGAAGAGGCGGACGACGAGCTCGGCGTAGGCATCGATCTCGTCCTCGGCCGCGAGATCCCGCCCGGACAGCGCGCGGCTCTGCGCAGGCTGCGCGAGGACCGCCGCGCTCCCGAGCATCAGGAAGAAGAGATGAACGGGGTCCCCGCGCGTCACGGCCCCCGCGTCCTGGGCGCGGCCGATCGCGCCGACGAGGAGCTCGAAGGTCGAGCGGAGATGGCGCTCGACGATCCAGTCGAGCCGATCGCTGTCGCGGCTGCCCTCGTGCATCATGAAGCGGGCGAGCTCCGGAACCTCGGCGCTGAAGCGGACGAACTCCGCGATCATCAATCGCGCCCGCGTTCCCTCGTCGACGCCCGCGAGGCCTTCGAGCCGCGCCGTCGTTCGCGCGTTCACTCGCTCGAAGAGTCCATCCGCCACCGCCTGCCAGAGCGAGAGCTTCGTCTCGTAGTGGTAGATGACGTTCTGCTGGGTCACCCCGGCGCGCTTCGCGATCCCGCCGGTACTCGCGCCGTCGAAGCCCGCGTCGGCGAAGGCTTCGAGGGCGGCCCGCTCGATCCGCTGCCGGGTCTCGCGCGCCCGGCGTTGGACGGGGCGCGCGGCGTCGGCGCGGGGTCGAGCGGGGGTTGAGGTGGACAAGAGGGTCTTTTCCTTGTGGGTCTACAAGGGAATATCCCCGAATCCTTGTCGAAGATCAAGGGACTTCTGGGTCGCCCCGGCGGCGCGTCGCGCTGCCCGGGCGCGACGCGCGTCGCGGCTATGCTGGCGCGTCCGCAAACCATGAACCCGAACGGGAGATCTCCATGTTCAGCCACGTGATGCTCGGGACGAACGACATCGAAGCCTCCAAGCGCTTCTACGACGCCGTGCTCGGCACTCTCGGTATCGGCCCGGGCGTCGACAACCAGGGCCGCTACTTCTACCTCAGTCCGCAGGGCGTCTTCGCGATCACGTCTCCGATCGACGGCCAGCCCGCCACGGCCGCCAACGGCGGGACCGTCGGCTTCCTGGTCGAGAGCGACGAGCAGGGCGACGCGTTCCACGCGGCCGGCCTCGCGAACGGCGGCAGCGCCATCGAAGATCCGCCGGGACGCCGCGACAACGGGATGTACCTCGCGTACCTGCGTGATCCCGACGGCAACAAGATCTGCGCGCTCGGCCAGCCCAAGTGATTCGCTGATCGAGGGCCGGGGCGGTTCGAGACCGACCCGCTTCGGCCCTCTGTTTCCTCCGCGCTCGACCGCAGCCGGATCGGAGTCCGCCGTGTCCGTCTTCTCCGATTGGCAGCGTCGCTACACCGTCGTCGCGCTCTCCTTCCTCGCAGTCACGATCTGCTACATCGACCGTGTCAACATCTCGGTCGCGATCATCCCCATGGCCGAGGACCTCGGCTGGGACCTCGAGACCCGCGGCATCGTGCTCGCCTCCTTCGCCGCCGGCTACATCACGCTCCAGATCATCGGCGGCCGGCTCGCCGATCGCTTCGGCGGCAAGAGGGTGCTCGGGGTGGGCGTGATCCTGTGGTCCCTCTTCACGCTGCTGACCCCGCCCGCCGCCTTCCTCGGACTCGGCGCGTTGTTGCTCGCGCGCATCGGCCTCGGGGCCGGCGAAGCCGTGACCTACCCGTCCTTCTTCAGCCTCTTCGGGCGCTGGATCCCCGAGGCGGAGCGCGTCCGGGCCGTCGGGCTCGCCAACAGCGGGATCCCGCTCGGCACGATCTTCGGCCTCGTGGTCACGCCTCTCGTCATCTCCGCGTGGGGTTGGGAGTGGGCCTTCTACTCGTTCGGGCTGCTCGGATTCCTATGGGTCGTCCCCTGGTGGCTCCTCGTGCACGCCGCGCCGGCGCAACACCCCGCGATCAGCCGCGAAGAGCGCGTCCTCCTCGAGGAGGCGATCCCCGAGCGGGAGGCCGACGGGCTGCCGTCGATCGGGGCCTTTCTCGGAAGCCGGGCCGTCTGGGCGATCGTGGTCGCCCACTTCTGCAACAACTGGTCGCTCTACATCCTGATCACGTGGCTGCCGACGTTCGTGCGCGAGGGGCTGGGCGTCCCCTTCGAGTCGGTCGGCTGGCTGACGATGATCCCGCACGTGGCGTCGTTCGTGTTCATCAACGTCGCGGGTCAGGTGGCGGACGGGCTGCTCGCGCGGGGACTGCCCGTCGTTCGCGTCCGGAAGATCATGCAGACGATCGGCTGTTTCGGGACGGCGGGCTCGCTGCTGGTCGTCGGACAGATCGAGACCGCCTGGGCGGCGATCGTGGTCATGTCGATCGGCTCCGCGATCGGCGCCTTCGTGACCGGCGGCTTCGCGGTGAATCACATCGACATCGCCCCGCGTCACGCCGGCACCGTGATGGGCCTGACGAACACCGCAGGCACGATCCCGGGCATGGTCGGCGTCTACACCACCGGGATGATCCTGCAGGCGACCGGCTCGTGGGCCCTCGTCTTCGCCGTCGCCGCCGGGATCACGCTGGTCGGTTGGATCGCCTTCGTGATCTTCGCGAGCGGAGAGCGCGAGTTCGACTGAGCGGCGGCGCGGCGTGTCCGCTCAAGCGATCGAGGTGGAAGCGGGCGGGGACGCGGCCGCGGACGCGGCGAGCCAGCGTCGGTAGGCCGCGGGCGGCAGGAACGCGAGCCAGAGCAGCAGCGCCTGGGCTGCGCCCGAGAGGGCGACCACGCCGACGAACCAGGGCGTCCGGACCGGCCCCTGTCCGAGCGTCATGGCGAGGAAGAGCCCGGTGATGGCGATCAGCATGCACGAGGCGAGGCCGCCGAACAGCAAGAAGCGGTTGCAGACCTCGGCCGAGACGAGGCCGAGGCGCAGGCGGCGGCGCATCGCGCGCCACTGCCTCAAGGCCTCCCACGCGGTCCAGGCCTGACCGAGTCCGGCGGCGACGGGCACGGCCAGCCGCGGCCATCCGAGATGGCCATCGACGTCGTGGAAGCCGTGTTC
>JBCCZJ010000005.1:0-32164 GCA_039187915.1 Myxococcota bacterium
AAGACGGCGACGAGCGGCGCGATCAGGAGGCGGGAAACGACGGACATACGATCAGACCGTATCCGCTCAGATGGACCTGTCTCGTCGGGGCCCGCGGCGCGCCTCGGTCGGCGAAATCCCCGGGGGTGCAGTCGGTTGCGAGAATGGGGGCCGGATCGGTCAGCGGCCGCGGCGCCGGTCCGGGAGCGCGGCGCCAGCGCCTCTTCGTTCGGGCCGCGTCCCCGTTGCCGAGTCCGCCGTCGGAAGCGGGGGTTCGATCCCGTCGCTCAGGCTTCGGGTCCCGGGCCGCCGCCGAAGGTCAGCTCGTCGCTCGAGTAGGTCGTGCCGAAGTTGCGCTGGAGCGCGGCGACCTGCCGGATGGCCGACGCGAGCAGCTCGGCGTCGAGGCTCGAGAGCGGGTGCAGGAAGGCCGCGAAGACCGTTCCGTCGGCGATCGCGTAGCGGCCGTCCAGGCTCGTATGGAAGTTCGCGACGAGCATCTCGGCCAGTCGCTGCGCGCTCAGCTGGTCGATCGTCGTGATCGGCGAAATCAGGCGCATCCGGTCGTGGACCGGATCGGAGACGGCGAGGATCTGGATGCCCCGGTACTCGAACTCGACGACGTTGCGGTCGACGCGCACCTCCCCGGCGATCGCGCGGATGCCGTCGACGAGACCCTCCTGGGTCATCCGCGTCGGCGGCGTCGGCGGTTTCGTGGCGCAGGCCGCGAGGACGAGAGTGAGCGTCGCCGCGCAGAGCGCCGGCAGGGATTTCGACGATCGATGCATCGGGGAACCTCCAGGGACATCGGGGCGTGGTCAGCGTATCTCGGCGGAGGCGGTCGGTTCTCGCCCGCTCGAAGCCCCTCGCGAATCGGGGCGAGAGAGGCGGAGGCCGCCGAGGCGATCAGGTCGGTCGGCGCCAGCAGCGACCCTCGTGGACGCTGCGGTGATCCGACGGGGAAAACGTGGATGAGCGAGGCCAGCGTAACCGGAACGCGGATGACGAAGAAGACCGACTGCGTCCGCCGACCGATCCATTCCTGACGCGAACTTCTCCCGGAAATTCCTCGGGCACGCGCCCCGCTGAATCTGCTGATCGAGCTGCTCGTGGACGTACCCGTCCGCGCGCTGGAGCCGGACGAACGGGGATCGTTCCCGCTCGTCGGGGGAATCGGGCTCGTACGGATCGCGCACCATCACGTCCGCGCGCTCCTCGTCGGGGGGCCAACGGACATCGCGAGGGCGGCGCGCCTACCGGGTTCGCGTTCTTCAAGGGGCGACGTCGACCGGAAGCCCGGCGTCCTTCCACGCGGCGAGGCCCCCTTCGATGTGGAGGACGCCGTTCACGCCCTTCTCGAGCAGCTTCGCCTCGCCCTTGCGCGCCCGCGGACCCACCATGCAGTAGAGCGCGACCCCGTGCGGCGCGTCGAGGGCCGCGATCTTCTCCGGCTCGTCCCAGGAGATGTTGACCGCGCCCGGGATGTGGCCTTGCGCGAACTCCGCGGGCGTTCGGACGTCCACGACGACGGGAGCGTTCCCGGCCTCGCGCTCCGCCTGGAGCGTCTCCGGCGAGATGCTCGGAGCGAGATCCGGATCGCTGGGATCCGCAAAGCCCGTGACGGGAGCGAGCAGCATCAGGACGAAACAGAGGGCGAAGCGTTTCATGTCGGTCTCCCAGGCGTCCGGGGCTTCCGCGCTAAGGTAGTCGCCTTGGTCGATCTACGCGCCCTCTACACGAAACACGCCGCCGCCTTCGACGAATTGCGGACCGGGTCGACGATGGAGCAGCCCTATCTCGAGCGCGTCGCCCGGACGGCGGAGGGCGCGGAGCGGATGCTCGACCTCGGCTGCGGCTCGTCGGAGCCGATCGCGCGCTTCTTCATCGAACGCGGCTACGCGGTCACGGGCTTCGACTTCTCGCGCACGATGCTCGGGATCGCCCGGCGTCGCCATCCCGACATGACCTGGATCGCGGGCGACATGCGCGCGCTCGCGCTGGCCACGGCGTTCGACGTCTTGATCGCGTGGGACAGTTTCTTCCATCTGTCGCCCGAGGACCAGCGCGGGATGTTCCCGATCTTCCGCGACCACGTCCGTGTCGGCGGGGCGCTGCTCTTCACGAGCGGGACCGAGGAAGGCGGCGGAGACGGGGGGGACCTCTTCGGCGACACGCTCTATCACGGCAGCCTGGCGACCGCCGAGTACGCCGAGCAGCTGGATCGCCACGGCTTCGACGTCGTCGATCATCGCGTGTCCGATCCAGAGTGCGGGTACCACACGATCTGGACGGCGAAGCGGACGCGCTGACGAGCCGGCGCGCCTAGCGTCGATTCGAGATCTGGAAGACGTTGCCCTCCGGATCGAGACCGTTCGCGAGCACCAGCCCCTCGAAGGTGTGGATCGGATCCATCCGCGCGCCGCGAGACTCGAGCGCTCTCGCGGTCTCGGCGACGTCGTCCACGAAGAACGCGAACTTGATCGGCGTCGAGTCGCGCGCCTCGGGCGGATCCGAGATCGTGATTTCCTCGGCGATCGGCGCCGGTATCGCATGGAGGCAGAGCTGGGCCTCGCCGAGGCCGAAGCAGACGAAGTCGGGACTCGAGTCGGGCGTCTCGATCTCCGCGAGGCCGAGCACGTCGCGATAGAAGCGGGTCATCGGCTCCATGTGTTTCGCGAAGACGATGATCCGGCCGAGTTGCATCATGTGATCATCCTACCGCGGCTCGCCCGGAAAGATCAGCCGGCGTCGATCTCGGGTCCGCGATTCGTGCGCGGGCCGTGGGTCGAGTCGTGCGGCGGCATCACCCGGTCAATCGGGTCGACCGAAGAAGAGCACGTATCCGTCCGGGTCCTGGACTTCGAACCCGCGAAGTCCGTCGTCGCGGGTCGCGAGCTCGGCGCAGAAGGTCGCGCCGCGGACGGCGAACGCCTCGGCGAGGGCCTCGGGATCCTCGACGTAGACGAAGGCGTCCCAGGGCGTCCATGCGTGGAGCGTTCGGTTGGGAACGGGCACGACGTCCGGGGCGGCGAACTTCAGATGGATCTGGACGCTTCCATGCCCGATGATCGCGAAGAAGGGGTCTTTCTCGGGCGCACGCATTCGCGTCTCGAAGCCGAGTCGTTCCTCGTAGAAACGCAGCGTCGCCGCGAGGTCCGTCACGACGAAGAACGGGCTGACCGAACCCAGGGCTTCCGCCGTCATCGCGCGTCTTCGTCCGAGCCGGCCAGGACCCGTTCGATCTCGATCCGGAACGCATCCTCGAAATCCTGGCGGTAGTTCTCCCAGAACCACGTTCCGCCCGGATTGCCGAGGACGCGCCGAAGAATCGGCGCCTGGCTCTCCCAGCTGCTCGCGGGCAGTCCGGCGTAGCGGGCCTGCGCGAAGGTGTTCACCTGGGTCATGAGCATGTTGTGGATCAGCGTGCGGTATCGGATCAGCTCGGTCGGGTCGAGCGCGTGGGGATCCTCGTTGCCCCGCAGATAGATCTCCGCCATGCCGCGGTCCGAGTAGATGTCGCGACGCACGTCACCGATCTGCGCGACCGAGGAGTTCATGGCGGCGGCGCGCACGGCCTGGGTGTTCTGCCGGATCTGGAGCGTCAGGTATCCGAGCGTGATGAAGACCGCGATCGCGCCGAGCAGCTCCGCGGTCGCGCCGATGGCGTCCCAGTTCATGGTCTTCTCCGATGCGTCGAGCGTTCGCGTCGAGGCGGTTTCGATCCGGACCTCGATCGAATGAGCTTATCCGAACCCGGTCCGACGTCCGGCCTAATCCGGGTCCGGTCTGAAGAGCATCGCCGCGACCGAGAGGAAGAGGAGGCCTGCCGTGACCAGGCCGAGCACGAGGCTGAACAGATAGAGGGAGAAGGCTTCGGGCCCCGCGAGGCCGAACACGTTCGCGACGCACGCCAGGAGCGAGAAAGGCAGGAGCGCGAGGAAGGGCGCCTCCAACCCCAGTGACTCGGTTGGACTCGAAGACCGCGTCCGCCGAAAGACGAGGTACGCGAGAACGGTCGAGAGATAGGCGCCGCTCGCGCTTCGCCACACCAGGGTCGGATCGTCGGCGAAACCGAGGAAGGGGAGCGGAAGGAGCGCGAAGGCGGCGTTTCGCAAGGAGACCTCGAGCATCGTCCGGAGGCGCACCCAACCGATCGCGCGATCGGCATCGTCCGCGCGTTGGCCGAGCGCGCCGACGATCCCCGTGAATCCGGCGAGGGCCACCGCGATCTCGGCCAGCGAGAGCAGCGTGTCACTGGGCGTCACGAGAGGCCTCCTCTTCCACGGGCGCCGGCAGCGTGTCCAGCCACGTGACCGTGTCCTCGGCGACCACTCGCTCGAGCGCCCGGACGAATTCCGGCTCGTAGAAGCCCTCGATCGCCTTCCACGCCTCGCGTCCGCCCTCGCTCCGAAGGATCAACGCCACGCCGAGCACGTAGGTGTCGACCCAGTCCATCCCGGGGATGCCCCGCTCGCGCGCGATCCAGCCATCCTCGGTCTGGTTGATCCAGGTGAAGAGCCAGAGCATCCAGGTGACCCGCTCTGTTTCGGAGAGCGCGAAGAAATCGCGCTGCCCCCGAACGTGGATCTCCGCGAGTCGGGGGTTCTGGGTCAGCTGATGAAAGGCCTCGTTGTTGTGACGCTTGATCTCGCGAGTCATCTGGCGCGAGAGCTCGACGCGCGCGCCACGGACCTGGAAGACGAGGATGACGAGCGTGACGAGCACGGCCAGGGAGCCGATGAATTCGCCCAGCGAGCCGAGTTCCTCGATCGACATGTTTTCCTCTCCTTCCGAAGGCGGCTTCCGCCGTGCCTCGTCCGACCATGGCGGTCGGGTCGAGGAAAGCAGCGAAGTGGGGGTCGAAGCGCGGACGTTCGCTGCGCCGTTCGGCTTCAATTCGGCCGCGTGAGGATGCGTGTGAACATCCACAGGCCGAAGAGCAGCTGGATCGTCGAGGCGCCGATCAGCGTCCAGGCCTGGCCCGTCGCGATGCAGACGACGGAGAGGATCAGCACGGTCACGGTGTAGAAGACCGACAGCTGGAGCGCCCAGCGTTCGCTCGACGAGTCCGGATCATCGGCTCGTTGGAAGGCCGTTCGGAGGTTCGTGGCGCTCGTCGCCAGCTGGCCCAGAATCGCCAATCCGCCCGCGACCTGGACTGCTGAGTCCGCGAGCGCCTCGATCGCCAGAAGCGTCTGCACGCAGAGAGCGCACGCGAGCACGATCCCTCCGGAGAAGAAGACCGCCCGCAGCCGGATCAGCTCGGTCGCGCGGAACGCGCGTTCGCGTCCCCCGAATGCGGCGGCGACGCCCCCGAATCCCGCCAGGCCGAGGGCGAGCTCCGCGAGCAGGCCGAACGTCTCGTCGTAGGCGACGGCTTCCATGGTGGATCTCGCTCTCCTCTTCTCAAAGCTGCCAGAGCGCGGATTCGATGCCGCCGTGCAGGAAGATGGCGAACTGGCCCTGGCCGGGGATCGGCGTCGGCTCCATGGCGATCTCGGCGCCCGCCGCCGCGGCCGCATCGACGGCCGCGCGGAGGTCGTCGACGAGCAGATACGGACGCACCACGGGCGTCTCCGTCGGGCGAAGCGGGCCCCGAACGCCGATTCGGCCGCCGTCCGCGAGCGGGGCCGTGCGGGCGCCGCCCAGGTTCGGGTCGGGCGGGCCGAACGTCACGTCGTGGATCTGCGCATAGACCCGACAGGCCGTCTCGACGTCGGGCGTCACGATTTCGAGGTAGTGGATCTTCATCGCGTCTTCTCCTGTTTCTCGCTGCGCGCGATCGCCTTGGTTCTCGGGGTCCGGCCCCGGTCGCTCGCATCCACTCGAGAGTGCGGCCAGGAGAGGACTCGCCACGAGGGCGGCCCCCGCGCGGAGCGCGTTTCGTCGATTCACATTCATCCCTTTCTTCGCCCGTTCGGATCCCGCGTTCCGCGCCTCCGCGGAAGGCGGGTCGGTTCCACGCGTCCGGCCGAAGGCGTGTCGCTCGGGTTCGCCTGCCGAAGGACCGTGAGCCAGAGCAGCAGACCGGACAGGAAGCGCGGACAGAGCACGGCCGAGCGGTCGATCGCCTCCGGATGCGCCGGCCAGAGATCCACGACGACGACCAGCGCCGGGACCGAGCCGCCGATCTGGAGGAGCACCGCCGCGAAACCCGCGAGCGCGGCGCTCACTTCCGTGACTCCGTCCATCGCTTCCAGCAATCGTGATCGCTGCCCAGGAGATCCGTTCGTGCCCCTCTTGGATCGCCATGGAGTCCAGGACGAGCGGAGCGAATTCGTCGGCAGGATACACCAGCCCGCCTAGCAGGCGGCGGCCGGGAAAGGACGCCGCCGACGAGCCGGTCGGCCTGCGCGGGACGCGCGCCGGTCTCCGCCCTTGCCGACGCGTTTCGTGTCGAGGTCCGCATCGCGCCCCCGACCTTGCTTCGCTTGCCTCGTCGAATCTCGATCCCGGACCCGGCCGCTCGAGGGCGAGGACGGGGCGTCGCCGCGCCCTCCGCGTGGATCCGTCGACACCGAGCGCACGCGTCCGGCGAGGGCACCGAGGCGGCGCCGGACCGGCGGCAGGGCGGCTCGTGCTCCGTGCGCCCTGCAACGGGGCCTTTCGAGCGCCCCGGCGGATCACATCCTTGCACCCCTCCGGCCCCGCGATTAATCTCCGCCGCGCCCGACCTGCCCCGGAACCCCCCGGAATCGCAGCAGGAATCCAGGGTGCGCGCGTCGTCCGTCCTTCCGCGAAGCGCCCTCCCCTCCTCGTCCTCCCGGTCCGAGATCCGCCGTGCCCGACTTCCTCGAAAGAATCGCCGAAGCCGAGGCGCGATCACGTGATCTCGAGAACCAGCTCTCGGATCCGGACGTCGGCAAGCAGCCCGGCGCGATCGAGAAGATCGGGAAGCGCCTGGGCGCGCTGCGGCCGCTGCTCGAGACCGGCGAGAAGTACAAGGCGGCCGTCTCCGAGCTCGCAGACGCGAAGGCCATGCTCGAGGACGACGATCCCGAGATGCAGGAGCTGGCGCGCGACGATCTCGAGCGTCTCGAGGCGCTCGTGCCCGAGCTGGAAACCGAGCTGCGCGTCCTCCTCACGCCGAAGGATCCGAACGACGAGAAGAACGCGATTTTCGAGATCCGCGCCGGGACCGGCGGCGACGAAGCGGCGCTCTTCGCTGCGGACCTCTTTCGCATGTACACGCGATACGCGGAGGAACTCGGCTGGCGGATCGACGTCATGTCTTCCTCCGAGTCGGCGCAGGGCGGCTTCAAGGAGGTGATCGCCTCGATCTCGGGAACCGACGTCTTCAGCCGCTTCAAGTACGAAAAGGGCGTGCACCGCGTCCAGCGCGTGCCGGCCACCGAGAGCCAGGGACGCATCCATACTTCGACGGTGACCGTCGCCGTGATGCCGGAAGCGGAAGAAGTCGACGTCGAGATCAAGAACGAGGACCTGCGGATCGACGTGATGCGCGCGGGCGGCCCCGGCGGCCAGAGCGTCAACACGACGGACTCCGCCGTCCGCATCACGCACATTCCGACGGGTCTCGTCGTGCAGTGCCAGGACGAGAAGTCGCAGCACAAGAACAAGGCGAAGGCGATGACCGTGCTGCGCTCGCGGCTCTACGATGCGGAGCAGGAACGGCTCGCGGCGGAGCGCTCGAGCGAGCGACGCAGTCAGGTCGGGACGGGCGAAC
Source organism: Myxococcota bacterium (assembly GCA_039187915.1). GTDB lineage: Bacteria > Myxococcota_A > UBA9160 > UBA9160 > UBA4427 > UBA4427. The sequence continues at coordinate 7,667 of JBCCZJ010000005.1, forward strand.
GCTCGGAGAAGATCCGGACCTACAACTTCCCGCAGTCCCGCGTGACCGATCATCGCGCCGGCGTCACGCTGCACAAGCTCGATGCCGTGATGGCCGGTGAAATGGAGGAGCTGCTGAACGCGGTCCATTCGAACATCGCCGCCGCCAAGGAAGGCGAGGTGTCGCCGGGCGGCGACGAGGCGCCCGCGTGAGCGCCGCAGGCGCCGGCAAGGACAAGACCTGGACCGTTCTCGAGCTGCTCACCTGGACCACCGACTACTTCAAGCGGGCCGGGATCGAGAGCGCGCGGCTCGATGCGGAAGTCCTGCTCGCGCATGCCCTCGAGACGGAGCGTCTGCGCCTCTACATCGACTACGAGAAGCCGGTGCTCCCGGAAGAGCGGGACGCCTACCGGGGGCTCGTCCAGCGGCGCGCCCAGGATCGGATCCCGGTCTCCCAGCTTCTCGGCGAGCGGGAGTTCTGGTCGCTCCCCTTCAAGATCACCGGCGACGTCCTGACGCCTCGACCCGAGACGGAGACCCTCGTCGAATGGGCGCTGTCGAAGACCGGACGGGGAACGCAGGAAGGCGGCCAAGTTCCCGAAAAGGAAGGAAAGCTCCGGATCCTGGATATCGGCACAGGATCGGGGGCAATTGCCCTCGCCTTGGCGTCGGAGCTTCCCCACGCGAGTGTGACGGCAACGGATCTGTCCGCGGCGGCCCTTCAGATTGCCCGAAAAAATGCCGATGAGTTGCGTACGGGAGAGAGGATCCGTTTCGTGGAAGGGGACCTCTTCGAGCCGCTGGAATCGGAACCGGCAAAGGAAGGATTCGACCTGATCGTTTCGAACCCGCCCTACGTGGCGCGCAAGGACGAGGGGGTGCTTCCTCCGGAGCTGTCACACGAACCCGAGATGGCCCTCTTCGCAGGGCCGGACGGACTCGACGTGATCCGGCGCCTGGTGGCGAAAGCGGGCGATCATCTCTCCTCGGGCGGATGGCTCGGACTCGAGCTCTCTCCCGAACAGGCAGACGAAGTCGAAGGGCTGCTCCGGGAAGCAGGATTCACGGACGTGGAGCGGCGATTCGACCTGGCGAGCCGGGCCCGGGTGGTCGGTGCTCGAAAGCCGTAGACGAGGGATCGACGAAACGAACGCCGGCACGAGACCGGACAGCAAGAGCGTGATCCGCGAGAGCGGACGCCGTCGCGACGCGGGGCAATGAAGGAGATCGGGCGCGCCCCGCCGCGACAGGAGGTAGGCAACATGGCCGCCAAAGCGACGAAATTGATGCGCGTCTTCAAGAGCGACGACGCGAAGTTTGCGGACGACTGGAAGTCGGTGTGCGACCGGCGCGTCGACTCCGTCCTCGACGTCGAGCAGGATGTCGCCAAGATCATCGCCGCCGTCCGCAAAGGACGGGGACAAGGCGCTCCTCGGCTTCGTGAAGAAGTTCGACGGGGCGACCGTCGACAAGCTCGAGGTCACGCCGGAGGAATGGGAAGCCGGGTGCGACGAGGTCGACAGCGCGGATCGCGCGGCGATCGGAAAAGCCGCGATGCGCGTGCGCGAGTTCCATCGCAAGCGGATCCCCTCCTCCTGGGAGATGCGCGAGGAAGGCGGCGGCTACATGGGCCAGCGGGTGCGACCGCTCGCCCGCGTCGGCCTCTACGTTCCGGGCGGAAAGGCGCTCTATCCGTCCTCCGTGGTGATGAACGCGATTCCGGCCTCGGTCGTCGAGGTGCCCGAGATCTGCATGGTCACGCCGCCTCGCGAAGACGGCACGATCATGCCCGAGATCCTGATGGCCGCGAAGGTCGCTGGGGTCCACCGCATCTTCAAGATGGGCGGTGCGCACGCCGTCGCCGCGCTCGCGTACGGAACCGACTCCGTTCCGCGCGTCGACAAGATCACCGGCCCCGGCTCCGTCTGGGTCGCGACCGCCAAGAAGCAGGTCTTCGGTGAAGTCGGCATCGACAGCGAAGCCGGCCCGACCGAGGTCTGCATCGTCGCGGACAAGAGCGCGACGCCCGCCTGGCTCGCCGCCGATCTGCTCTCGCAGGCCGAGCACGACGAGCTCGCGCAGTCCGTACTGATCACCCACGTGAAGGGGCTGATCACGCGCGTGCAGGACCAGCTCACGCGACAGCTGAAGGATCTCGACCGCGCCGACATCGCCAAGAAGTCCATCAAGGCGCGCGGTGCGATCATCCAGACGAAGAACCTCGCGGAGTCGGTGCGGCTCTCCGAAGAGTACGCGTCCGAGCATCTCGTCCTCGCCGTCGAGGATCCGGAGCGGGTCTCGAAGGAGATCGAGAACGCGGGCGCCATCTTCATGGGGCATTACACGCCGGTCGCCGTCGGCGACTACATGGCCGGACCGAATCACGTCCTTCCGACCGGAGGCACGTCGCGCTTCTTCTCGCCGCTCGGCGTCGAGGACTTCATGAAGCGGACGAGCTTCATGAAGTTCGAGCCGCCGAAGCTGCGCGAGCTCGGCGCCGACATCGTTCGCCTCGCCAACGTCGAGGGCCTGACGGGCCACGGCGCATCGGTCGAGCTGCGACTGGCCAAGATCCGCCGCGCCCGCCGCGAGCGGGAGGCCGCCCGGGACCTCGAGCTCTAACGGCGGGCCGAGTTCGTACGCTCGCCGCGCGCGAGCCGATCGCGATGCCGGCGGCGGCCCTCTCGGGCGCCGCCGGTTTCTCGCTGGGCCGCGTGCTGCCCGGGCCGCTGCGTCTGCCTCCGGCCCACGCCCCGACCGCTTCTGCGCGAATCCCGAAAACCCTGTACGATTCCGCTGTTCCGGGCTTCCCCCCACCTCGGCGCCCGCCTGAGACGCCCGGAGCCGTCCGTCCCCCCGTTTCCCGGGCCTACGACCCGTCACGGAGCATCCCCATGTCCTCGACCGCGCAGGACGGCGCCGGCCCGAGCCGCGTCGCGACGATCGCCCGCAAGACCAAGGAGACCGACATCCAGATCCGGATCGATCTGGACGGCTCCGGTCAGTACAGCATCTCGACCGGGATTCCCTTCTTCGACCACATGCTCGAGAGCTTCGGCCGCCACGCCCTCTTCGACCTCGACGTGAAGGCGAAGGGCGACATCGACGTCGACCTCCACCACACGGTCGAAGACGTCGGGATCGCGCTCGGCCAGGCCCTGCGCGAAGCGCTCGGGAGCGCCAAGGGCATCAAGCGCTTCGGTTCGTGTCTGCTGCCGATGGCGGAATCGAAGATCGAGGTCGCCGTCGACGTCTCCAACCGCGCCTATCTCGTCTACCAGCTCGAGATGACGAACCCGATGATCGGGAGCTTCGACGGCGAGTTGACCGAAGACTTCATGTACGCCTTCAGCCAGAGCGCCGGACTCGATCTCCACATCGAGAAGCGGTACGGCAAGAGCTCGCACCACATCGTCGAAGCCGCGTTCAAGGGCGTCGCCCGCGCGCTCCGCGAGGCGGTGGCGATCGATCCGCGCGAGACGGGACTGCCGACGGTGAAGGGGGCGCTCTAGCTCTCCATGTCGGCTTCGCCCCCCCGCGCTCGCCCGCGTATCGCGCTCGTCGACTACGGTGCCGGGAATCTCCGCTCGGTCGCGAAGGCGCTCGAGCGGAGCGCGCTCGAACCGGTCGTGACCGCCGATCCCGCCGTCGTGCACGGCGCGGACGGCGTGCTGCTGCCCGGCGTCGGCGCGTTCCGCGACGCCGTGACGGCACTCGAAGGCGCGGGCCTGGCCGACGCGATCCGCGAGGTGACGAGCGGCGGTCGTCCCTACCTCGGGATCTGCTTCGGTCTGCAGCTGCTCTTCGACGAAGGCACCGAGCACGGCGTGACCCCCGGCCTCGGTCAGCTCGCCGGACGGGTGACGCGCTTTCCCGAGAAGGACCCGCAGGGCGAGCCGCTGGTCGTCCCGCACATCGGCTGGAACGAAGTGACGTTCGCGAAGGACCATGGCCACCCGATGGTCGACGCCCTGCCCGACCGCGACATCTACTACTTCGTCCACTCGTACCGGCCGGAGCCCGCCGACGAATCGATCGTCGTCGGTCGCGCGGACTACGGCGGGACGTTCGCGGCCGCGGTCGCGAAGGACAACGTCTTCGCGATCCAGTTCCATCCGGAGAAGAGCCAGTCTGCCGGCAAGCGGCTCCTCGACGCCTATCGCGCCTGGCTGGATCAGGGCTGATGGCGCGCTTCGAGCTGATTCCCGCGATCGACCTGCTCGGCGGCGAGGCCGTCCGGCTCTCCCAGGGCGACTACGACCAGGCCACGGTCTACGATGCCGACCCGGCGAACGTGGCGAAGGGCTTCTTCGCCTCGGGCATCCAGCGGCTCCACGTCGTCGATCTCGAGGGCGCGAAAGCGGGGCGGCCGATGGCCGAGGATCCGGTCCGCCGCATCCTCGCGGAGGTGGGGGACGTGCCCGTCCAGCTCGGCGGCGGACTGCGTGACCTGGCCGGGATCGAGACCGCGCTCTCCTGGGGACTCGATCGCGTGATCCTCGGGACGATCGCGCTGCGCGATCCCGAGCTCGTGAAGAAGGCGGCGGCCGCGTTCCCGGAGAAGATCGTCGTCGGCATCGACGCCCGCGACGGCCGCGTCGCCGTCGAAGGCTGGCTCGAAGCGAGCGAGACGACCGCCGTCGATCTCGGGAGGCGTTTCGAGGACGCCGGCGTCGCCGCGATCGTCTACACGGACATCGCCCGCGACGGCATGCTGACCGGCCCGAACCTCCCGCAGACCGCCGCCCTCGCGGAAGCGCTCTCGATCCCCGTGATCGTGTCGGGCGGCGTCGCGACCGTGCAGGACATCGTCGAAGCCGCGGCCGAACGCGAGAAGGGCATCTGCGGCGTGATCGCTGGGCGCGCGATCTACACCGGCGCCGTGAACCTCGACGAAGCCCTCGCCGCGGTGGCGGCGATCGACGAAGGGGGCGCCTAGCACGCCATGAGCGAAGCCCGCGCACACGGACTCCGGAAGCGAATCATTCCGTGCCTCGACGTGGATCAGGGCCGCGTCGTGAAGGGCGTGAAGTACGTCGACCACGTCGACGCCGGGGATCCGGTGGAGGTCGCGAAGCGCTACGACGCGCAGGAAGCGGACGAGATCACCTTCCTCGATATCACCGCCAGCCACGAGGAGCGGGGCATCCTGCTCGACGTCGTGGCGCGGACCGCGGAGAGCGTGTTCATGCCGCTCTGCGTGGGCGGTGGCGTCCTTTCGCTCCAGGACATCCGGGACCTCCAGAAAGCCGGAGCCGACAAGGTCTCGCTCATGACCGCCGCGATCAAGAACCCCGACCTCGTGGACGAAGCGGCGGCCAAGATCGGCAGCGCGAACCTGGTCGTCGCGATCGACGCGAAGCAGGTCTCCGGCGAAGGCGAGCCGCCTCGCTGGGAGGTGTTCACGCACGGCGGGCGACACGAGACCGGAATCGACGCGGTCGAGTGGGCGGCTCAGGTCGCCGAACGGGGCGCCGGCGAGATCCTGCTCACGAGCATGGACCGGGATGGCACGAAGAGCGGCTACGACCTGGCGATGCTGCGAGCGGTCTCGGATCGCATCTCGATTCCGGTGATCGCGAGCGGCGGCGGCGGCAGCGCCGCGGACCTCGCCACGGCCCTCGACGACGGGCCGGCGGGCGGGCACTGCCAGGCGGCGCTCGCGGCCTCGATCTTCCATTTCAAGGAGACGACGGTCGGCGAAGTGAAGGCGGAGCTGCTCGAGGCAGGGATCCCGGTGCGACCACCCGCGGGGGGATAGCCGATGCCGCTTCGTTCGTCGAACGGGCAAATTGAGCCCCTCAGACCGCTCTGCTAGGGTCTGCGCCTTTCGCGCCGAGGACCGCCTCGGGGTGGGAATGGCCCATCGGCGGGCCACCCGAACACGATTTCACGGCCGGACGCCCGGACGCACGGCCGATCAGGAAACCCGGAACGAACAGCAGCCGTAAGGCGGCCAGGAGGCAACGAACACGCGACGGTGAAGAGACGGGGAGGAAGGAGGATCGGTCGAACCGATTCGCCCGCCACGAAGCACACCCCCCGGCTACTCACCCGAGTCCGAGCGGATCCGCAGAGGACGCGCGCGTGTTGGTTGGTTCCCCGCGACGGCGAGGGAGAAGAACATGCCGGTGATCAAGATCAAGGAAAGCGAATCCTTCGAAGGCGCCATGAAGCGCTTCAAGAAGTCCTGCGAGAAGGCGGGCATCCTGACGGAGCTGCGGCGACGCGAGTACTACGACAAGCCGAGCATCCGGAAGAAGAAGAAGGAAGCGGCGGCGCGCAAGCGCGCGCTCAAGAAGATGCGGCGCAGCATGAACTAGCGTGGCCGCAAAGCGGGCGAGAGGGCGGATTTGATCCCGGAATCGACCATCCAGGAAATCCGAGACAGGGCGGACATCGTCTCCCTCGTTTCTCGCTACGTCGACCTGAAGCAGGCCGGGTCGAACTGGAAAGGGCTCTGCCCCTTCCACAACGAGAAGACGCCTAGCTTCAACGTCAACTCCGATCGACAGATCTTCCATTGCTTCGGATGCGGTGAGGGCGGCAACGTCATCAGCTTCCTGATGAAGCACGAAGGGCTGACGTTCCCCGAGGCCGCGCGTGCCATGGCCGCGGAGCTCGGGATCGAGATCGAAGAAGAGCGCGGTGCCGGGGATCGCGGCGTCACGTCGCAGATCTTCGAGGCGAACCAGCTCGCCCAGGACCTCTACCGCGAAGCGCTGCGCACGCCGGAAGGCAAGATCGCGCGCGCTTACCTCGTCTCTCGCGGCTTCGACGGGAAGCTCGCCGACGAGTTCGGAATCGGCTTCGCACCGGCTCGCTGGGACGCGGTCGCGACGCGCCTGCGCGAGCGGCGCATCGACGGCGGTGCCGCCGTCCAGGGGGGTCTGCTCTCCGAGCGGAAGTCCGGCCAGGGCTTCTACGACCGGATCCGGGGTCGCCTCACTTTCCCGATCCAGGACGTCCGCGGCCGGGTGATCGGATTCGGCGGCCGCGCCCTCGAGGCCGACCAGGAACCCAAGTACTGGAACACGCCCGAGTCGCCGGTCTTCCGGAAGCGCCAGGCGCTCTACGGCTACCCCGCCGCGCTCGAACCGATCCGCCGGACGAAGCGCGTCCTCCTCTGTGAGGGCTACTTCGACCGGATCGCCTTCGCCCGCGCCGGCATGGGCGAGGCCCTCGCCACCTGTGGAACCGCGCTCACCTCCGAGCACGGCTCCCAGCTCCGGCGCCGCGCGAAGGAGGTAGTCCTCGTCTTCGACGGCGACCACGCCGGACAGGCCGCGACCGAGAAGGCGCTCGCCGTGCTGCTTCCCCACGGGTTGCGAGTTCGAGCCGCACTCATTCCCGGTGGCGCCGATCCCGACGACTACCTGAAGGAGTTCGGCGACGAGGCGCTGCGCAAGCTGGTCGATGAAGCGCCGGACGCGCTCGAACTCTCGATCCGCAACGCGATGCGTCAAGGCGTGGCGACGCCCGATCAGAAGGCGGACGTGGTGGCCCACCTGGCCCCGCTCGTTGCGCGCGTTTCGGACGCCGTCTCGCGCGACGAGTACGTGAGGCGCCTCGCACTGGCCGTCGATGCTTCGGGCTCCGCGGTCGCGGCGATCGTTCGTGACGCAGCGCGTGGTTCGCAGGAAGCCCCGCAGGTCGATCCCGCGTCGTTAGGTCTGGCGCGGGCACGTCGTGATCAGCCCGAGGAACGTCAGCTTCGTGCGTTGGCGCGTCTCTGTCTGCAGCGACCCGACCTGATCGGCGACGAAACGGCACTCACTCTCCAAGAAATCCTGCCCGTCGGCGCGTGGAAGTCCATCATCCTGCAGATTCTGCAGGCAGCCGACGAAGGCCTGCTGCTGACCGGAGAGCGGCGCGGCGTCGACCCGATGGCGATCGAAGCGCGCATGGACGAGGAAGCACAGCGTCGCCTGCGGGAAATCGCGGTCGACGACACGCCTTACGACGAGAATTCGAGTGCTGAACAAGTCTTCGACGACCTGATCGGATGGTTCGAGCGGCGGGCACTCGACGCGCGTCAGCGAGAATTGAATCGCAAAATGCGCGACCCGAATGCGGATCAGGATGCACTCCTAGCTGAGAAGCAGAAGCAATTGCAGGAGCGCCGAGCCCGAATGGGTGTCGGTAGTGCACCGAAGATCGACCCGGCTTCGCCTACTCACGAAAGTGGCAGGGCGTAGGCAATCCCGTAAAACCCGAATTCGAACTGGCCGGCGGAGGGGGCGGAAGTTCGGATTCGGAAGTAGAATTTTCTGAGCCTACGGAGGACCCCCCCAATGGCCTCGAATGCGCCCAACACGGAGTCTGCTGCGGAGCGCGTGCAGTCTTCCGAACTCGATGGGGATGCCACGATCGCATCGCTCACCGACGCCAACGCTATCGAGACGACCGCTGCGCCGCGACGCAAGCGAAAGGCCCGCGCTACGCGCGCGACCGGCATCAAGGCGCAGGGCACGGAGGCACTGGGCACGGAAGCACTGGGCACGGAGTCACAGGGCGAAGTGCCGACCGACGTCGACGCGTCCGCGACGACGAAGGCCTCGGGGAAGTCCACCGGCGAGAAGCCGTCCTCGCCTCGCAAGAAGACGACGACCCGCGCGCGCAAGAAGACCGCCGCCGCGAAGACGAAGAAAGCAGCGCCGTCCGAGACCGCAGGCGTCGCCGCGGAAGACGAAGCAAAGGCGCCGCTCGGTCGCGACGCGCTCCTCGAGCTCGAACCCGTACGCCGCCTGATCGAAGTCGGCGAGGAGAAGGGCGAGGTCAACCGCGAAGACCTGAAGACGGCCTTCGAAGACGGCGCGCTCGGACGCGACGATCTCGACGGCGTCCTCTCCGTCCTTCGCGAACACGACATCTCGCTCGCGCGGACGACCGCGCCGAAAGAAGAAGACGAGCCCGCGCCCAAGCGACGGACGCGTGCGAAGACCGCGCGCGCGGACGACGAGGGCGGGAGCGCCGACCCGGTGCGCGTCTACCTGCGCGAGATGGGGCAGGTCTCTCTGCTCACCCGCGAGGGCGAGGTCGAGATCGCACAGCGGATCGAACACGCCGTCGACGCGCATCTCGCATCGCTCGTGTCGAACCCCTACTGCCTGCGCCGCATGATCGAGCTCGGCGCCCAGGTCCACTCGGGCGACCTCGACCTCAAGAAGGTCGTGGACGGACTCGAGGACGAGAACGCGCCGCCGGTGGACGTGACGCGCAAGAAGTTCCTCCAGGCCGTCACCGGTCTAGAGAAGATCGGGCACAGCGTCCTCGAACGCCGTCGCGAGCTCGATGGGTGCGCCATGAGCAAGGACGACCGACTCGCGTGCGAGGCCGAGGTCGAGGCGCTCTACGAAGAAGCCGCGAAGGCGCTTCGCACCCAGCGCGTGAATCGCGAGCGCTACAACGAACTCGATCGCTGCCTGCGCGAAATGCACGAGAGCCATCGACTCCTCGACGAGCGCGCGGGACAGATCGCCAAGGCCTTCGAGATGTCGCCGGACGAGTTCGCGCTCATGGCGGAGCAGTCGAAGAAGCGGAGCGCAGGCGGGAAGCAGGCCTTCGAGCGGCTGGGCGGCAACCGCGAAGCGATCGACGAGGCCGTGCATCAGCTCGCGAACGTCGAGGTCTTCCGCCTCCGGCTCGAAGAGGATGCGGGGCTCCGACGGGACGAGCTGGACATCATCCTGGTTCAGGTCGACGCGACCGCGGCGAGCGCCCAGGAAGCCAAGAGCGAGCTGATCGAGGCGAACCTCCGCCTGGTCGTCTCGATCGCCAAGAAGTACAACAACCGCGGCCTTCAGTTCTTGGACCTGATCCAGGAAGGCAACATCGGCCTGATGAAGGCCGTCGACAAGTTCGAGTGGCGCCGCGGCTACAAATTCTCGACCTACGCGACGTGGTGGATCCGCCAGGCGATCACCCGCGCGATCGCCGACCAGGCCCGCACGATCCGGATCCCGGTCCACATGATCGAAACGATCCACAAGCTGGTGCGTGCAACGCGTCAGCTCGTGCAGGTGCTCGGCCGCGAGCCCCAGCCCGAGGAGCTCTCCGAGACGCTCGAGCTGCCGCTCGAGAAGGTGCGCATGGTCCTGCGGATCGCGAACGATCCGATCAGCCTCGAGACCCCGGTTGGGGAGGAGGACGACAGCCGCCTGTCCGACTTCATCGAGGATCCGAACGCGGTCAATCCGCAGGACGCGGTCATCCAGTCGAGCCTCGCCGAGCACACGCGCGAGCTCCTCGCGACGCTCGCGCCGCGCGAAGCGCGCGTCCTCCGCATGCGCTTCGGGATCGGCGAGAAGTCGAACCGCACCCTGGAGGAGGTCGGGCAGGACTTCGACGTGACGCGGGAGCGCATTCGCCAGATCGAGGCGAAGGCGCTTCGCAAGCTTCGTCACCCGAGCCGCAGCCGCGCGCTGAAGGGCTACCTCGAAGGCTGAACGGGTTCGGTCGAGCCGAGCGGCTCTCCTGACGCGATCCCCGCGCGCGCTTCCGGGTGACCCGCGCATGCGCTTCTTCCGCTTTGCGCATGCGCTTCGCGTCGAATGCGCAAAGCGTCCGGCTTCGTCAAGCGACTCTTTCGTAGCTCCGATACGGAGCGCGTGAAGCTCGTCGCCTGCCCCGATTGCCACGCTCAGTACGACGTCTCGTCGATGGTGCCGGACAGCGCTTTCGATTGTCGTTGCGGCACATCGCTCGTCGCCACGCCGCCGGTCGGCGTCGACGCGAAGACCCAGCGCTGCAGCTCTTGCGGCGCGGTCGCGCGGGACGACGCGGACGCCTGCGACTACTGCGGTTCGGCGATCGTCCCGATGGACCACCGCGGCGGCCTGATCTGCCCCGAGTGCATGGCGCGAAACCTCGACGACGCGCGCTTCTGTCTCGCGTGCGGCGTCGCGTTCTCGCCGAGCGACGTCGTCCACGATATGCCCGAGAGACGCTGTCCCTGCTGTGACACCTGGATGGCGGTGCGTGAGGTCGGCGGCCTGCTCGTGCAGGAGTGCACGAAGTGTCTCGGACTCTGGGCGCCGGAGGACGTATTCGACGCCCTGGTGGATCGCGCGACGACCGCTGCCCGCGAGCGCGGCGCGGAGGGGGCGCCGCCGGCACCGCGCGTCGATGGCGGCAACCCGGCTTCGAGCGACGTCGAATATCGCCGCTGTCCGGTCTGTGACGCGCTGATGACCCGGCGCAATTTCCGTCGGAGATCCGGCGTGATCATCGACCGGTGCCACGAACACGGAACCTGGCTCGACGCCCACGAGCTCGAGCGAATCGCCGGTTTCGTCCTGTCCGGGCGTGCCGAAGAGGCCGAGCGAATCGAGGCGACGCAGCGAGCCACCGAACGCCGGGCCGCGGCCCGGGCTGCCGCCTCGCGCGCGCGCACGATCCGCGTCGAGGACGACCACTGGACGAACTCGATCTTCACGACCCATCGCCGCGAGCGCAGCGCGGCCGAGTCGATCCTCGGCCTGCTGATCTCGCTGCTCGACTGAACGAACCGCATTCCGCCCGGTTCGCCGGGACGTGCCCCAGAGACCGAGAGGTGAAACCGACATGGGACTGATCGACAAGCTTCGCGCCGAACTCATCGACATCATCGAATGGATCGACGACTCCGAGCACACGCTCGTCTGGCGCTTCCCGCGCTATCGCAACCAGATCAAGTACGGCGCCCAGCTGATCGTGCGCCCCGGTCAGTCGGCGGTCTTCGTCCACCAGGGCCAGATCGCGGACGTCTTCGGCCCCGGCCACTATCGCCTCGAGACGAAGAACCTGCCCGTCCTGTCGACGCTGATGGGCTGGATGCACGGCTTCGACTCGCCCTTCAAGGCCGAGGTCTACTTCGTCAGCACCCGCCAGCTGACGGATCTCAAGTGGGGCACGTCGAATCCGGTGCCGCTCCGCGACGCCGACTTCGGTCCGGTCCGCGTACGCGCCTTCGGCACGTACACGCTGCGCGCGATCGATCCCGGGCGGCTGCTCTCGGAACTCGTCGGGACGGACGGCGTCTACGAAGCGGAAGAGATCTCGGCGCTGCTGCGCTCGATCATCTCCATGGCCTTCGCCGACGTCGTGGCGAGCTCGGGGATCAGCGTCCTCGACCTCGCGCAGAACTATGCCGAGCTCTCCGAGACGCTTCGCCGGGCCGTCGTCGAGCGCATCGACGACGAGTACGGCCTCGAGCTGCCGCAGCTCTACATCGTGAACGTCTCGGTCCCCGCCGAGGTCGAACGAGCGCTCGACGCGCGAGCGAGCATGGCAGCGATCGGGAACCTCGGCGCCTACCAGGCCTACCAGATGGGCAACGCGATGCCGGAGGCCGCTGCGAACCCGGCCGGCGGGCTCGCGGGCGCGGGCGTCGGGCTCGGGATGGGGCTCGCGATGACGAACTCGATGCAGGGCATGATGGGTGGCGGATCGCCCCAAGGCTCACCGCCGCAGGCGCCTCCCCCGGTCCCGACGACCTCGTGGCACGTCGCCGAGAACGGCGAAGCACTCGGCCCCTTCACCCCGGCCCAGCTGGCCCAGGCGATCGCGGGCGGCCGCGTCACGCCGACGTCCCTCGTGTGGTGCGCGGGCATGGACGGCTGGCTCGCGGCGGGCGAGGTCGAGGCGCTCCAGGGCGCGTTCGCGCCGCAGCCGCCGCCGGTTCCGGAGGGCTGAGCATGCTTCGCTCCAAGCGACTCGGCATCGAGCTCTATCCAGGCACGGTCTTCATCTACAAGATGCCGCGGAGCGGCTGGCTCGGTCTCGGAAAGCGCAGCTACGCGATCGGCGAGGTCCTCGCCGTCGACGAGACCCACGGCATCGTGCACGTCCGGACGCTGAAGAGCAACGCGGAGACCGGCCCGAAGGTCGACATCAACCACATTCCCGTGCTCTTCCGACAGCTCGTGCGCGACCTCGTCGAGATCGTCGGCAAGGCCTCGCCGGACGTCGAGAGCTGGGCGTCGATCAACGACTTCCGCCGCCGGCATGCCGCGGGCGAAGTGGGGGCCTTTGCCGGACGGCTCTGGAAGGCCGAAGCCCTCGCGCGCAAAGCGCTGCCAAAGGACCAGGAGCGGACGCCGATCCGCCACACCTTCGTCAAGCGCCGCGACGGCGACGGCCCGCTCTCGGTCGTCGAAGTGTCCGTCTAGCCCCGAGCGCCCGCAGCCGGCGGCTCCTCCGGCGAGCGCCCGCAGCCGGCGGCTCAGTCGAAGGCGCGCGCGCTCACGACCTCGCCGTCGCGGAACTGCACGACACGTTCGAGGCTGCGCTTCGAGCCGGTGCCGACGCCGACTCCGCCGAAGCCGACGCCCCCGATCCCGATTCCGCCGAGGCCGAGGGAGAGGCCGGGACGAGAGCTCGCCCAGGTCCAGGTCACCGTCTCGCCGTTCGCGTCGATCGCGGTCGAGGTCTCGTCCGGGTCGCCGAGTGCCATCCGGACCTGCGCTTCGGTCATGCCGATGTCGATCTCGCCGGCGCGGACCTTTGCCTGGACGTCGATCGGCCAGGTGTCGAAGAGGGCCTGGTCGTCTTCGATGCGCGAGTCCGGCGTCGAGGCGCAGCCCGTGGCCAGCGCCGTGGCGAAGAGCGCCACGATCACGAGGCGGCGGGTCGAGCGGAGGCGAAGAGCGGTCATCGGGTTCTCCCGTTGTGCGGCCGGGCTTCGGGCGCGGCCGTCAGGACGAAGAATGCGGGTGCACGCGAAAAGACAACCGAAGACCGTCTAGCAAGGCGCGCCGACCTTCAGCATCCACGCAGGATAGCTCTCGTAGCCGACGCTCTCGTGCCGCGCCCCGATTCGTTCGTGCAGCGCACGCGTCGCGTCTTCACTCGGCGCCGGGGCATCGCCGAGCGCGTCGAGCACCGCGCCGACCGTCTCCTCGGCCCCCTGCGCCGTCAGCGCTCCGATCGCGGCCTCCCGGTCGCCTTCGCCGACGCCCAGGTAGGCCTCGATCGCGGCTTCGCTGACCGCTGATGCATGTTTGCGGGAGGCGACGATGTTGCCCTTGCCGGTCACGACGTTTCCGACCGAGAACACCGTCGGATAGCCCTCGAGGCGGCCGATGTCCCAGTCCTTGAAGTCGAAGAGCTCGCCGTTCATGTCGATGCCGGGAATCGCTTCGGGGATCGAACCGATCGAGCTGATCACGGCGGGGCCGCGGACCTCGTAGGTCTCGGCCTGCTTGACGACGCGGCCGTCCTCGATCTTCGTTCTCCGGAAGACGATGCCGACGAGACGGTCGTCCTCGACGATCAACCCCTCCGGTGCCGAGAGCGGCTCGATGTTGAAGAGGTACTTGCTCGTGCTCTTGCCGACCATGCGGACGCGGCCTGCTTCGACCTTCTTCCGGCGCGCCTCGTCGGCACCGGGCGGCGCGCTCATGACGGGCATGTCCTCGATCCGGCGCCGGTAGTAGATGGTCGGCGGCGTGATGCCGAGCGCGTCCCATTCGAGCCCGTGCTTCTCGAGGATCTTCGGGATGCCTCGGACCTCGAGCTCTTCGACGTCGGTCTCGATGCCGCGATCGGCGAGGACCTCGACGGTGCGCTGGAGGGTATGGATCTTGGCGACGTCGATCGAGGCGAGGCCGCCGCCGAGGATGATGGCGCCGTCGTGCAGCTCGTACTCGGCGTCCGGCAGGTCGCCACGCTCGGCGTGGTTGAACGCGATCACGAAGGGGTTCTGGTAGACGAGGCCCCTGCCGACGTAGGTCTCGGCGCCTTCGATCGGAACGGGTCGATCCCGCCACGCCCCGTTCGCCAGGACGACGGCGGAGAAGCCCCAGTCGTCGACGAGCGCTTCGAACTCGACGTCGCGGCCGATCTTCGTGCTCGGGACGAAGGTCACGCCGTCTTTCTGGAGCTTCTGATCGATGACGCCGTACTCCTTCGTCCGCAGGCCGACGTGCCAGCGTGGGAGTCCGTCCTCGATCTTTCCGTAGGGCCTCGTGTTCTGCTCGAAGACGAAGACCGCGATGCCCTTGTCGGCGAGCCGACTCGCGACCTCCGCGCCGGCGGTCGCGCCACCGATCACAGCGACTGAATGTCCTGGTTTAACGGGTTGGTTGGGTGCCATAGCGCCGATGGTCGCAAGCTTCCGCACACGCGACAATCCCGCCGGGAGCGCTGGATCCGGACGCGGTAGACTTTCCGCGAGGGCCTGTAGCTCAGTGGTCAGAGCAATCGGCTCATAACCGAATGGTCCCTGGTTCAAGTCCAGGCGGGCCCACCATTCACCCGCGGCACACATCCGAGTGTCACCCGCGCCGCTGCACCCTCCGCCCGGCCGGCGGCGGTCCGTCGGCCGCCGAGCCGCTCGCCCCAACACGCCCGATCAACCGACCCAGCCGACCGACGCGCACCCGATCCGCGCCTCTGCGCAAACCCCGAAAAAAGAAGCCCGCTGCTTTCGCAGCGGGCTTCCTGGGACTAGCCAGTGTGCGTCCTGTCTAGGTCCCGCACGGACACTCAAGGGAGAATGGGGCCGTCTGGGTTGCGGCCTGAGTCGGCCCCGTCCCGATCCTATCATTTCGACGGGAAACCACAACGATTCCGGGCAAATGAAGGCTAAGTTGCCGATTCGGTTCAGGGTTCCCGAGCGCGTCCCGTGGCCTTCGGGGGCACGAGACGGGTCGTGCCGGCGAGCTCCCGGATCGCCTCGGCTTCGCCCATCGGCTGCAGGTAGACGTTCTCGCTCACGGCGCCGCCCGTTCGCCCTGCGATCTCGAGGTCGCGGGGCGCGGGCTGGGCCCGTTCGGTCAGTCGCACGGAGATCTTCAGCCAGGCGGTCTCGCCGGGCCCGATGTGCAGGCCGAGGTCGTTCCAGCCCCAGGCGACGAACGCGACGCTGCGCACGCCCGCCTCGATCTCGTGCATGCCGGTCGGGAGCTCGACCGTCTCGTACTCGCCATGGTGCAGGACGCCGATCGGTCGGCCGTCGATGCGCAGGCGGACCGGGGAGATCGAGGCGCGCGGATCGAGTCGATAGACGTAGAGGCGCGCGCGCTCGGGCGTCGGCTCGGGGGCCCGCGCGAACGCGGGGCCGAGAGCCCGGGGCGCGCACGCGAGGCCAATCGCCGCGAGGCCGATCGCGATCGTCCCTGCGCGCAGGCGTTGCCGTCCGCGCTGCTTCCGCTCGTGCATTCCGCCTCCTCCCGCGCGCCTCGGAAGCTAGCCTCTGCCGTTCGTCCCCTCGAATGCGTCCGTCGTTCCCCCCTGGGCGCCGTAAACGCCGGGTTCGACGGATCGGTCGTCGGCGCCGCTACGCTACGCTGCCTTTTACGGCCGTAGGGGCCGTCTCAGCAGCAGGAGTCGGTCGCCCCCCGTCCCGAAACAGACGCATGCGCAAGGACAAGGACCGCTACTGGGATTGCCTGGATCAGGCAATGGAGGCCTCCCATGGAGGCCGGATCGAGGAGGCGCTCGCCTGGCTCGACGAGGCCCTGCGCGTGCATCCCGACGGCGCCGAGGCCCACAACGGCCGCGGCGAGATCCTCTGGGACGACGGCCGGATCGACGAGGCGCTGATCGAGTTCGATCGCGCGACGATGGCCGACGGCAAGTTCACGGCCGCCCACCTGAATCGGATCGAGCTGCTGATCGAGGAGCTCGGCGAGTTCGGGACCGCGGTCCGGCTCGCGGACGAGCTGCTCTCCGGTCGGCCGAAGCTGCCGCGGCCCGACCGCGTCCTCCAGGCCGAGGTCTACTACCTGAAGAGCAAGGCCCTCTTCTATCAGGACGATCTCGAAGGCGCGCTCTTCCTGGTGCGCCGCGCGACGCAGGCCGGCGGGGAGCTCGGGCTCTACTCCGCCTTCGAGGGCCAGGTGCTCTTCGAGCTCGGGCAGTACAACGAGGCGCGGCGCGTGCTCGAGCGCGGCGTGGCCATCGACCCGGACGCGGCGCACACGCTCTACCATCTGGGACTCGTCCTCGAACGACTGGCGGACGAGGGCGAAGCGGCTTCGGCACCGGCGATCGGCCTCGAGAGCGCCGAGCAGGCCTTCGCGCGCGCCAACGATCTCGAGCCCCAGCAGTTCCCGCTCCCGGTCGAGATCGCCGAGTCGGACTTCCGGCGCGCCGTCGACGAGGCCTTCGCGAACCTGCCCCGCTCGATTCGCGAGCGGATCGAGGGCGTGGGCGTCGTGATCGAGGATTTCCCGACGCTCGAACTCGTGCGCGACGAGCGCATCTCGCCCCAGACGCTGGGCCTCTTCATGGGCGTCCCGCGGACCGAGGCGCTGATGACCGATCAACCGCTCGACCTCGACCGGATTCTGCTCTTCAAGAAGAACCTCGAGAAGATCTGTCGCGATGAAGAGGACCTGATCGACCAGATCCAGATCACCGTCCGCCACGAGGTCGGCCACTACCTGGGACTCGACGAGGACGATCTCGAGCGTCTCGGGTTGGCCTGAGTAGAGCGTCGCCGTGTCTGCCATCGCCTCCGCCGGCCCGCCTGCCTCCGACGAGGAATCGTGCGGCGACGCGCCGCGGCCCACGGTCGCGCCGCCGGGCTTCGTCGAGCGGCTGAGGCGGATCGTCGGTGACGAGAACTGCCTCGCACGGGAAGGCGAGCTCTTCGCCTACGAGTGCGACGGGCTGACCCTCGATCCCCATCGCCCGCTCGCCGTTCTGTTGCCCGCGACGACCCAGGAGGTCGCGCGGATCGTGCGGGCGTGTCGCGAAGCCGACGTCCACTTCGTGCCTCGCGGCGCGGGCACCGGCCTCTCCGGAGGCGCACACGCGACGCCCGGCTCGGTCCTGATCGAGTGCTCGCGGATGAACCGGATCCTCGAGGTCGACGAGGCGAACCGGCTCGCGGTCGTCCAGCCGGGCGTCGTGAACGCCGAGCTCTCGACCGCGATCAAGCATCTCGGTCTCTTCTACGCGCCGGACCCCTCGAGTCAGCAGGCCTGCACGATCGGCGGCAACGTCGCCGAGAACTCGGGCGGGCCGCACACGCTCAAGTACGGCACGACGACCAACCACGTGCTCGCCCTCGAGATGGTGCTCCCGGACGGGACGGTCACGCGCCTCGGCAACCGGACGGGCGAGTGCCCCGGGCCCGATCTGGTCGGCGCGATCGTCGGCAGCGAGGGGACCCTCGGGATCGTCACCGAGATCACGGTGAACCTCGAGCCGATTCCCGAGGCGATCGAGACCCTGCTCGGGATCTTCGACGACGTCGTGCCGGCGTGCCGCGCGGTCGGACGCGTGATCCGCTCTGGCGTGGTGCCGGCGGCGATGGAGATCGTGGACAAGCGCACGATCGAGGCGGTCGAGGCGAGTGTCTACGCTGCGGGCCTGCCGACTTCGGCGGGGGCGGTGCTGATCGTCGAGCTCGACGGCTCGCGGGTCTGCATGGAGGGCGAGATCGCCGCGATCCGCGAGGCCTGCGAGGCCGAGGGCTGCCAGACGATCCAGGTCGCGCGCGACGAAGCGGAGCGGCTCGACTTCTGGCGCGCGCGGAAGGGCGCCTTCGGCGCCATGGGCCGGCTCGCGCCCGACCTCTACGTGCACGACGCGGTCGTACCGCGGGTCAAGCTGCCCGAGATCCTCGCCAAGGTGGGCGAGATCTGCGATCGCCATCGCCTCAAGCTCGCGAACGTGTTCCACGCGGGCGACGGCAACCTCCATCCGAACATCTGCTTCGATCGCCGCGACCCCGACGAGCTCGAGCGCGTGATCGCCGCTGGCGAGGAGATTCTCACGGCGTGCACCGAAGCGGGCGGCGTGATCACGGGCGAGCACGGCGTCGGCATCGAGAAGCGCGACTACATGCATCTCGTCTTCGGTCCACACGACCTCGAGCCCATGTACCGGCTGCGCGAGACCTTCAACCCCGACGGCGTCTGCAATCCGGGGAAGCAGATTCCCACGACCCGTTTCTGCGTCGAATCGAATCCGAAGGCGCGGGGCTACGACGAGGTGCCGCTCTGATGGCGGTGGCGCTCGATTCGTGGGGCTGTGCGATTCGGGAGGAGTCGATTCGCGTGCCCGGCGGCGGCGTCGAGCGCGTCGCCGTGCCCGCGAGCGTGGACGAGCTCGCCGGGCTGGTCGCGGCGGCCTCGGCGGACGGCGCCGGGCTGCTCGTGCTGGGCGGACGCACGCGGCTCGACCTCGCGAACCCCGCCGCGCCGCTCGCGCTCGGCGTCTCTCTCGAAGGGCTCGCCGGGATCGACGAATTCGATCCCGACGAAGGTGTGCTCCACGCCGGGGCGGGCACGCCGATCCAGCAGGTGCGCGACACGGTCGCGCGAGAAGGCTGGGAGCTGCCCCTCGATACGCCCGGGGCGACCTCGACCGTCGGCGGCACGATCGCGAGCGCCGTCACCGGCCCCCGCGCCCACGCCTTCGGTCCGGTCAAGGACGCGATCCTGGGTCTCGAGGTGATCGGAGCGGAGGGGGTCGCGACCAAGTGCGGGGGACGCGTCGTGAAGAACGTCACCGGGTACGACCTGGCGAAGCTCTACTGCGGCTCGTTCGGAACGCTCTCGATCGTGACGGGGGCGTGGCTGCGGCTGCGCCCGGCGCCCCTCGACCTGCGCGTCTTCGAGGCGGTCTGCGCCAGCGAGCAGGCGACCTTCGAAGCGCTGCGCGCGCGCGGCGAGCGGCCGAGCGTCCGGGCCGCGATCTGGCGCGAGGCGCCGGACGGATCGGGAGAGGGGCGGATGCTGCTCGAACTCGGCGGAAGCGAAGCGGGCGTCGAAGCGGATCTCGCGGCCTTCCGCGAAGTCGCGGCCTTCGAAGACGCAGACGCGGGTGCGATCGATCACGAACGGGAGCAGGCGGTCGCCGTGGATCACGCGATCTCGATCCGTGCGCGCGTGCTCGGTACGAACGTCCGCGAGTTCGCTTCCGCCGCGCTGGCGGCGGGTCTCGTGGTCGCGGTCGAGGCCGGTCTGGGCGTCGTGCGCGCCCGCGGCGCGCTGCCTGCGGTCGAGGTTCTCCTCGCGCTCCGCGAGACCGCCGTGCGGCTCGGCGGCTTCGCGACCTTCGAACGCCTGCCCGACGCCTGGCGTCGGGAGGTCGACGTCTTCGGCGACGTCGACGGCGCGGCGGCCATTCTGCCGGCGCTCGCGGCCCGCTTCGATCCGAACGGGATCCTGAACCCGGGGCGCTTCGTGGCGCCCGGACCGTGCGGTCGCCGGGGATGAGTGACGATCGCGAGGAGACGGAAGGCGGGGCCCCGGCGCTTGCCGCGCTGCTCGATGCGTCGATCTACGGGGAGACGCTCGACTGCGTCCATTGCGGACTCTGCCTGACGAGCTGTCCGACCTACCGAGCGACGGGTCGGGAGACCTCGTCGCCGCGGGGTCGCGTCTATCTGATGCGAGGGCTCGCGGAAGGCCGGCTCGAGGACACGCAGGTTCTCGAAGAAGAGGCTTTCCTCTGTCTCGGCTGTCGTTCCTGCGAGACCGCCTGCCCGTCGGGTGTTCGTTACGGCGAAATGCTCGAGCATACGCGGGACGCGATCCGGAGCGGCCAGTTCGGATCCGCCGCCGAGCGGACGTCGCGCCCAGGCTTCGCGGTTCGACTCGAGCGCTTCGCTCTCCGCCAGATCGTGCCGAAGGCGGGGCGCCTGGCCGCGATGGTCGCGTTGCTCTCGCTCGTCCAGCGACTTCGGCTCGACGTGCTCGCGGCGAAGATCCTGCCGGCGCGGCTCGCAGACATGATCCGGCTGCTGCCGGCGATCCCGCCGGTCGCGGAGCGTCGCCGCCTGCCGGCCTTCACGCCCGCCGAGGGCGAACGGCGCGGACGCGTGGCGCTCTTCGAGGGCTGCATCATGCCCGAATTCTTCGGCCGCGTGAACGACGCGGCGCGCCGGGTGCTCGCGCGGGCCGGCTACGACGTGATCGTACCCGAGGCGCAGGGTTGCTGCGGCGCGCTGCAGGCCCACAGCGGCGATCTCGACTTCGCCCGGGACCTCGCGCGGGCGAATGCCGCCGTCTTCGGCGAAGGCGACCTCGACGCGATCATCGTGACGAGCGCCGGCTGCAGCGCGTCGATGCGCGAGGCCGAACACTGGATCGGCGAAGAGGGCGCCGAGATGGCCGGGGGCGTGCGCGACGTGCTCGAGTTCCTCGACGCGGTGGACGCCCGGCTCGACTTCGCGCCGATGCCGAAGCGGCTCTGCTACGACGATCCGTGTCACCTGATCCATGCCCAGGGCATCTCGGCGGGACCCCGCCGACTCTTCGCGAAGATCCCCGAGCTCGAGCTCGTGCCGCACGCGAATCCGGAGGCGTGCTGTGGCGCGGCGGGCATCTACAACCTGACCCAGCCCGACATGTCGCAGCGCGTCCTCTCGCCCAAGGTCGAGGCCCTCGTCGCCGCGGCGCCGGAGATCGTCTCGACCGCGAATCCCGGCTGCGCCATGCAGATCTCGGCGGGTCTCGACGCGGCCGGGTGCGCGGTTCCGGTCTTCCATCCGATCGAGCTGATCGAAGAAGCCAGTCGACCGCGTTAGGCGAGGGCCCTGGAAGAGCGCTTCTCGCGCCCGGTGCAGGGCGCGGTCGACCGGCGGGCCCCGTCGGTTCCGGGCGCGGCGCCTCGGGCATCCGCGGGAGCGGTCTAGCGGTAGAGGAAGGCGTCCGGCGTCTCGCGCGGCGGTCGCCAGCGCGGGAAGGCGCCCAGCGAGAAGTCGCCCAGGCTCCCGCGGAAGACGAGATCGAAGGGGAGCAGGGAATCCCGTCCGCGGACCGCGCCGTAACGCTCGCGCAGGCTCTGGTAGACGAAGGACGACTGGGCGTTGCTCCGCAGGCTCGGCTCCTCGGTCAGGCCGAGTGCCGCGCGCTCGAGAAAGGTGTCGCGGTTCGGGTCCGCCTCGAAGCGGTAGTCGGGATCGATCAGGCTGTTGCGTTGGACCGCTTCTTCGAGTCTCGACGTCAGCTGCTGCAGGCGCGTCTGGGAGACCTCGACGTAGCGGGGTGCGTAGGCATCGTCTTCATCGGCGCCGTCGGCGACGAGGCGGATCTCGAGAACGCGCCCGCCGCGCAGGACGATGCCTTCCGGATGCAGCTCACCGTCCTTGGGGTCGTCGTTCAGGAGCAGCGGGTTCAAACCGATGCCGTCGTGTCCGGCGACTTCGGGGTTCTCCAGCAGGAAGCCCCGGGTGATCCGGATGAACTGCGGGCTCGCGTCCTCGCGCTCGGTGCGGGCGCGGAGTCCGGCCGTGCGTCCGCCTTCGCTGTCCGGGAACTCGCTCGCGACGCCGCGGAGCAGCGACGCGCGCGTGCCGAACTGCTCGGCGCCGTCGACCAGGGCGAGGCGCTCCTCCGTCGTCTTGTCGACGAGCGCTGCCCGCTCCTCCGGATCGAAGTCGGGGACCCAGTCCGCGAGCCGGAGCGCGCGCCCCCATCGTTCTTCGTCCCGCTCGTACGCGTAGAGCCAATCGATCACGCCTCGCTGCTCCTCGCCGTCCGGGTAGCGGACGAGGTAGCGGTAACCCGCGAGGGCCGGAGCGCGGCGGAAGTCGGGCGTGCCCCCCGTGAAGGGCGAGAGCAGCGCGCGAAGCGGCGCGAGCACGACGGTCATGGCGATCGTCGGCGTGTCGATCAGGTAGGCGACTGGCGCGGGCAGGTTCGGGTAGCGAGGGCGGCGCACGAATTCGCCGGCGACGCGCCAGGCGAACTCGTCCCGGTTCGCCTTCGATCGGAGACGCACGAAGGCGCCGTGCGGGTTCTGCCATTCGTCGTCGAGAAGGGCACGGGCGTGTCGGACCATCGTGTCGTCCTGCGTGTCCCGGTTCGCGGATCGCGCGAGCCGCTCCCGCGCGCGGGCCTCACGGCGGGCTTCGTGCTCGGCGATCGCGCCGAGGAAGGCGAGACGGGCCTCGACGTGGGTCCGCTGGGCGGCTCCGATCGTCGCCGCGCGATAGGCGAGGACCGGGGCCGCGATCGCCTCGGGCGAGACCCGCGTCTCGAGCAGCAGGGCGCCGGCCAGGGCGTACTCGGGCTCGCGCAGCGACTCGGGGGTCGGTCTCGCGTCGGTCGCGGCGAGCGAACGCGCGCGCGTGGCGTCGCGCTCGCGGCGGGCGACGGACACGGCTTCTTCGGCGTCGCGTCGGAGCGCGGCGTTCGCGTCGGGCTCGGCCGAAAGGATCGTCCGCGCAGCCTCCGCGTGGTGGAGAGCGAGTCCGGCTTGCGCGACGTCCAGCGCGCGCTCGCTCGCGCGCAGGCGCCGTCGGGCCAGGGTCTTCGCGAGCTTGGGTCGGTCGCGGCGAATCTTCTCTTCGACGTCCGGGACGATCCCGCTCTCGGGATGGCGCGCGACGAACTCCTCGCGGAGCGCCAGCGCCTGTCGATCGGTGAACGACAGGGGCTCGCTGTTCGAGAAGCCGGCGAAGTAGTGGATCAGGCTGTTCGCGAGCTGGTAGGGCGCCAGGATGAAGCCGGTGATCGCGGAGCTCCCGATCGGCTCGGCGACGGCATTGAAGGTGCGGGCCCAGAGCCGATGCCAGCCGTCGAATTCGCGGCGGCCCGCCAGCGCGAGCGGATCGTCGCCGATCCGGCGCTCGATCCGCGCTTCGAGGCGCGGGTCGAGGTCGAAGCGCCGAGCGAGGATCCGCGCGCCCGCGCGATCGGCCAGTGGATCGTCGAGCGTGGCGTCGCGGAGGTCGAGGGCGAGCGGGACGAGGTTGGGCTGTCGCTCGGCTTCGTCGGGCACCTCGATGGCCTGGAGCGCCTCGAGGGCGGCGATCACGTCCGGATCCACGTCGCCGTCGCCGCTCGGCTCGGCGACGAGGGCCACGCGCGCCAGCCGTGCCGCGGCGAGATCCTCGGGCGCGGGGATCCAGGCTCGCTGGGCAGCGAGCGGCGTGAGCAGCTCCTCGTGCACGATCGCCTTCTTCGACGCGCAGCCCGCCAACGAGAGCAGGAGCCCCGCGACGACCAGCGTCGCGGCGCGTCGCAGCATTCGTCTCCGCCTAACGAGCGACACGATCGGCATCGATTCCCAGTCCCAGGGCGAGGAAGGCTTCCAGCTGGCGCGTGGCCTCGAGTTTCTCGGGCCGTCCGTCGTGGCTCGCGACCAGCTCGAAGAGCCGGATCGCGGCGTCGGAGATCTCCGCGAAGCGCGCCGGGTCGAAGTCGAGGCTCGCGGGCGGGACGGCCGCCACGTACTCTCGCGCGAGCACCACGTAGAACTCGGCGAGGTCGAGCAGGTGGCGAAGGCGGAGCTTGCTCGCGCCGTGACGAGACGCGACGCGCTGGAGCTCCTGGAGCGCGATCAGTGTTCCGTCCGCGTGGACGTTTCGCGTCGCCACGAAGTAGGCGGCCCGCGCGCGGTCGGCGCGCTCGATCTCCTCCTGCGCGATCCACCGGTAGTGCGACTCGTCGAGCTCGCTCTCGAGGAGCGAGAGCTGGGCCACGCGCTCGTCGAGATCCTGCCGGACCGTCGTGGCTTCGAGGGCGAGGGGGCCGCTCGAATCGGCGAGGGGATCGCGCAGGTCGAACCCGATCGCGACCGCGCCGGCGAGCCGGTCGCAGAAGTGGGGGGGCGCGCGCGGCGCGTCCCC
>JBCCZJ010000006.1:0-30351 GCA_039187915.1 Myxococcota bacterium
CGCCGCAAGAGCTGACCTTTCCGGCTTCCCTGGCTTCTCTGACTTCTCTGGCTTCGGGACGTGCGCGGTCGCGCCGCGCGCGCCGGGCCGTTCGCGCGGGTCAGGGTCAGGCGCCGTGGCGTTCCAGGCTGCGGTCGCCGTCGAAGTTCGGGGGCACGTTCAGGACCGTCTCCGGAAACGACTGCACGAGGAAGTCGACGATCAGGCGGACCGAGAGCATCGCGACCGGCCAGCCCGCGGCATTCGTGATCGGCACGTGGCGGAAGTGGCCGACGGACATCAGGTTGAGTGCGCGCGCGACGCTCGCGTCGAAAGGCACCGTCTCCGGATCACGGGTCATCAGTTCGGAGAGGGGCACGTCCTTCGGGTTGCGACCCGAGTCGATCACCTTCAGCAGGACGTCGCGCTCCGTGAAGAGCCCGACGAGGCGACTGCGCGCCGTCCCGTCCTCGGTCACGAGCACGCAGCCATGGCGCTCGAGGCGCATGAGCTGCATCGCGTCGCTGACCGAGGCGTCCTCCCGGAGCGTGAGGGGGGTCGTTGACGGGATGACCGTGACCGGATCCTGCAGCACCTCGACGTCGAAGCGGCGATCGGCGCGCGCGGTCGCGTCGTCGAAGTAGGCCTCGTCGTCGGGAAGCGACGCTTCGGAGGCGAATCGGGTCCACGTCGTGATCTCGGGCTGGCTCATGGTAGGCGTCTCCTCGGTTCGACTCGATCGGTTCGGCGGCGGGACAAGGAAGGGGGGCCGCCACCGCGGTCGGGCCTTCCGCTCCGGCGTCGTGACGCGCGGTCGGGTCGCCGCCGCGCGCGTCGGGAATTAACAGATGCATGGTGTCACGCGCAATCGTGTTAGTCGGAGATCGCTTCGTCGACGCGGAAAACGAAGGATTGTGGACAATCGCCGAGAGAGGGGGCGATCGCGGATTGTCGACAAACCGCCCTCAGGGGTAGCTGAGGCGCGAATGAACGCGTCCTCGACGTGTCTCCGGCGCTTGACGACCCATGCGCGTTACGTGGATGTCAGCAGATTGTGGCACCCCCTTAAAATCCGGGTTTTCGCCCTTAGGGTCTGCCGACTCGAAAAACGCAGGAGACCGATCCGATGAGCATGAGCGCACTCGACATCCCCGTCGAGCACGAAGCACGAGAAGCCGAGATGACGAGCCGCGAACTGGAGCACGAACAGCGCCGAACGCTCGAGACCGATCCCATGAAGTACAGCCTGATCTCGCGGCTGCTCTTCCTTCCGATCGATCTGCTCTATGGCCGCAAGGGCGACCTGCGCAAGTTTCACGTGCTCGAGGTCGTGGCGCGTGTGCCCTACCAGGCGTGGGAGAGCGTCGGCTACGTCGCCATCACGCACGCGCACGCGGCGCCTGGCTTCGCGAAGCGGGTCTTCGATTTCGTGATCGAGTCACGTCGTCAGCAGGACAACGAGCAGTGGCACCTGCTCGTCCTCGAAGAGATGATCCGCAAGCGCGAGTTGAAGAAGGGATTCCTCCGCTACCGGCTGATCCCGCAGCTTCTCGCCTTCGGCCACTACCACCTGAGTTGGCTCCTCTACGCGATGAAGCCCCGCTGGAGCTACCGCCTGAACGCCGAGTTCGAGGATCACGCCGAGCGCGAATACATGAAGTTCGTCGAGGCCAACCCCGAGCTGGCGGCGGAGCCCTGGGAGACCGAGCTCTGCCGGGAGTACGGCAACTACGCGACGATCGGCGACGTGCTGCGCCGAATCGCGGTCGACGAACGGGAGCACAAGGAGGAGAGCCTCCTTCGCCTCGACGCACCGCGCTTCGGCCTCGAGCCGGGCAAGCTCGTGCGTCCGTCCCGTCTGCGCGTCCAGGAGTGACGCGGGGCCAGGCGCGCGGTCGGACGAACTCCGATCGCGCGCCCACGCGGTCCTGCCGCGCTTTCCGCTAGTCTCCGCGGTTCGCAAGGAGGCGGCCGAGCGGACCATGGACTCTTCGATTCGAATCGAACCGGCATCGCCCGGCTGCGGCGCCGAAGTCCACGGCGTCGACCTCGCGCGCATGGACGGAGACGCGTGGGAGTCGGTTCATCGCGCCTTTCTCGACCACGGCGTCGTGTTCTTCCGCGACCAGAAGCTCGGTCCCGACGACCATCTGGCGCTGGCGCGCCGCTTCGGGCCGATCGTGGTCAACAAGTTCTTCCCGGAGTCGGATGCGAACGCGCAGATCGCCGAGGTCCGGAAGGAGCCGGCGCAGCAGACCAACATCGGCGGCGGTTGGCACACCGACCACAGCTACGACGAGATCCCGGCGCTCGGCTCGATCCTCGTGGCGCGCGAGCTGCCGAGCCAGGGCGGCGACACGCTCTTCGCCAACATGCGGGCCGCCTACGATGCTCTGTCCGACGGGTTGAAGGCGACGCTGCGTTCCCTTCGCGCCGTCCACTCGAACGATCATCTCTACGGCGACGACGGCTACTACCACAAGACCGATCTCGCTGGCCTCTTGAAGGGCAAGAGCCTCGTGGGCCGCGCGGTGCATCCGGTCGTGATCCGGCATCCCGACACCGACCAGCCGGTCCTCTACGTGAACCCGGGCCACACACGCGGCTTCCTGGGTTGGTCGGCCGAGGAGAGCTTGGCGCTCCTCCAGTTTCTCTACGCGCATGCCAGCAGCGAAGCCTTCACCTGCCGCTTCCGTTGGACGCCGGGTTCGGTCGCGATCTGGGACAACCGCTCGACCTGGCACATGGCCCTGAACGATTACCAGGGCGAGCGACGTCTTCTGCATCGGATCACCATCGAGGGCGTCGCTCTCCGGGCCGCCTGATCGCGCCGCGGCGGTCTTGCTACGCTCGTCGGACGGTGGCGTCCCGCCACTCCCGAGGGTGATTCGACCACGTATGCAGAAGTCCGCGGCAGAGGATCCCTTCGACGCGCTCTGGGCGCCACGCTCGCTTCGCGCTGCGGCCGACTGGGTGGCCGATCGGCTCCCGGAGGGCTGCCGCGCCGAGACCGCGGACGAGGCCGACGACCGAAGCGCGGCGCCCTCGCGACCGTCGATCCTCCCGAAGAACTACCTCCTGGAGTTCGTCGCCGGGACCTTCGGCCCGGCCTCCAGCGGGCGCGGGCTGATGGATCATCTCGAGAGCGAGGAGAACGTCCGTCGGATCGTCACGCGGACGAACCTCGGGATCATGGCGGCCCAGGATCTCGAGGAGAACTCGCGTCGCAAGCTCGAGGACGTACAGGTCACGCGCGCCGTAAAGTGCAAACACACGATCCAGCGCGTCGTCGACCATCTCGAGCGCTCGGTGAATCGCGTCGAAGACCGGCCGCACGTGATCCGCGAGCTCTTCAGCCTCGACGATTCGAACCTCGGGCAGCGCATCGCGTCGGCTCTCTCCGAGTCCCACTTCCTCGAGCGCCTCGCCGACGAGGTCGCCCTGATCCCCGAGATGCGGCTCGCGGTGCTGCGCGCGGCGGAGACGCAGGCGACCTTCGACGACATCGAGCGCCGCTACCGCACGGAGCTCGCCTGCTACCTGCCGGAGTACGACGTCGACGTCGACGGCCGCCGGCGCGCGATGACGGACGACAAGGCGCTCAAGATCATCAATCGAATCTTCGACGCCTTCGCGCCCCGCATGATCCTGATCGGCCACAGCCAGGGCGGACTCGTGGCGCTCCGCGCGATGCAGCTCGGAATGAAGCAGGTCCGGGTGAAGGACAAGCGGCGCTTCCTCCACTCGCCGCGCAGCGGACGCGTCCATCGCTACAGCCCGGTCGCCCTCGCGATCGGGCTCGGGGCGCCCTTCGACGGCATCGTCCGCAGTCCGAGCCTCGAGGAGGGGAAGGAAGGCGGCGCCCTCGCCGCTGCGACGCTGCCGGGATACGTGAAGCAATTCATGCCCGGCGTCGGCCAGATGCTGCACGGCAGCGCCTTCCTCCGCGCGATGCGTCGCGCCTTCATCCCCTTCGACTGCACGGCGATCTCGATCGCGAACCCGAAGGACGGGCTCGTCGCCCTCGACGGCACGCGGCTTCCGGTGGGCGACTTCCAGAACATGCACAACGTCGAGGTCCGCTCGACCGGCCGCTTCGATCTCGCCGACATCGCGCCGGAGTTCGCGCGCCCCGCGCTCGGGACGTGGCCCATGACGCTGCTCCGGTCGGCCTTCAACGAGCAGGCGCGATTCGAGGGCCTGCGCGAGCACTGCTCCTTCCTCGTCGATCTCCACGAGAACTGGGACGTGGACAAGGGCGAGATCGTCCGGAAGATCTTCGACGGCGAGGGCGCGGAGACGCTGTTCGACGAGATGATGTTCGAGGTGAACTTCGACGGTCTGCGCGAACAGCTGATGGCGAATCTCCTCTATCGCCTTCGGACGGCGAAGCCCGAGGAGCGGCGCGCTCTGGCCTGGATGGCCCCGCGCCTGCGCGACATGATCGACGAGGAACAGCTGCCCTTCCTCAACAGCCTCGACAAACGCGCCGCCCTCGCGCTTCTCTACATCGAGCCGCAGTAGCGCGCGCGGCCGGGGGGCGCGCGGTCGAGCGAGCCCCGGCCGTGCCGTCGCGCGGGCGGATCAGTCGAAGCGGGCGCGGAGCCAGGCCTCGATCGCCTCCGCCCCTTCTCGCCACCGCGGGTCGAGCATCAGGTCGTGGGCGCCGGGGACACGCAGCAGCGTGGCGCCGAGTCGCTCGCGAGCCTCCTCGTGGGCGCGGAGCGGAATGGAGACGTCGTCGGTCGCGGCGACGACGAGGGCGGGGCGCGTGTCGCCCGCGCGGCGATGGATCGGCGCTCGCCGGAAGAGGGCCGACATCGCGCGGGGCGACTCGAGGTCGAGGCGGTCGCGGTGCGCCGCGCGCTCGGTCGCGTCCAGCTCGGGCGAGAAGAAGAGCGGCGTCATCGCCCGCCGCAGGCGTTCGGGGTCGCTCCGCAGCTGCCCCAGCAGGAGCGAGACCGGCGAGCGCCGTAGCATCCCGAGCACGACCGACGGTGCAGGTCGCAGGGGGGAGCCCGCCAGAAGCGCGACGCCGAGCACGCCCTCGTCCTCGCGCCAGCACCGTTCGGCGATCGCGCCCCCCATCGAATGCCCGAGCAGGATGGCGGCCCCGCCGATCGATTCGACGGTCGCGCGCACGTCGTCGGCGTAGTCCTCGAGCGTGAAGCGATGGATGTCGGGATGCCCGTCGCTTTCGCCGTGTCCCCGCAGGCTCAGCGCGTGCACCGGCCATCCCCGTCCGGCGAAGAAGGGCAGATAGTGCACGTCCCAGCACCATGCGGCGTGGAATCCGCCGTGGACGAAGAGCAGGGGAGGGCGGCCCGGGCGGGCCTCTTCCGTTCGGGAGCGGACTTCCAGGCGCACGCTTCGAAGGTATCTTCCG
Source organism: Myxococcota bacterium (assembly GCA_039187915.1). Taxonomy (GTDB): domain Bacteria; phylum Myxococcota_A; class UBA9160; order UBA9160; family UBA4427; genus UBA4427. The sequence goes on from JBCCZJ010000006.1 coordinate 5,366, forward strand.
CCGATCCGCGACGGAAGGGTCGGGGTCGAGGCGCCGCTCGGTCGCACCCGGTCTCCCGAGGTCCCCGCTTCGTCCGATGCCGATGGGGCCCCGATTGACGAGAGCGAAACGCGACGGCGCCGAGCGCAGCGGAGGATCGACGGCGCGTCGCGCAAGTGGCGCGCGCGGGACGCCGCGTGCTTGGCTCTTCCAGGCCGCCGAGCGGCTGCTGCCTGCCGCGCTGCGCCACGAAGACATGGTCGTCCGGAACCGGGTCCGGTTCATGGTCGGGCTCCAGGTCCTGCTGGCGCTGATCGCGGCCTCGATGCTGATCGGGCGTTGGAACGAGGGTCTCGTCGCGTTCCGCGTCTTCGCGGGAATTCTGCTCGTCATGTCGGCCGGTCTACTCTTCGCCAATCGCGCCGGGCTCTCCCTCGGCCGGACCTCGACCTCGACCGTGGCGCTCTACTTCGGCGCGAGCGTGGGGCTCACGATCGCGAGCGGCGGCGAGTCGATCCCGGCGGTGATGACGTCCTCGCTCGTACCGGTGGCCGCGTACGGCATCCTGGGTCGGCGCCCGGCGGCGCTCTGGACCTTCGCCGTCATCGCCGGCATCGGCGTGACCGCGATCTACGCCGGCACGACGGACGAGTACCTCTACGGCAGCGACATGCTCGCCTGGGAGGCGTGGCGCTATCCGTCGATGGTGTTGATGGTCGGCTTCGTGCTGCTCACCGTACTCGGCGTGGACTGGCTGCTCGAGCGTTCGGCCGCGGAAGCGCGGGCCCTCCAGGAGCAGCTCGGCGGGCAAGTCGAGCGCTATCGCGATCTGGTCGAGAACGTCGGCGATTGCATGATGGAGTACGACGCTCGGTTCCGATGCCTCTACGCCTCTCCCAACTGGGAGGAGCTGATGGGGCGAGCGCCCGAGACCCTGCTCGGACACGGATACCTCGACTGCCTGCATCCCGAGGACCTTCCGGACATCGATCGCCGCAGCGCCGCGCTCTCGGCGGAGCCGGGGACGACGCGGAAGTACAAGTCGCGGGTGCGACACGTCCGGGGCCACTGGATCGAGGGGGAAGTCAGCGCACGCACCTTCACGGACCGCAACGGCGAGCTCCACATGGTGACGATCTTCCGCGACCTGAGCGAGGTCTATCGAGCCCAGCGTGCGATCCGACACAACGATCGACTCGCGACGACCGGGACTCTGGCCGCCGGGATCGCGCATCAGATCAACAATCCGATCGGCGCGATCCGGAACGCGTCGGAGTACGCGCTCCTCGCCGCGCGGGACGGCGACCTCGAGTCGATCGACGACGTGTTGCGCTCGAACATCGAGCAGTCGGCGCGCTGCGGGGAGATCGTGCGGAGCCTGCTGCAGTTCGCTTCGCGCGACCAGGGCGAGAAGCGAACGCAGGATCTGCGGAGCGTCGTCGAGCGCGCCTGCCGTCTCATGGGGAGCACGGCGGGCGAGCGCGGAACGCGCGTCCATTCCGAGGTCCCGGAGAAGGCGTTATCCGTGGACATCAGCGACGTCCAGATCGAACAAGTGATCGTCAATCTCGTGCAGAACGCGATCCACGCCCGGCCCGCCTCGAATCGCGTCGAGGTCGTCGTCACGTCGGCTGCGGGCGAGGCCGTCGTCGAGGTACGGGACGACGGCTGTGGCATCTCGGAGCAGGATCTCGACCAGGTCTTCGATCCGTTCTTCACCACCCGGCTCGAGGAGGGGGGGCACGGCCTCGGGCTGAGCGTGGCCCTCGGGATCGTCCGTGAACACGGTGGGCATCTCGAGGTCGAGAGCCGGCTGGAGGAGGGCACGTGCGTCCGTCTGCGCCTTCCCCTGGCGCGTGACCTCGAGGGCGCGGCGCCGCCGATCGCGCGCCGAAGCGCGGGTCGCGCGTAGCGGGGCGACGCTCCGGTCGCCGGTGTTCACGAAGCGGAGTAGGGTCGGGGCTCGCCGGCGTGCCGTTCTCGGGGCGCGCGAGAGGAGTTCCGATGGCCAGCCCCAAGAAGCGAATGAAGCTCGTCCCCGAGGACGACTACATGCATCCGGTCGAATCCGCCTCGAACTTCAACGAGAGCATGTACTTCAACGTCTTCGACCCGGAGCGCGAGATCGGCGGATTCTTCCGTCTCGGCAACCGACCGAACGAAGGCTACGCCGAGATGACGTGCTGCCTCTACCTGCCGGACGGGCGGGTCGGCTTCATGTTCAAGCGGCCGGAGATCGAGAACAACGACGCTTTCGACGCCGGAGGAATGCGCTTCGAAGTCGTCGAGCCGCACGCGCGTCTGAAGGTCACGTACGCGGGCAGGCTCTGCCTCCTCTCGGAGCCGGCGCAGATGGCGAACCCGCGCGAGGCCTTCGAGAACAACCCGCGGATCGAGGCGGCGGTCACGATCGACTACACGGGCGTCTCGCCGGTCACCGGGGGCGAGCCCGTCAACGAGGACGGGTCGGCGATCGAGCTGGACGCGGACAAGTCCTTTGCCCGCGGCCACACGGAGCAGCACGTCGAGGCGACCGGCTCCATCCGGATCGGCGACGAGACCTTCGAGATCCACGGCTTCGGCCTTCGCGACCACTCCTGGGGGCCGCGCTACTGGCAGGCGATCCACTGGTACCGCTGGTGCCCCATGAACTTCGGGCGGGATCACGCCATGATGCTCTCGCTGATCTGCGGCGAGGGGGGCGAGGCCCGTGCCGGGGGGGTCGTCCTCGAGAACGGGGCCTACCGCAAGATCAAGGACGTCTCCTTCGAGACGGACTGGGACGCGGACTACTACCAGAAATCCTTCGTCGCCCACGTGGAGATGGAGGACGGCGAACGCTTCGACGTCGAGGGCGAGGTCATGTCCTTGATCCCGCTCCGGAATCGGCGCCAGAGCCCCGACGGCGAGCAGAGGATGACCCGGATCACCGAGGGCATGACCCGCTACACCGCTCGCGGAAGGGTCGGCTACGGCCTCTCCGAGTTCCTCGATCAGGTGAACGAGGACGGGCTGCCCGTCTCGATCGCCGAGGGGCGCGCCTGACGACGCACCCCGCGCGGCTGACGACGCGCCCCGCGCGGTTCACCGCTCCGGCGTGTACTCGACTTCCATCTTCTGGATGCCGTCGAACCAGATGGTCGTCAGTCGCTCGGGCGGCTCGACGACGTGGATGTCGGGCAGGCGCGTCAGGATCTCGGTGAAGAGTACGCGGAGCTGCATGCGCGCCAGCCGGGCGCCCAGGCAGAAGTGGTTTCCGCTCCCGAAGGCGAGGTGCTCCTTCGCGTTCGCGCGCGTGATGTCGAAGCGCGCCGGGTCCTCGAACTTGTCCTCGTCCCGATTCGCGGACACGTAGGACATGTAGACCTTGTCGCCCTTGCGGAGCTTCTTGCCGCGGAGCTCGAGGTCTTGCGCCATCGTCCGCCGGAACTGCATGACCGGCGGCGAGTGGCGAAGCACCTCTTCGATCGCATTCGGGAGGAGGGCGTCGAGGTCGCGGAGCAACAGGGCCTTCTGGTCCGGGTGTTCCGTGAGGAGCCGCATGAAGTGGTTCGACGTATTGCGGGTCGTCTCGTGGGAGGCGATCGAGAGGGTCGTGAAGAACTGGGCGATTTCGAGGTCGTTCAGCTCCGCGCCCTCGACCTCGCCGTTCGCGTAGCGGCTGACGAGCCCGTCGTCCGGATCCTCGCGCTTCTTGCCCGCGAGTTGGAGGGCGTACATGGCGAGTCCCCCGACGGCGCCCTGGTGTTCTTCGGCCGTCTTGCCTTCGGGCGTCGCCGCCGCGGTGGAGAGGTCGAAAATCAGCTCACGATCCTCGTGGGGGACGCCCATGAACTCGCACATCATCTGGATCGGGAGATCCCAGCTGAGGTCCATCACGAAGTCGCAGCGGCCCTTCGACGCGATGCCGTCGACGATGGCCTTCGCCTTGGCCGCGATGATGGGCTCGAGTTTGTCGACGTTCCGCGGCGTGAAGGGGGGCGCGATCAGCTTGCGATACCGCGAGCTGTCCGGCGGATCCATGCCCATCATGCCCGCACGCTGGTTGTTCAGGGCACCCTCGACGTTCTCGAGGTCCCAGAGGACCGGTCCCCCGACGTGGGAAGAGAAGTAGGCGTGATCCTTCGAGGCGCGGACGACGTCGTCGTACTTCGTCAGCACCCAGAAGCCACGCTGCATCGAGGGACGCTCCATGCGGCCCGCGTCGGTCAGCTCGTTCCAGTGGACCGGGTCATGGCGCCGCAGGGCCTCGAAGTACTCGACCGGTGCGCCTTCGTAGCGGACGGGGTTCTGGGGATCGGCGAGATCGACGTCTCCGGGCTTCATGCTTCTCTTCCTTCCGTGCTTTCGGTGGATTCTCGGGAGCGGGTCCAGGGCAGACCGCGATCGGCCACGCCCGGGAGGAAGCCGCGCAGGATGCACTGCATCCCCGCCACGATCTCCTCGACGGACTTGCCCAGGTAGAGCTGATTGGCGAGGGCGAGGGAAGCGAGTCCCTGCAGCGCGGACCACGTCACGTGCGCGATCAGGTCGGGGTCGCCTTCGAGATGGCCTTCGGCGACGAGGCGGCGGATCGGCGCCGAGCAGGCCTCCCAGGCGCGTTGTTGGGCTTCGCGCGTCGCCTCGGACACGTGGTCCTGACGCATCTCGAACATGATCCGGAACGTCTCCGGGTTCTCGAAGGCGAAGGTCAGGTAGGCCGTGCCGAAGACCTCGGTCGCGTGGCCGTCTTCCGGATAGGCCGCGAAGAAGGCGGCGAGCCGGTCGAAGGCCTGCCCGCGTACCGCGTCGACCAGATGGGCCTTGTCCCGGTAGTAGCTGTACGGCTTCGCGTAGCTGCAGCCCAGGCGCTTCGCGAGTCGGCGAAGGGTCAGACTCGCGACGCCGTCCTCCTCCACCATCTCGAGGGCGGCGGCGGCCGCGCTCTCGCGGAAGGCCTCGATCTCGCTCTCGCTGCGCTGGGGTCTGGCCATCGATCCTCCGATGGCGTATTTATAACTATGTTAATTTAACATTGTCAACCCCGACCGACGCGTCCCGTAGGATGTCGGGAAAGGGCCACCGGCCCGCGAACGCGAACGGGCAGCCGCCCGAAGGAGATCCGCATGTCCTCCGTCATCCATCCCGCCCTCGCCGAGGGCAACGTCGCCGTGATCACGGGGGGCGCCAGCGGGATCGGCCTCGCCACGGCCGAGCGCTTCCTCCAGGCGGGCCTCCGCGTCTGCCTCGCGGACTTCGACGCGGACGCGCTGGCAGCCGCGGCCGACCATCTCGCCGGGACCGGCGACGTGCTGGCGCACGCGACCGACGTCTCGGACGCCGCCTCCGTCGATGCACTCGCCCAGGCCGTCGCCGATCGGTTCGGTCCCGTCTCGGTCCTGATGAACAACGCCGGCGTCGGCGGCGGGGGCGATGCGCTCTCGAACCCCGACGGCTGGAAGCGGGTCCTCGGGGTGAACCTCTTCGGCGTCATCCACGGGGTCCAGCGCTTCGTGCCGGACATGGTGTCGAGCGATCGCCCGGGTCTCGTGATCAACACCGGCTCCAAGCAGGGCATCACCCAGCCGCCCGGCGACACCGCCTACAACGTGAGCAAGAGTGGCATCAAGAGCCTGACCGAAGGCCTCGCGCACACGCTCCTGCAGCAGACCGAAGGCCGCGTGACCGCGCACCTCCTCGTCCCCGGTTTCACGTACACCGGCATGATCAAGCGGTTCCTCGAGGAGAAGCCGGACGGTGCCTGGCTGCCGGAGCAGGTCGCCGAGTTCCTCCTGGCCTCCCTCGAACGCGGCGACTTCTACGTGCTCTGCCCGGACAACGACGTGACGCGAGAGATGGACGAGAAGCGCGTGCTCTGGAACACCTACGACCTGATCGAGAACCGCCCCGCCCTGTCGCGTTGGAATCCGGCCTTCGAAGCCGAATTCGAAGCGTTCATGAAGAAGTAGAGGGGCCCGCGATGACGCTCGGAACGCCGCCGATCGAGCTCTACGACGACGACACGACGGGGTCCTGCAACGGCGCGGGGCCGAAGGGGAAGGTGCGCAGCTCCCTCGACCTCGACCTCGACCTCGAACTCGCCCTGCCGCTCGTCGATCGACCGATGCCGGAGCGCGCCGCTTCCGTTCGTTGAAGCGCCCTCGCGAAGGGCCAGGAGACTCCCATGATCCGCGTTCCCGTCTGCGTCATCGGCTGCGGTCCGATCGGCCTCTGCGCTGCTCTCCTCCTCTCCCGATTCGGGATCCGGTCCCTGCTGCTCGAGCGGCGAGGTGCGCTCAATCCCCATCCACGCTCTCGGTTCGTCGACACGAATACGATGGAGCTGCTCCGCGAGCTCGGCGTGGAAAAGGAGGTCGAGGCGACGGGGCTCGGTCCGGATTGGACCGCGGCCGATCGCTGGGCGAACACCCTCGCGGAAGCGCCCTACGCGGTGATCCCGAGTCCGACGTTCCACACGGTCCCACGCTCGACGAGTCCCTGCCTGCCGACGATGACGTCGCAGGATCACGTGGAGAACGCGCTGATCGCGAAGGTTCGCGAGGATCCGAACATCGATCTCCGCTTCCATACCGAGGCGCGCGGACTCGAGCAGGACGACGACGAAACGCGGCTCACGATCCACGACTTCGATACCGGCGCGGACGAGGTGGTCGTCGCGGAGTACACGATCGGCGCGGACGGACCGTCGACGACGACCCGCGCCGTGATCGGCAGCGCCCTCGAGAGTGATCCCATGGCGATCAACTCGCAGGACGTGATCTTCGACGCGGACCTCTCGAAGTACGTGGGGGAGAACAAGGGGCCCCTGCTGTACAACACGCCGCGACCCGGCGTGGCCGTGATCTTCCAGCCGCTCGACGGCGTGCGTCGCTGGCGTTGCCAGATGAACGTGCCGACGCCGGAGCTGCTCTCCGAAGCGGAGACGATCGCGCGGATCCAGGAGGTGCTGGGCACGGACGACCCGGTGGACATCACGATCACCAGCCGTTCGCTGTGGCAGCCGACGCCGGGCTGCACGAGCCACTTCCAGCAGGGACGGATCTTCATCGCCGGAGACGCTGCGCACGTCGCCGTGCCGACGGGCGGTCTCGGCAACAACACGGGCTTCGCGGGGATTCGCAACCTTGCCTGGAAGGTGGCCTTCGTCCTGAAGGGTCTGTCGCCGCCGAGCATCCTCGCGACCTACCAGGAGGAGCACAAGCCGCTGGCCCTCGCGCGAATCGACGTCGGCGTCACCATCACGGCGGCGATGCTGCCCATGATGTTCAAGGCGGCGGCGGGCGAGGACATCACCGAAGACATCCACCGGACCCGCTACTACGGCAACTACGACGGCGCTCTCCTCGGCTTCGAACTCGCTTCGCACTTGATCGCCGAGGAGACGACGCCTCCGCCGCCGATCGACGATCCGATCACCGATTTCGTGCCGGCCGTCCGTGCCGGGCGCCGCGCGCCGCACGTCTGGGTCGACGAGCCGGCGAACCAGTCGGTCCTCGATGGTTTCGGAAACGGCTATTCGCTGGTCGCGGGCGCCCGCGTCGACGCGAAGCCCTGGCGCGATCTCGCGTCCGCGCTGGAAGCCGCCGGCTTCCCGATCGCCGTACAGCTGCTGCCGTCGCTCCCGGCGGAGACGGGCTACGCGGACGACGGGCTCGTACTCGTCCGGCCCGACGGCATCATCGCCGACCACTGGCGGGACGGAGACGTCCCGACGGACGGGCGCGACGCGCGGCTGCGTCGACTGCTTCCGCTCCGCTGAGCCGGTCGGCCGAGTCCCGCGCGATCGCCTAGAGTGGATTGCCGTGGCCCACCGCCGCCCTGGGAGCCCCATCCATGGCCGATCTCGAGGACCTCCAGCGACAGACCGACTTCACCGTCGCCGGACGCGGTGGCGAGCGCAAGGTCACGTTCCTCCCCGAGCCGCCGCGGCAGACGCGGCGCTGGCCGATCATCTCCGTCGACGATCACATCGTCGAACCGCCCCACACCTTCGAGGGCCGCTTCCCGAAGGCGCTCCAGGATCAGGCGCCGCGCGTGATCGAGACCGAGGAGGGCGGCGAAGTCTGGACCTACGCAGGCGAAGTCCTGCCGAACGTGGGCTTCAATGCCGTCGTCGGCCGACCGGTCATGGAGCACAGCTTCGAGCCCGCGCGCTTCGATCAGATGCGCCGCGGCGCCTGGGACATCCACGCGCGGATCCAGGACATGGACACGGCCGGCGTCTGGGCGTCGATGAACTTCCCGTCGTTCCTGCCCGGTTTCGCCGGGCAGCGCCTGCAGCTGCTGCCGAAGGACGAGAAGCTCGCGCTGGCGGCGGTGCGCGCGTGGAACGACTGGTGCCTCGAAGAATGGGCCGGGACCTATCCGGGGCGGATCATCCCCATGCAGATCCCGTATCTGCTCGATCCGGAGATCGCAGCGGAGGAGATCCGCCGGAACGCGGCGCGCGGCTTCCGGGCCGTGACCTTCTCCGAGGCGCCCGACAAGCTCGGCCTCCCGACGCTCCACTCCGGCCACTGGGATCCGTTGATGGCCGCCTGCGAGGAGACCGGGACCGTCGTCTGTCTCCACATCGGTTCGTCGAGCACGGCGCCGAGCACCTCGGACGACGCGCCGCCCGACGTCGTCGGCGTGCTCTTCTTCGGCTACGCGATGTTCTCGGCGACGGACTGGCTCTACTCCCAGATCCCGGTCCGCTTTCCGAACCTCAAGATCTGCCTCTCCGAAGGCGGGATCGGATGGGTCGGGGGGCTGCTCGATCGCCTCGACCACGTGCTCAAGTACTCGGCCATGTACGGCACCTGGCAGGACGAGCTGAAGCCCTCGGAGGTGTTGCGGCGCAACTTCTGGTTCTGCGCGATCGACGACCCGACGGGCTTCCGGACTCGCGACCGGATCGGCGTGGAGAACCTGCTGATCGAGAGCGACTATCCGCACGCCGATTCCAACTGGCCACGACCCAGGACCATTTCGCGCGTCAGTTCGACGGGATCCCCGACGCGGATCTCGAGCGGATCACCTGGACGAACGCCGCGGAGCTCTTCCGGATGGACGTGCCCGCGTCCGTGGTCGCGAATCCCGACGCGCCCTGGGAGAGCGAGACGGCGCGGCGCGCGGTCGGAGCGGGCTGAGCGCTCCGGCTAACGCATGACCAGGCCGGAGTTCACCAGCAGCTGCTGGCCGGTGATGGTCGACGCGCGCTCGGAGGCGAAGAAGAGCACGGCCTCCGCGACCTCCGCGTCCGTCGGGATCCGACCGAGGGGCATCGTCCCGGAGAGTTCGCCTTCGACCTCGGCTTCGCTCACGCCCCGTGCTTGCGCCGTCTCCTGGATGTAGCCGACGAGCGCCGGGCCCATCATGTAGGTCGCGACGACGGTGTTCACGCGGATGTTGTTCGCGGCGAGTTCCTGCGCCATGAAGTAGGACGCGCTGGTCAGGGCGCCCTTCGCTGCGCCGTAGGCGATCTGGGGGACGAGCGGGATGAAGGCGGCATGGGAGCCGATGAACACGACGGAGCCGCCGCCGCGGGTCTTCATGCTCGGGACGCAGGCCTTCGTGAACTGCGCCGAGCCGACCACGCCGAGCTCGAATGCGGCCATCCACTCTTCCCGGGTGACCTCGCCGAGGCCTCCGAAGAAGCGGTCGCGGGCGGCGACCTGGCAGATCGCGTCGATCCCGCCGAAGCGCTTCGTCGCTTCGTCCGCGAGGTGCTGACACTGGGCTTCGTCGGTGATGTCGGTCTGAACCGTGAGCACCCGTTCGCCGGACGGGTCGAGCTCGCCCGCGATCGAGTCGAGGACGTCGGCGCTGCGGGCGGCGAGCACGACGTTCGCCCCCTCGCGGAGGCCGAGTCGGCCGACCTGGCTGCCGAGGCCGGTGCCGACGCCGGCGACCACGATCGTCTTGCCTTTCATCATGAGACTCATGGGATGAAGCTCCTTGTCTTGCGGCCGGGGCCGATCACTCGGCGGGAATGCCGTACTGGTCGCGGTAGTCGCGGAACGTCTCGGACAGCGCCGCCGCGTCGAGGCCGTAGGTCTCGGCCGAGTATTGATGGACGCCGTGGCGTTCGGGCTGGTGATTCGCCTGCCACGCCGCCATCTGCTCGACCGCCGCTTCCGAGAGCGGGAGATCGAGCGCGGCGAAGGCCCGCTCGATCGAGCCGACCGGGTCCGCGAGCACGTCGCGGAAGTGGAGGTCCACGAACTGGGACTCGCGATCGAGCGCCGCCCGGTCGCGCACGCCCTGGGCGATTCGTTCCTGCCAGAGGCGCGCCGAGAGCTCGCCGATCTGGTTCGGGTCGACCTCTTCCTCGTAGACCGCCGAGAAATGCGTGAGAAGGCTCGCGTAGGACGGAATCACCTTCGCCGGGTCTCGGTGGGTGTGGATCACGCATGCGTCCGGAAACTCGCGGAAGAGCTCTTTCAGGCAGCGCAGGTGGGGCGGGTACTTGAGGATCCAGCGCTTGCCCTCCGAGCCTGGGTGCTGGATCAGCTTCAACACGTCGTGGTACCAGCGGTACACGTCGTCCATCGGCTGCTGGTCGAACCACGCGCGGTAGCTCGGCAGGTAGGACGTATGGTCGTACGAATCGTCCTTGAAGAGGTGACGGAAGACGAAGCGGCATTCGCCCGCGCCTTCCGCGGACACGTCGTGGAGCGCACGCAGGTCGGGGTCGGCTTCGTAGGTCAGGCGGAGCACTTCGGCGACCCGCTGGAAGTCAGCGTCCGCGTCCCAGCCCTCCCGCGGCGGGCGCGACTTCGGCACGACGCCGAGCCAGTACTCGAGCACCTGGCTGTCGGGGTCCTGCTGCAGCAGGTGGTGGATCGTCGTGGTGCCGGAGCGCGGTAGGCCGAGGATGAACACCGGGCGTTCGACCTTCGTCTCGAGAATCTCGGGGCGCTGCTTCAGCTGCTCGACCACCTGGAGCCGGCCGACCAGGTCGCCGACGATCTCGTTGTGGGCGAGCTCGCGGCCGAGCTCGGTCAGGTGGGCGTCCTTCGCGTACGCCTCGAGGAGGACCGCGAGGCCTTCCTCGAAGTCGTCCGGGCCGAAATCGTCGAGGCCCGCGGCTTCGCGGGCGGCTTGCATGAGGGATTCGCGATCGAGCATGTCGGGGGTCCTCGCCGGTCGGACCTCAGTTGTATCCGATATCGTGAAGCGGAGCCCACCGCCGGAATCGCATGAGGGTGGCGAAGGAGGAGAGTCCGTGGCAGGAGAAATGTCGGTCGAAGAGGCCGTGGCGGTCGTCGAGCGCTGCTTCGATGCGCTGTCGAAGCTGGACGTCGAAGCGCTCTGCGCGAACTACACCGAGGACTACGCGCTCGAGCTGCCCTATTTCAAGCCGGGCGAGGCGTTCGTCCTCGAGGGGCGCGAGAACGTGCGCGCCTATCTCGAGACGATCCTCGGGAGCCAGCAGATGAACCTGACCTTCACGGGCCATCACTGGCTCCCCGAGGAGCAGCTGTTGATCGCCGAGTACGTGAGCGAGGGGCGTTTCCTCGACGACGACTCGCCCTACGCGAATACCTACGTCGGGTACTGGTACCTGCGCGACGGGCGCGTCCGTCGGCTGCGCGAGTACTACAACCCGCAGGCGCCGCGCGCGTCCGCGATCGGCTAGGCGCCTCGCGCCGTCGCCGTCTGCGGACGGTCAGGGGCCGACGTGTTCCGCCAGAAAGGCGAGCACTTCGCGCTGAAGGTCCCGCATGTCGGGCATGTCGCCGGCGCCATGCCACATCGCGTCGAAGACGTGCAGGTCGGCGTCGACGCCGGCTTCCCGCAGCGCGCGATGCAGACGGACGGTGCAGCTGAGCAGGAGATCGCGCGTGCCCGACGAGAGGAGCGCCGGCGGGAAGCCCGGCTCGAAGTCGGCGTAGACGGGCGAGACGAGCGGGTGCGTGAGGCCGGCCTCTCCGGCGTAGAGCTCGGCGCCCTGCGCGAGGCCGCCGTCGTAGGTCGAGAGGATCGGATCGACGCCTTCGAGGGTGAAGTAGGTGTCGCCGGTCTTCGAGAGATCCGACCAGGGCGTGTGCATCAGCGCAGCGCCCGGGAGCGGGAGGCCCTGGTCGCGCGCCGACACGATCACCGAGGCGGTCAGGCCGCCGCCGGCGGACGTGCCGAAGAAGGCGACACGCTCCGGGGCGTAGCTGTCCAGGAGCTCGCGATAGACCGCGACGCCGTCCTCGACCGCGGCAGGGAAGGGGTGATCCGGCGGCATCCGATAGTCGACCGAGACGACGCGGTAGCCCGCTGCCGCGAGCCCGAGTCCTTCCATCGCACTCAGATCGCCGCCGCCGATCGTGTAGCCGCCGCCGTGCAGGCCGATCAGCGCGATCCCCGCGTGCGGGAGCCGCGGCTTCGGCGGCGTCAGCACGCGGACCGGTACGCCGCCGATCTCCGCTTCCTCGATCTGCACGCTCGTCGCCGCGAGCGCCCGCTCGAAGAAGGGGCGCATGAACGCCGACTCGGTCGCCTCGCGTCGCGCATGCCATTCCTCGTCGGTCAGGGGAGCAGGCGCGTTCGCAGCGCGGAGATCGATCGGCCGGGACAGCACCGCGCGGGCTTCGGGGCTCACGAACGCGGGGATCGGGAACGGCGCGCGCGGTTCGGACGGCGGCGGACCGCCGTCCGCGCAGCCGAGGGCGACGAGCGTGACGAGAAGGCCGAAGGCGGCCGGGCCTCGTGTGCAGTGCAGGTGGCTTCGAGCGGGCATGTCGACTCCTGGGGCTGGACGCGTCGTGGTCGGAATCCGCCCGGCGGTCGGCCCGGGACGACGGTTCAGTCGGCCGTCGGGCGGAAGAGATGCACGATCGCCTTGTTGAACGCGACGACGTGACCGACCTTCGCGGGCGAAGTGTTCCCGAGGCGCACGACGACGAGGTCGAGCTTCGGGACGATCGTGACGCGCTGGCCGAAGGCGCCGTGGCACTCGAAGGTCCCCAGGCTGCCCGGGATCGTCCAGAAATGGGCGCCGTAGAGGCCCTGCGAAACGGCGCTCGGCGTCCTCGCGTAGTCGGCCCAGCCCTCGGGCAGCAAGCGTTCGCCGTCCCAGATGCCGTCCCGCAGGAAGAGCAGGCCGAATCGCGCGAAGTCGCGGGGGCTGCAAGGGCAGTAGGCCGACCCCACGAAGGTTCCCGCGGCGTCGAAGACGGGGTCCGCCGTGCGCATGCCGAGGGGGCCGAAGAGCTCCCGCGCCATGAAGGCCCGCATGCCTTCCTCTCCGCCGCCCACGGTCTCCGAAACGACCCGCGCGAGGAGGTTCGAGGCCCCGCTGTTGTAGTTCCAGCGCGCTTCCGGCTCGGCCACCCTCGGCAGCGTCGACGCATAGCCCGCGACGTCGTCGCGGCCCGGGCCGAAGAGCATCTGGACGACGTCGTTCTCCTCGTCCGGGTAGTACTTCACGCCGCCGTTCGGCAGCGACTCGGCTTCGCGGAAACGCAGTCCGTCCACCATGCGCAGCATCTGATCGATCGTGATCGCGCGGCGCGGGTCGGTCGCGTCCCACTCCTTGACAGGGATCGGAGCGTGGACATCCAGCTTTCCGTCTCGGACCAGGATTCCGACGAGCGCCATCGTGATGCTCTTGGCCATGGACCAGGATCGGAAGGCGTCGTCCACGGCGACGTCGTGCGCATAGCGCTCGGCGACGAGCGCGCCGCGGTGGACGACGACGACGCCGTGGGTCCGCTCGAGATCGTCGGGTTCTGGATCGGAGAAGGCGTGGTCGAGCTGGGCCTCGAGTGCCGCGGCCTCGACGCGCGGGTCGAGCTCGGCGGTCGGCCAGTCCTCCGTCGGCCAGGGCGTGTTCTCGGGCTGGGGCGGGAGGGCGAGCAGGGACGACATGCCGAGAGGCTACGCGTTTCACCGCGCCCGGCAATCGGGATGCCGCCTCACGCGACCTTCAGCGTCTCGCCCACGCGCAGCGTGCCGGCCCGCTCGACGCGCAGGTAGGTGCCGAAGATCCGTCCGCTGCCGAAGCGGTCCTCCTTCGTCTTCTCCGGCAGGAAGCGAAGCAGGCTGCCTCGATCCCGGTCGCCGGTCGTCTGGTCGGTCGAGACGATCGCGCAGCGCTCCGCGGGCGTGACGTGCCGCAGGTGGACGCTGTCGCCTCGGATCTCCGTCAGCGCGTCTTCCGCGTGGGCGTCGATCCCTTCGACGACGACGTTCATGCGGAAGCGGTCCATCGGGACCGGCGCGTCGAGCTGCGCGTTGAGCGCTTCGAGGGACGCCCGGTTCGCGAGCGAGAGGGGGGACGCTGCCGTGAACGAACGCTTGGGCTGCTCGTGGAGCAGCGCCATCTGCGGGATCGGGAAGTTGATCTTCCACGCCGCATCCGCGGCCACGAGCCGGACCGGCTCGCCGAGGATCGCCGAGAGCCAATCGGCGACCGCATCGCCCTGGTCGACGGTCTCGAACGCGTCGAGCACCCACTTGCCGGGGAGCCGCTCGCCTTCCGCCCGGATCGCGTGGACGAGCTTGCCCGCCTCGGCGTGGTGCAGCACGAGCGTGCCGGCCTCGAGGTCGACCCGCGCACCGATCGAGGCGGCCCGGGGCGTGTCTTTCTGATCGACGAGCGCGCCGTCCTTCCAGATCGTGAAGGCCCGGTCGCCGGGGATGCCGAGGGCGCTCACGGTGACGGCCTCGTGGGCGACGCCCTGACAGCCCTTGATCGGGTAGGTCCAGAGTTCTCGAATGACGACGTCGGGCATGCTGGGGCTCCTCTCGGATGGGGCAGGGTGCCGCGGTTCTGCGCGACGAGCCGATTCTGCAATGGACGAGCGAGGCGGTCTGCGCCTATTCTGACAATCGATGTCGCGAAACCGCCAAGCCGCCGCCGTGCTGGACGGACCCCTCGTCCCGCTCGGCCTGAGCGTGCCCGTCCTGGGTCTCGCGGACGAGCACGGGCCGGACCGGCCGATCCCGTCCCATCGCCACGATGCGGCCCAGCTGATCCATGCCGCGAGCGGCGTGATGAAGGTCCGAACGGAGCACGGACTCTGGATCGTGCCGCCGTCCCGCGCCGTCTGGGTCCCCGCGCAGACGACCCACTCGATCGACATGATCGGCGTCGTCGCGCTCCGCACGATCTATCTCGACCCCGACTTCGCCGCCCTCGATCCGACGCGCTGTCGCGTCGTGCAGGTGAGCGCGCTGCTCCGCGCGGCGATCCTGCGCGTGGTCGATTTCGGGCCCGACTATCCCGAGGAGGGGCCCGAGGCGAATCTCGCGCGGGTGATCCGCGACGAGCTGAGGACCGCGGAAGTCTCGCCGCTCCACCTGCCGACACTCGTCGACCTTCGCGCGCGCCGCGTCGCGGAGGCCTTCGAACGCCATCCCGCCGATCGGCGGACGCGCCGCGCGTGGGCCCGGCTGGCCGGTGCGAGCGAACGGACGCTCGAGCGGCTCTTCCATCGCGAAGCGCGGATGAGCTTCGGGCGCTGGCAGCGACAGGTCCGGCTCGTCCGCGCGCTCGAGGGGCTCGCCGAGGGGAGGAGCGTGACCGAGGTCGCGCTCGACGTCGGCTTCGAGACGCCGAGCGCGTTCATCGCCATGTTCCGGAGCGCGATGGGCACGACGCCCGGTCGTTACTTCGACGACCCCACGAGGGATGCCCGCGCATGACGGCGTCGCCGCGGGTCCGTCTCATCACCGAGGCCGGCGAAATCGAGATCGCCGTCGACGTCGCGCGGGCGCCGGGGGTGGCGCGGTACTTCCTCGACCTGATCGAGGCGGGCCACTACGACGGGGCGCGCTTCTATCGATCGACGACGCTCGGCGACGCGGGTGGCCCTCGTCTGATCCAGGGCGGTCCGCTCGCACGCTGGTTCGCGCCGGGGAACGAACCGGAACCCGCGCGGGCTCCGGGCGCCGAGGCGAAGGCGCGCCCGGCGATGCTCGAGACCTTCGAGACGACCGCGGAGAGCGGCTTGCACCACGTGACCGGCACCGTCTCGCTCGCCCGCGATCTGATCGAGACGGGGGCAGCGCTCCCCGAGCTCTTCATCTGCCTGGGCGCGTTTCCCACCCTCGACTTCGGCGGGCGCCGCGAGCCGGACGAACGCGGCTTCCCGGCCTTCGGCCTTGTCTGCGCAGGGCTCGATGTGGCAGCCGCGATCGCGGCGCGACCGACGGCCGGTCCGTCGCGCGTCGCGCGTCTCGAGGGCGAAGTCCTGTCCGAGCCGGTCGCGATCCGAGGCGTCATCGCCCTTCGGGCAGACTGATCGGCCGACGGCGACCGGACGGGGCGCGCGATGCCTAGATCACGACCCCGACCTGGCGGGCCTGTGCGAGCAGGACCCCGTCCTCGCTCCAGATTTCGCCGTCTTCTTCGAGGTAGCCACCCTGCACGGCGCGGGTCGTGAAATCGACGAGCACGAAGGCGTCCGGCGCGAGGGCGGCGAGCGCGTCGGGATTCAGGAGGTGGACCGTGAGGTCGACCGTGGGGACGCCGCCGGAGGTCTCCGGCATGTCCTTCGAGGCGAAGACCGCCGGCGGCCAGGCGTCGCTGATCGCGGCGATCTCGGCCGCGTCCCAGGGGCGGGATTCGGCGAGGCGGATCCATCCTCCGGTCCGCGCTTCGTGCGTGCGGGGCTCGTCGCTGAACGGCATGGGGCCGATCGTGAAACGCTGGTCGTAGCGTTCGTGCAGGGTCGGGCCGCCTTCGATCGCCGGACGGACGCGCGGGGCGCACGCGGACGGCGGCGGCACGTCGGGCATGACGGCGTGGACGAACCCCGGCATTTCCCGGGGCACGGCGTGCGCTGCGGTGGCGATCGCCTGGACCTTGCCGTTCTGGACGAGACGGACGGAGACGGTCGTGACGGTTCGGCCCGCGCGTTCCACCACGGCTTCGACCTCGGCCGGGCCTTCCTGCGGCGGCCGCAGGAAATGGATCGTGAGGGAGCGGAGCGGTCGTCCGGAATCGTCGATGGTGGCGGCAGCGGCCTTCGCGAGGATCGCCGCGAGGTAGCCGCCGTTCGGGCCGCGGATGATCCACCAACCGCGGTTCACCTCCACGCGGAACCGACCGGGGCCGGTCGGGGTGAGGGCGGTGTCGCGATCGAATCGGTTGTCCATGCCGGGACGGTAGTCGGGACGTCCGGCAGGGCCCAGCGCCAGATCGTCGCCGCAGCGTTTCTCGGGTCCGACGCCGGCGTGATGTCGAACCGTTCGGCAGGTCCTGACGCCAGTGCGTCGTCGCGGCGCCACGCGTGGACTTTCGGAGGGGGCTCAGCGCGCGTCGACCGCCTGCTCGATCCGCGCCCGGGTGGCGTCGTCCATGGCGTCGAACTCGATCGCGAAGCCCGGACGTTCGTCGCGTCGCCGCGCCAGTCGCACGACCTTGCCGACGAGCTTGAGCGGCTCGGCGTCCGGGTCGAGGGTGAGGCTCACGTCGACCGGCATGCGATGGAAGACGCCGATCTCGGTCGCGACGAAGGCGCCCTGGGTGCTCAGATTCTCGGCCGTCGCGACGTAGAGCACGCCGCCGACGAGGAACTCGACGTCGGCGCGGATTTCGAAGCGCTCGGCCCCGCGGCGCTCGAGCGCGCCGCTCCGCGGTTCTCGGCGGTCTTCCATCCGATCTCTCCTCGCGCTGCTCCGGTCGGACTTTCCCCTGGAAAGCAATCGGCCGATCTTCCCCTGACTTGAGGTCTTTTCGGCCGCCAGCGGCTCCCGGAGGCGCAACGCCGCGCCGGCGGCCACGCCGGTGGTGCGGCGCCCAGGACGTGCGAGTCTTCGAGGGATGGATTCGTTAGGCGTGAGAGAGACTCGCATGCGCTTCGGGATCGGGATCGACAGGGCAGCGCGGTCGATGCCGGCGATCGTGTTGTGCTGCACCGCGATCGTCGCGATTGCCCGCGCAGAGGCAACGCCCCGCGAAGACAGGGTGCGCATCCCGGCGGGCCCTTTCCTCTTCGGCTGCAACGCCGAGGTCGACTCACTCTGCGACCCGAGCGAGCCGAAGGCGGAGACGCTCGAGCTCGCGGCATTCTCGATCGATCGCCACGAGGTCCGGGTCGAGGACGATCGTGCGTGCGTGCGGGCGGGCGGCGGCATGCGAGCGGCCCGGTCGAAGGTCGAGTGGGCCGCACGCGAAGCCGCGCCCTTCGGTCCGCCGCCGTTCTTCGAGCGCTGTTTCGAAGAACAGCCGGCACGCATCCGACTGCAGGCGGTCGTCGAGTAGCCGCGCCGGAGGGATCCGGATCGCGCATCCCGGCGCGTCGAATCTCTCGCTATACCTCGTGAGCGGGCGCTCGTGCTCGATCTCGAGGAGTAGCGGCATGGACATCGGCGCGATCGGCGTCTGGACCCGGATGGACGGATTCTCGTCGAAGGAAGCGATCGAGTTCGCTCAGCGGGTCGAGGATCTCGGCTACGGCGCGCTCTGGATTCCGGATGCGTTCGGGCGCGATCCGTTCGCGCATGCGGCGATGCTCTTCCAGCACACGACGAAGCTGGTGATCGCGACCGGCGTCGTGAACATCCATCTGCGCGAGGCGCAGGCGACGGCATGCGCGCAGCGCGAGCTGCACGACCAGTCGGGCGGGCGTTTCCTGCTCGGCCTCGGCGTCTCCCATCAGACCGCCGTCGAGCCGCTCTTCGGGAAGTCCTATCCGGCGCCGCTGCCCTCCATGCGCGAGTACCTCGACAAGATGGACGACGCGATGTGGTGGGGCCCCGAGCTCGACGGGAAGCCGCCGGTCGTGCTCGGTGCGCTCGGTCCGCTGATGTTGAAATTCGCTGCGGAGCGCACGCTCGGGGCCCACCCCTTCTTCGCGCCGCCCGAGAACACGAAGCGTTCGCGCGAGATCATGGGGGACGGCGCCTGGCTCTGTCCGGAACAGAAGGTGCTGCTCGAGTCGGATCCCGAGAAGGCCCGCGCCCGTGCGCGGCTCGCCATGGCGGGTCCGCTCACGATGCCCAACTACCGGAAGAACCTGGTGCGCGCGGGCTTCGAGGAAGGCGAGCTCGACGAGGGCGGAAACGATCGCGTGATCGATGCCATCGTCGCCTGGGGCGACGAGGCGGCGCTGGTCGACCGGGTCCGCGCCCACCGCGAAGCCGGCGCGACCCACGTCTGCATCCAGCCGCTCGACGCCGACGAGCCGTCGCGGCCGAGCGTGCGCACGATCGAGCGCCTGGCGCCACGGCTCGAGTCCGTCTGATCCGATGGAGAAGGAATTCGAGGGGCAGGTCGCGCTGATCACGGGGGCGGGGGACGTCGACGGACTCGGGTTCGCCCATGCCCGCCACCTCGCCGAGCGTGGCGCGCGGATCGTCCTCAACGACTACGGCGGCGGCACGCTCGGCATGCCGGAGCAGGGCGTCGACGCGGGCGTCGCGGAAGCGGCGGCGGAGCGGATTCGTGCGCTCGGCGGTGAGGCGATCGCGAATGCGGGCGACGTCGGCGAGCCGGCGACGGCGGATGCCATGGTCGAAGCGGCGATGGACACGTGGGGGCGCGTCGACATCGTGATCAACAACGCCGGCATCGCGAGCGCGCGCTTCTTCCCGGACATCGACGCCGTCGAGATGGAACGCCACGTTCGGGTGACGCTCCTCGGTTGCGTCTACACGGCGCGCGCCGCCTGGCCTCGTTTCGTCGAACAGGGGCGCGGCCGGATCGTGAACACCGGCTCGCCCGCCTGCTTCGGCAACGAGATCGCGGCCTACGCGTCGACGAAGGCCGGCCTGTTCGGGCTCACCCGGACGGCCGCTCGCTTCGGCGCACCCCATGGCATTCGCGTGAATCAGCTCCTGCCGGCCGCCTGGTCCCGGCTGACGGCGCTGCTGCCCGAGGACGCGTTCAAGGCCAGGCTCCGGGAGGCGTTCGGTTCGGCGCGGATCTCGCCGCTGGTCGCCTGGCTCGTGAGCGAACGGTGCAACGTATCCGGCGAGACGTTCACCGCGGGCGCCGGCGGGTTCTCGCGCGTGGTCTACGCTGCGAACGCGGTGCAGTCCTCGGAGGGCGACCTCGAGGCGGTCGGGGACGCGGTCGCGCGCACGATGGCCGACACGTCGTGGACGGTCTTCCGTTCGACCCACGACAACATGGTGCACTTCGGCATGCCGCCCGAAGGCGAGCGGGAGAACGCGGAGGCGTGAAGGACTTCGATGGGCGGGTCGCCGTCGTGACCGGCGCCGCGAGCGGAATCGGACTGGGCCTGGCAGAAGCCTTCGCGGCGGCTGGCATGAGGGTCGTCCTTTCGGACGTGCGGGAGGACGCGCTCGCCGCGGCGACGCAGTCGCTCCGGGACGCGGGCGCGACCGTCGAAGCGGTCGTGACCGACGTGCGGGATCCTGCGGCGGTCGATGCCCTCGCCGCGCGCACGCTCGACGCGTTCGGCAAGGTCCACGTCGTCTGCAACAACGCCGGCGTCGCGAGCAGTTCCTCGCTTCTCTGGGAGGCGCCGCTGGAGGAGTGGGACTGGCACCTCGGGACCATGATCATGGGGACGGTGCACGGGATCCGCAGCTTCGTTCCGATCCTGCTCGAGCAGGGCGAAGAAGGGCACGTCGTGAACACGGCGTCGATGGGCGGTCTGATCACCGGGAGCCAGCCCGAGGCCGTCTACATGACGGCCAAGCACGGCGTCGTCGCGCTCAGCGAAGGCCTGCAGGATCAGCTCTCGTCGGTCAGCGACCGCGTGAAGTGTTCGGTGCTCTGCCCGGCCTTCGTGAAGTCGGAGGTCTTCGACAACTACGAGACGCTGCGTCCGGAAGGCGTCCGCTCCCATCTCGAGACCGAGGCGGGGCGCGCCATGGTCGCCGGCATGAAGCAGTTCCTCGGAAGCGGAATGCCGGCGCGGCGTGCGGGTGAGATCGTGCTCGAAGCGATCCGGGAAGAGCGCTTCTACGTCCTCACGCATCCGAAGTGGGCCTCGATGGTGGAAGGGCGGATGCGGGGGATTCTCGAAGGGACGGGGCCGCTTCGCCCGCCGCCGCCCCTCGGCAGCATGGATTGACGGGCGAACTCGGGGAGAGACGAAGATGAAGACGCTCGAAGGACGGGTCGCGGTCGTGACCGGCGCCAGCAGCGGGATCGGGCTGGCCTGCGCGAAGTCGCTCGCTGCCGCCGGGTGCCGCCTCGTGATCGCGAGCCAGAGCGCCGAACGGCTCGCACGCGCCGAGGCGGAGCTGCGGGAGGCGGGTGCCGAGGTGCTGGCCGTCCAGACGGACGTGGAGCAGCGGGAGGACGTCGAGCGCCTCGCCGAGCGGACCCTCGACCAGTACGGCGCGGTCCATGTGCTCGTGAACAACGCCGGCGTCTACGTCCCTGGCTATGCGTGGGAGGTGTCGCGGAAGGACTGGGAGTGGGTGATCGGCGTGAACCTCTGGGGTCCCGTCTACGGGATCCAGAGCTTCGTTCCCCACCTGCTCGAGCAGGACGAGGCGCACGTGGTCAACGTCGCCTCCGCCGGCGGCCTCATGACGGCGCCGTGCCACAGCCCCTACTCGGCGTCCAAGCACGCGCTGGTCGGCCTCTCGAAGGCGCTTCGCGCGGAGTTCGCCATGAAGCGGGCGAACGTGGGCGTGACGCTCGTGTGCCCGGGCGGCGTCTCGACGGACATCTCGACGCAGGTCGAGCGGAGCGGCCCGGACGGCGAGGCGCGGGGGGCCTTCGAGATGGCACCCGAGGTCGCCGCGATCTTCGAAGCGATCGACCAGACCGTGGACACCGGGATTCCCAGCGACGACGTCGGCGAGATGATCCGCCGCGCGATCCTGGAGAACGAGTTCTGGGTGCTCCCGAATGCGGAGGTCTATCACCCGGTCTTCGACGCGGAGCTGTCCGAGATCAAGCGCGGCATCTCGAGCTGACCCCGGGTCGCGCCGACGCGGGGTCGGGGCCCCGTCGTGCTCAGTGGTGGTGGTGATCCCCGCCCTCGGCTTCTTCCCCGCCGTGATGATGATGGTCGTGCTCGGACGCGTGGCCGTCGTCGCCGTGGTGGTGTTCGTGCTCCGAGCCGTGTCCGTCGTTCCCGTGGTGATGCTCGTGCTCGGAGCCGTGGCCGTCGATCCCGTGGTGATGGTCGTGCTCGGACGCGTGGGTGTCCTTGCCGTGGTGGTGTTCGTGGTCGGAGTCGTGGGTGTCGGCGCTCGTCGAGGCGCAGCCGCCGAGCGCGGTGACCAGGGCGAACGAAGCGAGAACCAGGACGAAACCGGCGGGCCAGGCCTGCATGGAGGACCTCCTCTTGGGATCGCGGCGAGGTTAGCACCCCGCCCTCCCGTGCCTGCGCAGCGCCGCGCGGCATCGCCGCGGGCCCAGGGAGGGGGCGGACGATCGAACCCGGCCCGCTTCGCCGCATGCGGTAGACTGCGCGGCGGCACGGAGGAAACGAGACATGACGGACGACAAGCGACCCGCCCCCGGACCGATCGGCCAGGTCGATGCACCGGGCTGCGGAGATCCCACCTGCTGCACGCCCCAGAAGCCCGTCGTGCGCGCCTCGCCCAAGGTCGGACGCAACGACCCGTGTCCCTGCGGCAGCGGCCGCAAGCACAAGAAGTGCTGCGGCTAGATCGGGCGCCGCGCGCGCCTCAGAACCAATCCGCCAGCTGAGGCGTCCGCCAGCTGAAGCCCGTCATCAGGAAGTGGTTGTAGACGTCGGCGTTGCCGCGGCGGTCGAGGTACTGCTGGAGGTAGCCGATCTCGAAGACGACGTGGCCGGGGAGCGCCTTGCTGAGCGCCGCCACGAGCTGATTCTCCCCGAGGCCGGCGTTCCGGATCCTCGTCGTGCCGTTCAGGTCGAAGAAGATCTCGTTGCGCAGCAGCGCGCCGTAGCCGTCGCCGAGATCGTAGGCCGCTCCGGCGTTGATCCGGGCGCGGACGGCCACGTTGTCGGTGTTCTGGAAGAAGCGCTCCTCGATCCAGACGTGGCCGAGGAGCGTCACGCGGTCGAAGCCGTGCTCGACGGCGATCCGCTGCCAGGCGCGCTGCTCGTGGCGGTCCGGCTCTTCGAACTCGTGCAGGTCGTAGCCGGCCGCGACGTGACCGCGTCCGGGCCAGGCGTAGGAGATCCACGGGCGGAAGACGGTCCGCTCGTAGGTCTCGATCTCGTCGCTCCAGCGGCTCTGGAACATGGTGTGGAACGAGAGGCGATCTCCGAGGGAGACGCGCGCCTGGTTCACGAGCCAGATGCCCGCGTCGTGGTCGATCGCGGATGCGATCCGCGGGAGAGCGAACAGCGCAAGGACGAGCGGGGCGAGGACGGAGCGGGAAGTGGGCCGGGGCACGCACAGGGCATAGCACTGCGGAGGATCGGGATCGATCGGCGCGCCGCGGCTCGATCCCCGGCGCGCCGCGCCCTTCGTCAGGGGCTCGGGACGGTCAGGACCGGGCAGGGCGAGGTCCGGACGACCTTGTCGGCGACGCTGCCGAGGGCCACGTGCTTGATCCCGGTCAGTCCGCGGGTCCCCATCACGATCAGGTCGGCCTTGCGCTCGAGCGCAGCGTCGACGATCGCCATGGCGGCCGGTGCGTCGAACGCGACGCCTTCGCAGGGCACGCCGCATTCGGCGACCTCGCCGGCCGCCTGTTCGACCCGCTCCCGCGCGGCGCTCATGACGTCGTCCATGAAGCCGTCCGGCAGCGTATAGACCCCCGACAGCGTCGGCGCGGCGACCGGGATGTGGACGTCGAAGGCGTGGACCAGGACGATCTTCGCGCCGAACTTCCGCGCGTAATCGATCGCCGTATCCGTCGCGTGCGCCGCCGACTCCGAGAAGTCAGTCGCGACGAGGATCGTGCCGAGCGCCAGCTCCGCAGGCTCCTCGCCGGTCTGCGCCGCGGCCCTGCGCGCGCGCATCCGCTCGATCAGCTCGTCGTTCTGCTTGCGGAAGTAGGCCTCCTCGAGCGCGTGTTCTCGTTCGCGAAGGGGATTTCGATACGACATGGAACTCTCCTCGATCGGCGACCGCCCGGGTTCGGCGCTCGCCCTTCCTCCTCTCTGAGTCGTTCCCGATCTCTCGGCGTCAACCGGGTCGGTTTCGTTCCGCACGTCGTCCGGTGGGCTTCCCGGGCCGTCGGCGCGACGTCCCGGCCCTCCGCGTCACGCCAGCACGGGCGCCCCGTCCGTTCGGAGCGGGGCGTAGACCGGCGGCGGGCCGACGTTCAGTCGCGCCCGGACTCCTCCAGGGGCCGCGGGAGCAGCGCCTCCCAGTCGCCACCTCTGGCTTCGACGAGGCCGTCGGCGCTGATCTGCTCGCGCTCGGTGAACTCCGCGTAGGCACGGCCGAAGCTGCCTTCCGGGAGTGATTCCAGATACGCGCGATCGCGCAAGGTGTCGAGCAGGTCGCGCTTTTCGGCGAAGACCCGGCGGCCGGTCTCGGTCACGAGGAACCGCTCGTCGTCGCGCCGGTACGCGCCGAAGCTCAGCCCGTCGAGCAGCTCGAAAACCGCGCGCGGATCGTCGGGGTCGGCGTACGCGCGCCGGAGGGCGCGCCAGGCGCGAATCGGCTGGAAGGGCATGCGGGGTCTCCTCGTCGTTAGCCGGCGGTCGCCGACCTAGGGGCGCAGTCGCGAAAGAAAGTGCTCGAGTTGGCCGCGCTGCCGCGCGGCCGTCCAGCGCCGCGGGTCGAGGATCGCGTTCGATCCGAGGCCGTCGATCAGGAGGAGCAGGGCGTCGCTCTCGCGCTCGACGTCGAGATCGGCGCGAAACAGACCTTCCTCGATGCCCCACTCGATCATCTCGATCGCGGACCGGCGCCATTCGCTGCAGCGCTGGCGCAGTTCGCTCGCGAGGGCAGGGCTCCAGGCCGCTCGCCCGTAGAAGCCGGTCCAGACGCGCCACGCCTCGCGTCGCGCCGCATCGAGGGGCAGCGCTTCGGCCACGACGTCGACGAGCTCCGAACGCCGGCGGCGAAGGGGGTGCGGGGCGGGGCGGGCGAACGGGTACGGGAATTTCGTGACGGCGTTTTGGAGCAAGCCAACGCGCCGGCTTCGAACGCCTTTCGAGGCGTGAGCGGAGGCTCCTGCCGTTCCGAGGGTCTCTCCTCGCCCG
>JBCCZJ010000007.1:0-28987 GCA_039187915.1 Myxococcota bacterium
ACGACCAGCGCCGCGTCGACGGCCCCGCTCTCCCTTCTTTCGACTTCTCACTGGGAGCACAACGAGCGATCGAAGATCGCGCCGCTCGAAGCGCTCGCATCGGTTCTCTCCGTGGCCGCGCCGGCCGGAGGCCGGACCTCGCGCCGGCGGAGCGGGGGCCCCGACTTCGTGCTCGTCCAGTCGTCCATGGCGTCGGTCATCGGAGGCCTCGGCCTCGCGGGCTACGCCGCCGCGAACCACCGCCTGGACGCGCTCGTCGCCGCGCGCAACCGGCAGGGCGGCACGCCCTGGATCTCCGTCCACTTCGATGCCTGCCGCGACACGCCGGACGGGGCGGAGCCGGACACGGTCGGCGGCCTCGGCGCCGCGCTCGCCGACTTCGCGCTCTCCGCCGACGAGGTCTGGGACCTGACGGAGCGGATCGTGACGCAGGCGCCCGCAGGACCGATCGCGATCTCCCGCGGCCCCCTCGCCGCGCGGGTCGCCGAGTGGATCCAGGCCGCGCCGCGCGACCGCGAGGGCGCCGAGGTCGGGGCCGACGCCAAGGGCCGCTTCCACGAGCGGCCCGATCTGGCGACCGCCTACCGCGAGCCCGGCGACGACGTCGAGACCAAGCTCGTCGAGATCTTCCAGCAGTCCCTCGGCATCGACCGCGTCGGCATCGACGACGATTTCTTCGAGCTCGGCGGTCACTCGCTCCTCGCGATCCAGATGATCGGGAAGCTGCGCGAGGCCTTCCCGGTCGAGATCGAGATCCAGCAGCTGATCGGGGACACCCCGACCGTGGCGAACGTCGCCGCCGTCGTCCGCAGCCGCCTCCCGTCCCAGGACGACCTCGACGAGATGGCGACGCTCCTCGCCGAGATCCGAGCCGAGGACGGCGATGGCTGAATCGAAGACGGACAAAGCCTCGCTCTTCGACGAGCTCGCGAAGCTCTCGCCGGAACAGCGCGCCCGCTTCGAGGCGCGGCTCGCCGAGCGCGGACTCGCGACCGCGGCGACGCGAAGCGGGATCCCGCCGCGGGATCCGCACGCGGCCATCCCGCTCTCCTTCGCGCAGAAGCGGCTGTGGTTCGTCCAGCAGTTCGACCCCGACAACCGCGCCTACAACGCGGGGAGCGCGATGCGCCTCGGCGGCTCCCTCGACGCGGCGGCGCTCGAGCGCGCGCTCGGCACGATCGTGGCGCGGCACGAATCCCTGCGGACGCGCTTCGTGCCGGGCGAATCCGGCCAGCCCGAACAGAAGATCGACCCGCCCAAGGCGCCGGACCTCCCGCGCATCGATCTGTCGGGCCACGCCGCGGGCGACGCCACCGTCCGCGCCGCCGTGCGCGAACCCCTCGAACGTCCCTTCGACCTCGCGTCGCCGCCGCTCCGCTTCGCGCTGATCCGCCTCGCGCCGGAGGAGCACCTGCTCGTCGTCGTGACCCACCACATCATCAGTGATCGCTGGTCCGTGTCCGTCTTCCTGCGCGAGCTGATCGCGCTCTATCACGCGGAGACCCGCGCCGACGGGCAGACCGGGCCGGCCGAGCTCGAAGCGCTCCCGGTCCAGTATGCCGACTGGGCCGCGTGGCAGCGTGACCAGCTCCAGGGTGAGCGGCTCGATGGACTGCTCGACTACTGGACGGCACGACTCGCCGGGCCCCTGCCCCTGCTCGACCTCCCGACCGACCGCTCGCTGCCCTCGGTCGCGACGAACGCCGGCGCGCAGTCGCCGCTCGTCTTCGACGCCGACCTGGTCGACGGCCTGAAGAAGCTCGCCGCCGCGCGCCGCGTCTCGCTCTTCGTGCTCCTGCTCGCCGGCTTCAAGGCGCTGCTCCATCGCTACTCGCAGGCCACCGACGTGATCGTCGGCAGCGAGGTCGCCAACCGGGACCGGCCCGAGACCACGAACCTGATCGGTCTGCTCGTCAACACCCTCGTCCTTCGGACCGATCTCTCGGGCGACCCGTCCTTCGGCACGCTGCTCGAGCGCGTGAAGGAGACCGTCCTCGGCGGATTGCAGCATCAGGACCTGCCCTTCGAGAAGCTCGTCGAAGTCCTGAATCCGGATCGCCAGCTCGACCAGCTGACGCCGCTCTTCCAGGCGAAGTTCGATCTCCAGCAGATGCCGCTCCGGGACCTGCGCTTCGAGAACCTGCACCTCGAGCGCTATGCGGTCGAGGAGACGCAGACGAAGTACCCGCTGCGCTTCAACCTGCAGGAAGGCGGCGACGCGATCCACGGACAGATCGAATACGCCACCGACCTCTTCGACGCCGAGACGATCGAGCGGCTCGGCCGCCACTACCAGACCCTCCTCCGCGCGATCGTCGACGACCCGGAGCAGAGGCTCGGCGCGCTGCCGCTGATGGACCGGAGCGAATTCGAGGCCACCCTCGGACGGGTCGTGGCGCTCGACGCGCGCGAAGAGGCCACGACGCTGCACGGCCTCTTCGAGGCACGGGCCGCGCGGACGCCGGACGCCCTGGCCGTCACCGACGGCACGCGGCGCCTCAGCTACCGCGCGCTCGACGACGCCGCGAACCGCCTCGCCGCCGGACTCTTGGCGCGCGGTGTCCGGTCGGAAGCGCCGGTCGGCGTCTGCATGCGGCGCTCGAGCGATCTGATCGTGGCCCTGCTCGGCGTGTTGAAGGCGGGCGGGGCCTACGTGCCCCTCGACCCCGAGTACCCGGCTCAACGTCTCGGCTACATCGTCGACGACGCGCGCCTCGACCTCGTCCTCGGCGACGCGACGACCCCCGCGATCGAGGCGAAGCACGCCTTCGAACGGCTCGACGTCCGTACACTCGCCGACGAAGCTGCGGCCTTCGAACCGCCTGCCGTCGATCCGGGCCAGCTCGGCTACATCATCTACACCTCGGGTTCGACGGGCAATCCGAAGGGCGTCGCGATCGAACACCGCCAGACGGTCGCGATGGTCCGCTGGGCGCGTTCGGTCTTCGACGACGCGGCGCTCGCCGGTGTCCTCGCTTCGACGTCGGTCTGCTTCGACCTCTCGGTGTTCGAAATCTTCGTGCCGCTGGCGTGGGGGGGCGCGATCGTCCTCGCCGACGGCCTCTCGGCGCTCGCGCGACACCCCGAGCGTGAGCGCGTGACGCTCGTGAACACCGTGCCGAGCCTGCTCCGCCAGTTCCTCGACGACCACGCGCTCCCGGAGCGGGTCTCCGTCGTGAACCTCGCGGGCGAAGCCCTGCCCGCGGCGCTCGTCGAGGCGCTCCACGACCACGCTTCGGTTCGTCACGTCTACAACCTCTACGGCCCTTCGGAAGACACGACCTACTCGACCGTCGCCGACCTGTCGCGCGGGGTCTTCGATCCGAAGAAGGAGACCGTGCACATCGGTCATCCGATCGCCGACACGTCGGCCCTCGTCGTCGACGACTTCGATCGCCCGGTCCCGATCGGCGTGGCAGGGGAGCTCCTGCTCGGCGGGCGCGGGCTCGCGCGGGGCTATTTCGAACGTGACGCGCTCACGCAGGAGCGCTTCGTCCCGAACCCGATCGCGGCGGATCCGTTGGCGCACACGCTCGACCTGCCCGACCGCTACTACCGAACGGGCGATCGCGTCGTGCGCCGGCCCGACGGCCGCCTCGAGTTCCAGGGTCGCTTCGATCACCAGATCAAGGTGCGCGGCTTCCGCGTCGAAGCGGGCGAGGTCGAAGCCGAGCTCCGCCGCCATCCGCAGATCGCCGAAGTCCTGGTCGTCGCCCATCGCGATGCCTCGGAACGGACCGAGCTCCTCGCCTGGGTCGTGTCGCGGGACGGCGCCGCCCTCGAGCCCGCGAGCCTGCGCGCCTGGCTGATCGACCGGCTGCCGTCGCCGATGGTCCCGACCCGCTGGCAGGCGATCGACGCGATCCCGCGCCTCCCGAACGGCAAGGTCGACCACGGCGCGCTGCCCGACCCCGACCTGCGCGAAGAGACGCGGGCCTACGTCGCCCCGTCGACGGAGACCGAAACCGCCCTCGCCGGGATCTGGCAGACGCTCGTCGGACGCGAGGCGGTCGGCATCCACGACGATTTCTTCGCGCTCGGCGGCCACTCGCTGATGGCGATCGAGATGATCGCGACGATCGAAGCGCGCCTCGGCCGGCGCGTGGCGCTCCGAACGCTCTTCGAAGCACCGACCGTCGCCGCCCTCGCCGCGCGCATCGACGCGACGCCCCCCGCGACGACCGCCGACGCGGAGCGGCTCGTGCTCGCGCCCGATCCCGACCACGCGCACGCGCCCTTCCCGCTCACGCCGATCCAGCAGGCCTACTGGCTCGGGCGCAGCGGCGTCTTCGAGCTCGGCAACGTCGCGACCCATGGCTACCGGGAGATCGACGTCCGCGGCCTGCCCTTCGACGCGATCGTAGGCGCACTTCAGACCCTGATCGCGCGCCACGGCATGCTGCGCGCCGTCGTCTCCGACGACGGGCAACAGCGCGTGCTCGAGGACGTGCCGGCGCTCGACGTGCCCCACGTCGATCTCCGCGGACTCGACCCCTCCGCCCGCGACGCGCGACTGGGCGCCATCCGCGAGCGGCTCTCGCACGAGGTCTTCGCCCTCGACGCCTGGCCGCTCTTCCGGGTCGAAGCCGCCCGGCTCGACGACGAAACGACGCGCTTCTTCGTGAGCTTCGACGTCGTGATCGGTGACGCCGCGAGCCTGCAGATCCTCGGCCGCGACATGGCGCGCCTCCTCGCCGGTCAGACGCTGCCGCCCCTCTCGCTCGGCTTCCGCGACTACGTGCTCGCCGAGCGCGCATTCCGGGAGACGGAGGCCTTCGCGCGATCGGCGGCCTTCTGGGAGGCCAGACTGCCGCTGCTCCCGCCCGCCCCGGACCTTCCGCTCCAGAAGGCGCCCTCCGAGATCGAGCAGCCGGTCTTCCGTCGTCGGAGCGCCACGCTCCCACCCGCCGAGTGGCAGGCGCTGAAGCGCGCCAGTCGGACGGCGGGCCTCTCGGCCTCCGCCGTGGCCCTCGGCGCCTTCAGCGAAGTCCTCGCGCTCTGGAGTCGTCGCAACGATCTCACCCTCAACCTCACGCTCTTCAACCGCGCGGCCGGCCATCCGGAAGTCGACGACCTGATCGGCGACTTCACCTCGTCCCTCCTGCTCGGCATCGACGTCGGCGCGACCCCCGACTTCACCGCCCACGCCCGCGGCATCCAGCGCGATCTCTGGGAAGGCCTGGAACACCGCGCCGTCTCCGGCGTCGAGAACCTGCGCGCCCTCGCCCGCCGCGAGCGCCGCACCGGCGGCGCGCTGATGCCCGTCGTCTTCACGAGCACCCTCGGCACGGAGATGAAGACGCTCCGCCCCGGCGGCTGGGACGCGGACGTCCACTACGGCGTGAGCCAGACCTCCCAGGTCTATCTCGATCACCAGATCTCCGAGATCGACGACGCCCTGCACGTCAACTGGGACACGATCGACGAGCTCTTCCCGCCCGGCGTCCTCGACGCGATGTTCGCCGCGTACGTGGCACGTCTCGAGAGCCTCGCCCGCGAAGACGGCGCCTGGCACGAGAAGCTGGCGCGCGCGACCGATGCCTTCGGCCACGCCCGCTACCTGACCGACCTGAACGATCTCGCCTGGCACGACACCGGAGCCGAGGCGATCCGCCTGCACGAACTCTTCTTCGCGCAGGCCGAGCGGACGCCCGACGCGGTCGCGATCGAGGACGGCGCGACGCGCCTCACCTACGGCGCACTGGCGCGGCACGCGCTCGGCCTCGCCGCCACGCTCCGGGCGCGGGACTGCCGGCCCAACGAGCTCGTCGCGATCTCGCTCCGCAAAGGGTGGCGGCAGGTCGTCGCCGCGCTCGGCATCCAGGCCGCGGGCAGCGCCTACGTCCCGATCGACCCCGACCTCCCTGCGGCGCGGCGTCACGAACTCGCCCGCGACACCGAAGCCCGCCTCGTCGTGAGCACCCTCGAAGACTGGCCCGACGGCGTCGCGCGGATCGCCCTTCCGGACGACGTCCCGACGAACGCGCCGGCCGCACTCGACCCGCAGGCACCGCGCGTCGCCGCGACGGACCTCGCGTACGTCATCTACACCTCGGGATCGACCGGCATGCCGAAGGGCGTGATGATCGATCACCGCGGCGCGGTCAACACGGTCGTCGACCTGAATCGCCGCCTCGGCCTCGGTCCCTCGGACCGCGTCTTCGCGCTCTCGTCGCTGAGTTTCGACCTCTCCGTCTACGACGTCTTCGGCCCCCTCGCCGTCGGCGCCGCGATCGTCTTCCCCGACTACGCCCACGCCATGGAGCCCGATCACTGGATCGACCGCCTGGCGACGGGCCGCGTCACCGTCTGGAACTCGGTGCCCGCGCTGATGCAGATCCTCGTGACCGAGCTCGAGTCCCGATCGGAGACGCCGGCGCTGGCGCTGCGGGCGGCGCTCCTCTCGGGCGACTGGATCCCGCTCGCGCTCCCGGAGCGGATCGCGCGCACTCTCCCGTCCGTCGAGACGTGGAGCCTCGGCGGCGCGACCGAGGCCTCGATCTGGTCGATCGTCCATCCGATCCACGAGCTCGACCCGGACTGGCCGAGCATTCCCTACGGCCGACCGCTCACGAACCAGAGCTTCTACGTGCTCGACGACGCGCTGAATCCCTGTCCGCCCTGGGTGACCGGCGAGCTCTACATCGGCGGCGTCGGCGTCGCCCGCGGCTACTGGAACCGACCCGAGCTCTCGGCGGAGCGCTTCGTCCCGAATCCCTTCTCGACCGACGCCGACTGGGATGCCGTCCTCTACCGGACGGGGGACCTCGGTCGCTACCGCCCGGATGGGAACCTCGAGTTCCTGGGCCGCGAAGACCAACAGGTCAAGGTGAACGGCCATCGCATCGAGCTCGGCGAGATCGAGACCGTCCTCGCCGAACAGACGGCGATCTCGGACGCCGTCGTGACGACCTGGGGCACCCCGCCGCAGCTCGTCGCCTACGTCGTGCCGGCGCTCGACGGCGACGCCGCGAGCCCGCTCCAGAAGCTGGGCCGCAAGGACGAAGCGCTCGCTGCCCGCCGCGCGGACGAAGACGGGGAGCGCAGCCTCGCTCTCCCGCGGCCGAAGAACCTCGCGAGCTTCCGCCGCCAGAGCCACCGCGTCTTCGACGAGGGCCCGGTCTCCCTCGAGGCCTTCGCGGAGTGGCTCTCCGTGCTGCGCGCGACGCCCGTCGAGGGCGCCCCGACCGACAAGTACCGCTATCCCTCCGCCGGCAGCCTCTACCCGGTGCATGCCCTGGCGCACGTGCGCGAAGGCGGCGTCAGCGGTCTCGAAGCCGGCTGGTACCGCTACGACGCCGTTCGCCATCGGCTGATCCCGCACGACGACGCGCCCTCGATCGACCCGGCCGGGCTCGATGCGCTCTTCTCGGCGAATCGCGAGATCGCCCGCGGCAGCGCCTTCCAGCTCTTCCTCGTCGGCGACCTCGGGATCATCGAGCCCGTCTACGGCGACCGGGCCCGCGACTTCTGCCTGATCGAGGCGGGCTACCTCGGCCAGCTCCTGATGGAGGAGGCCCCTGGCCAGGCGCTCGGTCTCTGCCCCGTGAACGACCCGGGCTTCGATGCGCTGCCCGAGCGCGCGTGCCTCGGCGCCGATCAGGTCGTGCTCCACGGGCTGGTCGGCGGTCCGATCCGACCGGAGTGGTCGGATCACTGGCGCCTGCTCGACGGACTCGACACGCGTTCGTTCATGGATCGGCTGAAGGACGCGCTCGGGGACCGACTGCCCGCCTACATGGTTCCGACGCGCTTCCTGCTCCTGCCCGCGCTGCCGCTCAACGCGAACGGCAAGGTCGATCGCAAGCGTCTGCCCACCCCCGACGCCGACGGCGGCGGCGCCGCCTACCGCGCGCCGAGCACGCCGCTCGAGCAGCGCGTCGTCGCACTCTGGGCCGACCTCCTCGGTCTCGAGCGCGTCGGACTCGACGACAACTACTTCGAGCTGGGCGGCAACTCCGTGCTGGCGATCCAGCTGCTCTCGAGCCTGCGGGCGCTCGGCGTCGAATCCCTCGCGATCGCCGATCTCTTCGGGGCGCTCACGCCCGGCGAGCAGGCGGCGCTGATCGAGACGCGGCTCGCTTCGGGCGACGCGTCCGCCGCGGAAACCGAATCGATTCCGCGCGTCTCGCGTACGGCCGCGACGCGCGGCGACGACGTCGCCGCGCTCTCGGACGAGGACGTCGACGCGATGCTGAAGACGCTCCTCGCCGAGCGCGACGGCGGGGCCGACGACGACGGGGCAGGGTCGTCGTGAGCGGGGCGGGCGATCCGATCGACGCGGATCTCGCGGCGAAGCTCGAGGGCCTCTCGCCCGAAGAGAAGCGGACGCTGCTCACGCGCCTGCTCGCGCGCCGGGCCGCGGCGGAGGCCGAGACGACGACGCGCTTCCCGCTCTCCTCGGCGCAGCAGCGCCTCTGGTTCATCGAGCGCCTCTCACCGGGCCAGCTCGCCTACGTGATCCCGACCGCCCTCGATCTCGTCGGCAGACTCGACGTCCCGGCCCTCGAGGCCGCACTCACGAAGACCGTCGCGCGACACGAGATCCTGCGGACGCGTTTCGTCCAGCCGCAAGACGGCGAGCCCTTCCAGGCCGTCGATCCCGAGGGCCCGGTCCCGATCGAACGCGTGACGCTGCCGCGCGGCGAGCCGGACGAACAGGTCCGGGCCCACCTCGCGGATCTCCTCTCCGAGCCCTTCGACCTCGAGCACGGTCCGCTCTTCCGGACGCGCCTGCTCGCCCTGCCCCACGCGCCGGAGGACGGCGAGCCGCTCCACGTGCTGCTCTTCGCGATCCACCACATCGTCGCCGATTACGCCTCGCTCCGGATCCTGATCGGCGAGATCGCCGCACACTACGCCTTCGGGCGCACGACCGACGAGGACGACCCGGGGGCGCACGGCCCCGCGCTCCCGGAGCCCGCGATCCAGTACGCGGACTACGCCGTCTGGCAGCGCGAACAGGACTGGGCTGCGGGCCTCGACTGGTGGGCCGAGGCGCTCGACGGAATGCCGTCGCTCCTGAACCTGCCGACGGATTTCCCCCGCCCCGCGCGAAGGCGCTACACCGGCGCGCGACACGTCTTCCGCTTCTCCCCGGCGCTCTCCGAGAAGCTGCGCCGCCGCGCGAAGGCCGAGCGCGTGTCGCTCTACGCGCTCCTCCTCGCCGGCTTCCAGGCCCTGCTCTTCCGTTACAGCGGCCAGACGGACTTCGCGATCGGAACGACCGCCAGCAACCGCGATCGCAGCGAGCTCGGCGCCTTGATCGGACTCTTCGTGAACAACCTCGTGCTGCGCGCGCGGGTCGAAGCGGACCTGCCCTTCGCCGCGCTCCTCGAGCGCGCCCAGCAGACGACCCAGGACGCGATCGCCCATCAGGACGTGCCCTTCGAGCAGATCGTCGAGCGCCTCGACCCCGATCGGCAGCTCAGCCACAACGCGCTCTTCCAGACGATGTTCGTGCTCCACAACACGACGCACGAACGCGTCGACCTCCCGGCCCTCTCCCTCCGCGCGCGCGAGATCGAAGCCGGCAGCGCGCGTTTCGATCTCGGCCTCGACATGGTCGAGTTCGAGGGCACCCTCGAAGGCTTCTTCGAATACAGCACCGAGCTCTTCACCGCGTCGACCGCCGCGCGCTTCGCCGATCACTTCGAGCGCCTGCTCGAAGCGGTCGCCCTCGATCCCAAGCAGTCGATCGCCGAGGTCGTCCTCTTCGACGCGCAGGACGCGCGGCGCGTTCGCGAGACCAACGCGACCGCCGCGCCGCTCCCCGACGAAGCCGCCCACCGCGCTTTCGAGCGGGTCGCCGATGCCTCGCCCGCGCGGGTCGCCCTCCAGTTCGGAGAGGCGCGACTGGACTACGCCGAACTCGACCGGCGCGCGAATCGCGTCGCGCACTGGCTCGCCGCCCACGGCGTGCGACCCGGCGAGCGCGTGGGCCTCTGCCTGCCGCGCTCGGTCGACCTGGTCGTCGCCCTGCTCGCGGTGCTCAAGGCGGGCGCCCACTACGTCCCCCTCGACCCGAGCCACCCGAACGCGCGCCTCGCGCGGATCGCGCGCCACGCCGGACTCCGCCACGTCTTCTGCGCGCCGAATGCCCCCGACTGGCTCCCGGACGACTGCGTCCGGCTCACGCCCGCGAGCGAGCGCTCCGCGATCGAGGCCCAGCCCGCGACGCGCCCGGTGATCGACCCGACCGGCGAGGACCTCGCCTACCTCATCTATACGAGCGGCAGCACCGGCGAGCCCAAGGGCGTCCCGATCCGCCACCGCAGCCTCGTGAACCTGCTGGCGAGCATGGCCCGGACGCCGGGGCTCGAGGCGGACGACGCGCTGCTGGCGGTCACGACGATCGCCTTCGACATCGCGACCCTTGAGCTGCTCCGCCCCTCTGCGCGGGCGCGCGGCTGGTGCTGGCCGAGGCGGCGACGACGCTGGACGGCGCGGCGCTGGCCTTCGCGATCGAGCGCGAGCGCGTGACGGCGATGCAGGCCACGCCCGCGACCTGGCGACTGCTCCTCGAAGGCGGATGGGCGCCGTCTGCCCGCTTCAAGATCCTGTGCGGGGGCGAGGCGCTCGACGTCGCGCTCGCGCGCCGCCTGCTCGCGACGGGCGCCGAGCTCTGGAATCTCTACGGGCCGACCGAGACGACGATCTGGTCCGGCGCGCTCCGGCTGGACGAGACGCTCGTCGCCGACGGCCTCGTGCCGATCGGCGGACCGATCGCGAATACCGGCTTCCACGTCCTCGAGGCGTCGGGCGCGCCGGCGCCCCAGGGCGTGACGGGCGAGCTCTGGATCAGCGGCGAGGGGCTGAGCCCGGGCTACCACGCGGCGGCGGACCTGACCGCCGACCGCTTCGTCGACGCGGCCGACGAGGAGGGTCGATCGGTTCGCCTGTACCGGACCGGCGATCTCGTGAGCCGACGCGCCGACGGGCGCCTCCAGTTCCGGGGTCGCGTCGACGACCAGGTGAAGCTCCGCGGCTTCCGGATCGAGCTCGGCGAGATCGAGTCCGCGCTCGTCGACCATGCGTCGATCGGCGCCGCCGTCGTCAGACTGGAGGGCGAGACCCGGGCGCAGGAACGACTGACCGCCTGGTGCGAGACGGGGGGCGCGTCCGTCGACGTCGCGGATCTGCGGGCCCACCTCGATGGCCGCCTGCCGCGCTACATGGTCCCGAGCCGCTTCGTCCTGATGGACGCGCTCCCGCTCACGCCCAACGGCAAGATCGATCGCAAGGCGCTGCCCGCGAGCGACGAAGATGCGTCGACGGCCCCCGGCCGCGCGCCGTCGACGGTGACGGAGACGACCCTCCTCTCGCTCTGGTCCGAGCTCCTCGGTCGCCCGATCGCCGACGTCGACGCGGACTTCTTCGCCGTCGGTGGCCACTCGCTCCTCGCCGCCCGGCTGGCGGCGCGGATCGAGGGCACGTTCGGGACGACCGTACCCGTCGGCGACCTCTTCGAGGAACCGACCGTCGCTGCTTTCGCCGCGAGCCTCGACGCGCGGCTCGCCGACGCGCCGCCCGCCCTCGCGAAGCTCCGTCCGCGCGACGCCGACGCGGTCCCGCGTCTCTCCTACGCCCAGTACCGACAATGGGCGCTCGCGCGGCTCGACCCCGAGAACGCCGCCTATCACATCCCCGCGGCGATCCGACTGAACCGGCCGATCGCGCCGGACGTGCTCGAGCATGCGCTCGCGTTCGTGATCGCGCGGCACGAGGTCCTGCGCGCCGGCTTCGTCGACGAGGAGGGCGTGCCGCGCGTCCTGCTCGAATCGACGCCCGCGCCGTCCGTCCGGCACGTGCCGCTCCCGGACGCGGAGGCGAAGCGCGACGAAGCCGATGTCCTCGCGCTGCTGCGCGACGACGTGACGCGCCCCTTCGACCTGGCGCGCCCGCCGCTCCTCCGCGCGACGATCGTCGACGTGGGCGAGGACGAGCAGGTCGTGCTGCTCGTCCTGCATCACATCGTCGGCGACGCCTGGTCCCTGCGGATCCTCTTCACCGAGCTCATGCAGATCTGCCGCCGCGCGGCGCTCGGGCTCGCTCCGAAGCTGCCGGCGCCGCCGCTCGGCTACTTCGACTTCGCGGCCTGGGAGCACGAGCGCGACGACGAAGCGAGCCTCGCCTATTGGCGCGAGCAGCTCCGCGATCTCCCGCCGGTGCTCGACCTGCCCCTCGATCGCCCGCGGCCGCAGATCCAGGACACGACCGCCGGCGAGGTCCGCTTCGCGCTCTCGGCCCACGCTCGAGCGCGTCTCGAATCGACCTGCCGCGCCCAGGGGGCGACCCTCTTCATGGGTCTGCTCGCCGGCTGGAACGCCCTGCTCCATCGCTGGAGCGGGGTCGACGACGTGACGATCGGCTGTCCGATCGGCCATCGACCCCACGCCGATCTCGACGAGGTCGTCGGCCTCTTCGTGAACACCCTCGCGATCCGCACGCGGATCCGACCCGAGGCCTCCTTCGCCTCGCTCGTCGGCGACGTGCGCGAGACGGTCCTCGACGGCATGGCCCATCAGGACGCGCCCTTCGATCAGGTCGTCGGTGAGCTCGAGCTTCCGCGCAGCTTCGCGCACGCGCCGGTCTTCCAGGTGCTCTTCGTGTGGCAGGAGACGGAGGCGGACGCGAACCCGGCGACGCGAGGCGCGTGGTCGCCGCTGCCTCTGCCGGTCGCGTCGACCAAGGTCGATCTGACCCTCGCCATGAGTCCGGACGCGGACGGTGGCCTGCGCGCCCGCATCGAGTTCCGACGTGATCTCTTCCACGCGAAGACGCTCGAACGCCTCGCCTCGGCCTTCGTCGCGCTCCTCGAAGGAGCGGCCGAGGCGCCGGAGACGCCGATCGAAGCGTTGTCGACGCAGTCGCACGCGGGCCGCGAGGAGCTCGCCCGCTGGAACCCGCGCTACGTCCCCGTCGTCCGCGAAGGCGGGATGCTCGGCCCCTTCGAGGCCCGCGCCGCGCGGACCCCCGACGCGACCGCGCTGATCGCGCCGGACGCGACGCTCAGCTACGGCGAGCTCGACGCGCGCGCCAACGCGCTCGCCCATCGCCTCGAGGCCGCGGGCATCGGCCGCGGCCAGCGCGTCGGCGTATGCATGCAGCGGACCTCCACGCTGATCGTCGCGATCCTGGGCGCGCTCAAGGCCGGTGCGACCTACGTGCCCCTCGACCCGGACTATCCGCGCGAGCGGATGGAGTACGTGATCCGGGACGCCGAGCTCGCCGCCTTCATCGGAGAGCCGGATCGGATCCCGGCGGACGTCGCCGCGAGCGCGGCCGCGCCGCTCGCGATCGACGGCGCGCGCCTCGACGCGGTCCGCGCCGAGCGGGTCGAGACGGACGTCGCACCCGACGATCTCGCCTACATCATCTATACGTCGGGCTCGACGGGCCAGCCGAAGGGCGTCGCGATCGAGCATGCGAGCGCCCTCGCCCTCGTCGACTGGGCCGAAGCCGAGTATCCCGCGGAGCGCCTCGCCGGTGTACTCGCGGGCACGAGCGTCTGCTTCGACCTCTCGATCTTCGAGATCTTCGTGCCGCTCTCGCTCGGCGGCACGATCGTGCTCGCCGAGAACGCGCTGGCGCTGCCGGAGCTCGCGGCGCGCGATCGCGTGACGCTCGTGAACACGGTCCCGACCGCGGCGGCGGAGTTGGTGCGAAGCGAAGGGATCCCGCCCGGCGTCACGACGATCAACGTCGCGGGCGAGCCGCTCACGAGCGAGCTGGTCCGTGCGCTCTACGACCGGCCCGGCGTCGACCGCGTCTACAACCTCTACGGCCCGTCGGAAGACACCACCTACTCGACCGGCGCGCTGCTGGACTACGACGAGGAGGCGGCCTTCGCGGTCATCGGGCGTCCGCTCCCGAACACGCAGGCCTTCGTCCTCGACGAACGCTTCGAGCCCGTTGCGCCGGGCTTCGTCGGCGATCTGTTCCTGGCGGGCGACGGCGTCGCCCGCGGCTACTGGAACCGTCCGGGACTCACGGCGGAGCGCTTCCTGCCGACGCCCTTCGTCGACGCGGAAGCTTCGAGCCCCCGCCTCGGGCGCATGTACGCGACCGGCGACCGGGTGCGACTGCGACACGACGGCGAGCTCCTCTTCCTCGGCCGCACCGACAACCAGGTCAAGGTCCGCGGCTTCCGCATCGAGCTCGGCGAGATCGAGGCGACCCTGGCACGCCACCCGCAAGTCGCGAGCGCGGCCCTTCGCGTGCACGAGTACGAGGGCACCGGCGCCGCCCGCAAGCGGCTGGTCGCCTACGTGACGGTCGAGGGCGAAGCGAGCGGGCGGGTCTCGGGCGGCGCGCTGCCCCCGTCCGATCCCTTCGCCGAGACGCTCCGGACCCACGTCGGGCAGTCGCTGCCCCATTACATGATGCCTGCGACGATCGTCGTCCTGGACGCGCTCCCGCAGCTCCCGAACGGCAAGGTCGACTACCGCGCCCTCGAGCGGCCCGCCCTGCCCAGGGACGAGGGTCTTCCGGAAGCCGAGACGCGGACCGCGACGGAGGCGATGCTCGCCGAGCTCTGGCAGACCGTGCTCGGGGTCGACGTCGTCGGTCGCCACGACAACTTCTTCATGCTGGGCGGCGATTCGATCGTCGCGCTCCAGCTGGTCGCCCGCGTGCGCCAGCGCGGCTTCGGCATGATGCCGCGCGACCTCTTCACGTCGCCTTCGGTCGCGGAGCTCGCGGCGACGCTCGACGCGAAGGCCGAGGACGCGGTCCTCGCGAGCGCGCAGATCGAGGAGGGCGTCGTTCCGCTCACGCCGATCCAGCACTGGTTCTTCTCGCTGCCCCTCGATCACGCGGCCCACTGGAACCAGGGCGTCCTGCTCGAGGTCGATCGACCGATCGAGGCCACCGCCCTCGAAGCGGCGCTCGGTGCCCTGGCGGAGCGCCACGACGCGCTCCGGTCGACCTTCCGCCGCGACGAGTCCGGCTGGCAGCGCGAGATCGCCCGCCCGGGCGGCCCGGTCCCGGTGACGCAGGTCCGCGCGACGAGCGACGACGTCGAGGCCGTGATCCAGACGAAGGCCGCGGAGATCCAGGCGCGCTTCGATCTCACGCAGGGCCCGCTCTGGGAGGTCGCGTCCTTCGTGCTCACGCCGACGGGCGGCGGCGCGACCGTCCGCCGCCTCCTCGTCCTCTGCCACCACCTGCTCGTCGACGGCGTCTCCTGGCGGATCCTGCTGGGCGACCTGCAGCTCGCGCTCGTTCAGCAGGCCGAGGGCCGGCCGATCGAGCTCGCGCCGCCCTCGACCCCGGCTTCGACCTGGGCCGCCTTCCTCGAGGACTGGGAGGCGGGCGCCGAGGACGAAGCCCACTGGGCAGCCCTCGCGCGGCGGGCGCCGCCGCCGCTGCCGCGCGATCCGGAGGAACAGGCGCCGCCGCCACTGCCGCGCGATGCGGAGGAACACGCGACGGCGCCCCTGCCGGGCGATGCGGAGGAACACGCGACGGCGACGCGCGCGACGCACGACAACGCGCTGCGGGACGGCGCGATCCATTCGCTCACGTTCGACGCCGAGACGACGGACCAGCTCCTGCGCGCCCTGCCGAAGGCCTACGCCGCCGATCTCGAGACGCTCGCCCTCGCGGCGCTGGCGCGCGCGCTCCACGCCTGGCACGGGCGCGCGACCGTGCCCGTGCTGATGGAGGGCCACGGCCGCGTCGATCTCGATCCGGGGATCGATCTGTCCCGGACCGTCGGTTGGCTGACGTCGCTCCATCCCGTCGAGATCGAGGTCGACGCCACCGATCCCGGCCGCGCCCTCAAGCTCGTGAAGTCCGCCACGAAGTCGATCGCCCACCAGGGGCTCGGCTACACGCGCCGACACTTCCTGGGCGAACCCTTCGCGCCCGCGCCCCACGAGCTCGCCGAGGTCCGCTTCAACTACCTGGGTCAGACGGACCAGGTCTTCGCGCCCGGCACGTGGTTCGCGCCTGCACCGGAGGCGATCGGGGCGCTCCGCCATCCGGAGGATCCGCGCGATGCCGTCCTCGACGTGAACGCGATCGTGCGTCGCGGCTGCCTGGTGATCCACCTCGGCTACGGCCGGCACCTCCACCGACGCGAGACGATCGAGGCGCTCGGCTCGCGACTGCGCGAAGAGCTCCTCGCGCTGCTCGCCTACTGCCTCGGCGACGAGCACGACGGCGGCTACGTCGAAGCCGACTTCCCCCAGATGGAGTTCGCCCCGGGCGAGCTCGACGACCTCCTCGACGCGCTCGACTAGCCGGCGCGCACTCCGAAGAAACGATGTCCCGAGATCCGACCGCACGACGCCATCGCATCGCCGACATGTATCCGCTCTCGCCGATGCAGCGGGGCCTCCTGTTCCACAGCCTACTCGAGCCGGACAGCGGGCTCTACATGCCTCACGTGGTGCTGCGGATCCGCGGCACGCTCGACGTCGACGCGCTGCGGGCGGCCTTCGAGGATGCCGTCGCCGACCATCCCGTCC
Organism: Myxococcota bacterium; assembly: GCA_039187915.1. Lineage (GTDB taxonomy): Bacteria > Myxococcota_A > UBA9160 > UBA9160 > UBA4427 > UBA4427. The sequence goes on from JBCCZJ010000007.1 coordinate 16,476, forward strand.
TGCGTACCGGCGTCTTCTGGGAAGAGCGCGACGAGCCCTTCCAGGTGGTGTTCCGCGACGTGGCCCTGCCCTGGAGCGAGCTCGACTGGCGGGAAGAAGAGCAGGCGAGCGTGCCCGAGCGCCTCGAGGCGTTCCTCGCCGTCAGTCACGCGACGGCCTTCGAGCTGAAGCGCGCACCGCTCCACCGCGTCACGCTGATCCGGGAACGCGACGCCGGCTGGACGCTGGTCTGGGCGTACCATCACCTCATCCTCGACGGTTGGTCCGCGGCCCGCGTGCTCGAGCAGGTCTTCGCGACGGCCCTGCTCGGCCCCGAGGCCCGCGCGGCGCTTCCGCCGTCGGGGCGCTTCGGCGACTACGTGGCGTGGCTCGACGCGCGACCGATCGACGCCTCGGAAGGGTTCTGGCGCGCGTACCTGGGCGACGAAGAAGCCGTCGCCTCGCTGCCTTTCGCAGCGCCCGCGACCGGACACGGCGAGGCGTCGAGCCGACCCCGCCAGACCGGGATCGCCCTCGACGAACTCTCGACGCGCCGCCTGCGCGCCTTCGCCGAGTCCTGCTCGATCACCGTCAATACCCTGGTCATGGGCACGTTCGCCCTCTTGATGGGCCGCTATGGTCATGCGCGGGACGTCCGCTTCGGCAAGACGGTCACCGGTCGCCCGCCGGAACTCCCCGGCGCGAGCAGCATGGTCGGTCTCTTCCTCAACACGGTCCCCGTCGCCGTTCATCTCGCCCCCGATCGCCCGGTCGGCGCCTTCCTCGAAGCGCTGCAGCGGCGCGAAGCGACCTCCCTGGCCCACGAGCACGTGCCGCTGCGCCAGATCCAGGCGTGGACGAACGAGGGCCGATCGCTCTTCGACTGCCTCTTCGTCTTCGAGGGCTATCCGGCCCCGCGCGCCCTCGACGGCGCCGACGCCGCGCTCTCCCTCGAAGGCGTCGAGTTCGACGAACGCACGCATTTCCCGCTCCTGCTGCAGGTGGCCGAGGGCGACACGCTCCGGCTGAGCGCGCGCTACGACGGGCGGCGCTTCGGCGACGCGGACGTCACGCGTCTGCTCGGCGATTTCGAACGCCTCCTGCTCGCGGTGATCCGCTCGGCGGAGACCCCGGTCGGCGTCCTCTCGCCGCGGGACGGCGCCCTCGACGCGCAGGCCGCCCTCGGTCGCAACGCGCATGTGCCGACGACGCCGGCGCCCTCGCTGCTCGCCTGGTTCGAAGCCGCGGCCGCGCGCTTCCCCGATCGCACGGCCGTCCGCGGCCCCGACGGCGCCGTCTCGTACGCCGAGCTGCACGCCCGCGCGAACGGCCTCGCCGAAGCGCTCGTCGAGGCCGGCCTCGGCGCGGACGACCGCGTCGCGCTCCATCTCGAACGCTCGATCGAGCTGATCGTCGGCGTTCTCGGCACGCTGAAGGCCGGCGCCGCCTTCCTCCCGCTCGACCCCGTCCAGCCGCGCGCCCGACTCGAAGCGATCCTCGCGCAAGGTCGCCCGCGCGCGTTGCTCCGCGACGCGAAGGCGGAGACCCCGCTCGACCCGGCTTCGATCGACGGTCCGGTGATCGACCTGCCGCGCTTCGACCGCCGCGCCGACACGCCGCCCGCCGACCGCGGCAACCCGCACCCCGCGCAGGCCGCCTACGCGATCTTCACGTCCGGCTCGACGGGCACACCGAAGGGCGTCGTCAACGGCCACGGCGCGCTGCTCAACCGGCTCGCCTGGATGCAGGACCGTTTCCCGCTGACCGAGCAGGACGTCGTGCTGCACAAGACGTCGATCGGCTTCGACGTGTCGGTCTGGGAGCTGACCTGGCCCTTCCTGGTCGGCGCCACCCTGGCCCTCGCGGAGCCGGGCCGGCACGGCGACGTCGCCTATCTCGAGCGCGCGATCCCGGAGGCGGGCGTGACGACGATGCACTTCGTGCCGTCGATGCTCCGCGCCTTCCTCGAGGGCGTCGCGCGCACGGAAGACAGCCCGCTCCGGCGCGTGATCTGCAGCGGCGAGGCGCTCACGCCGACCCACGTCCGGACCTTCGCCGAGCGCTTTCCGGGCGTCGGCCTCTTCAACCTCTACGGCCCGACCGAAGCGGCGATCGACGTGACCGCCTTCGACTGCGCGGACGCGCAGGAGGCCCCGGCGATTCCGATCGGTCGCCCGATCGACCGGACGACGCTCTACGTCCTCGACACCGAGGGCAACCCCGTCGCGCCCGGGACGCCGGGCGAGCTGCACATCAGCGGCGCCGGACTCGCGCGCGGCTACCTCGACGATCCGCGACGGACCGCCGAGGCCTTCGTCCCGAACCCCTTCGCGCGCGCGGACGACCCCGCGACGTCGCCCGAGATGTACCGGACCGGCGACCTGGCGCGCTTCCAGCCGGACGGCGAGCTCGAGTACCTCGGCCGGATCGACCAGCAGATGAAGGTGAACGGGATCCGGATCGAGCCCGGCGAGATCGAATCGGCGCTCCGGCAGACCGGCGACGTCGCGGAGGCGCTCGTGCTCTCGCGCGCGGACGACGCCGGCGTCGCGCGGCTCACCGCCTATCTGGTCCGCGCGAACGGCGCGACCGACGGACCGGACGACGAGGTCGATCGCCTGCGGGCCGCGCTGCTCGACCGACTGCCGCCGGCGATGGTGCCGTCGCGGTTCGTGTTCCTGCCGACGCTACCGCTCTTGTCGAACGGCAAGGTCGACCGGCGGCGTCTCCCCGCGCCGGAAGCGGCGGCGGCCGCCCCCTTCGCGCCGCCCCGCAACGCGACCGAACGGCTGGTCGCGGACGTCTGGCGCGAGGTGCTCGGGGTGGACGAGATCGGCGTGCACGACGACTTCATGATGCTCGGCGGTCACTCGCTGAACGCAACCCGCGTGAACGCGCGTCTCCGCAAGCAGCTCGACCTCGCGCTCCCCTTGACCGCCCACTTCCGCCACCTGACGATCGGGGAACTCGCCCTGCACATCGATGCGCTGCGTGCAGCGCTCGGGCGACGGGCCGATGCCTCCGACGACGCCGCGGCGGATCACGTCGAGCTCGAGTTCTAGTGGGACGCCGGAGATGAGCGAAGCGACGATGCCGTTCGAAGAGACCGAGCCGAAGCGCAGGCGCTTCTTCGCCGTGCTGTTCGGGCTGACCCTGCTGCCCCTGTTCGCGCTGCCGACGATGGCGGTCACGCAGGTTCGCTTCGACTCGTCCCTGCTCCTCGGCCTCGCGATCTTCGCCGGCGGCGTCGGGCACGTCGCGAGCACGGCCTCGGTCTACGTCGACCGCTCCGTACGCGAGGTCATGCGCCCGATGCCCCTGCGCTTCGTCGTCGTGCCGGTCGTGTCGATCGCGGCGACCCTGGGCGCGGTATTCTGGGGCGCTTCGGCGCCGCCGTCGGACGCCGCGGTGGCGGGGATGTACATCCTCCACCTCGGCTGGCTCCACTATCACTACCAGCGCCAGAACTACGGGATCATCGCCTTCAGCGCCGCGGCTTCGGGCACCCGCGTCCCGCGTCGCCTCGACCGGGTCCTGCTGCTTCCCGCGCTCGCGGGCTGCCTCGCGGTCATGCCCGTCTTCCTCGAGGGCGCCTTCGCCGACGTCACGTTCTGGAGGCCGCTCGCGCCGTGGTTCCGACCGGCCTCGTCCGCCGCGTTCCTGCTCGGCGTGGCGGGTCTCGCCGCGCTCGTCCTGCGCGAGCCCGCGCCCTTCCGGAATCCGCGCACGGCGGGCTTCGTCGCCGCCGCCTTCGCGTTCTTCCTGCCCGCCGTGGTCCTCGAACACACCGACTACGCGTTCTGGAGCTATGCCCTGGCCCACGGCTTCCAGTACCTCTTCATGGTCTTCGTGCTCGCCCGCGGACGCGAGCGAAGACTCCTGCACGGCGCCTGGTATCTCGTCTGCGCGCTGCTCGGCGGCTTCGCGCTCCATCGCCTGGCCGGCAACAACGCGCTCTTCGCCGCGGGCATCCTGCTCACCTGGGTCCACTTCGTCCTCGACGCGCGCCTCTGGAAGATGAGCGAGGCCGGGCCGCGGCGACTGCTGCGGGAGCGCTTCGACTTCGTCTTCGGAGCATCGGGAAGATGAGTCACGCGCGGATCCGTCGCCCCGGCGCCATCGATCACGACGCCCCCGCCCGACTCTTCTGCCTGCCGCCGGCGGGCGGCGGAGCCAGCACCTTCTACCCCTTGATGGCGCTCGATTCGGAGCGGATCGAGATCTGCCCCGTCGCGCTCCCGGGGCGCGAGGGGCGCTTCAAGGAGCCGATCCCCGATTCGCTCCCGACCCTGGCGGCGCTTCTCGTCGAGGACCTGTCCTCGCTGCTCGACCGGCGCTACGCGATCCTCGGCTACAGCATGGGCGGTCTGCTCGCCTGGGAGTTCAGCCAGTACTGCCGTCGCATGGGCCTGCCCGAGCCCGAAGCCCTCTTCCCGATCGGCGCGCGCGCCCCCCACCGCCCTTTCGCCGACGGCGAGCCGCTCTCCCCGCTCCCCGGCAAGGCGTTCCTCGAAGCCCTCGATCGCCTGGGCGGCATGCCGAAGGAGATCCTGTCGCGCCCGGACGTGATGGACATCTTCGAGCCGATCCTGCGTGCGGATCTTCGCAACTGCGAGGACTACCGCTACCGCGACGTGCCGGCGCTCGACGCGCGGATCCACGCGACGGTCGGCACCCGCGACGCGCTCGTCACGCTCGAGGACGTCGACGCGTGGAGCGAGTTGACGCTCGGGGACTACGAGCGACTGACGCTCGACACGCCGCACATGATCGGACGCGACCTGCTCGTCCAGGTCGGCGTGCGCCTGATCGACGGCTGGCTCGACGCGCCGCCTCGGCTGATCAGCACGTTCTAGCGGAGCGGGCCCGCGCGAGCGGGGCGCGTCCGCGGATCAGTGCGTCGTCGCCTTCGGCATCAAGAGCAGGGAAGGCGCGAGGTTCGGGTTCGACTGCCAGGCGAGTCGAACCAGCGCGGCGTCCGCTTCCTCCGCCGTGAAGCAGGGCCGATCGAAGGCCACGAAGCGCAACGCGTCGTCGAAGCTCACGAGCATGCCCTCCACGTCGATCGAGACGACCCGGATCGGCGCGCCGGGATCCGGATCCGGGTGGGTCGCCGTCGCGAGCAGGAGCCGGATCAAGGGCTCGTGCGAGGAGGTCAGGTGATCGCAGATGATCTCTTCCTGGGCGCGGTAGGGCGCGCGCGGCAGCAGCCAGTCCGTCACGAGGAAGGCCTGCGGCTTCGCCCCCGGCGCGTTCCAGCGCACCACGTCGGTCGACAGGATGTCGAGCTGGACGTCCCGGTCGTGCACGGCGCGGAAGCGCGCCGCGTCGTCGGGGACCGGATCCGGACCCAGCAGTCCGTCGACGACGAGCAGCCCGGTCTCGACGCCCCCCATCCAGACGCGGGCCTCGTGAAGGCCTTCGGCCGGCAGATCGGGATCGCGCTCGAGCAGGATCTCGCCCTGGTTCGAGACGGCGATGTCGATCGGCGTCAGCGTATCGAGGGAAACGTGTTCGAGGAGGGCGCGGCGCTGGGTCCGCGCGAAGGCGCGGGCGTCGCGGGCCGCCGCTGCCGCGTCGATCGACTCGGTCTGCATGTTCGTCGTCTACCCGGCCGGAGCGATCCTCGGGAACGCGATCGATCTTCGGCTGGCGAGCTGGCCTTCGAGGGGTGCGACGCGACCAGAGCGTGGACGGATCCGGGGAACCCCGCGCTCCGCCCGGAGGTGGAGCGCCGGCCCACCGGCGATTCGGCTCCCTGGAGCGGAAGGACGGGCGGCCGAGGCTCGCCGGAAGCCGAGAATCCGGCCCGATTCACCTCGGGCCCTGAATTCGGGAGCCACGTTAGCCGTTCGCCTGCCTCCGGCAACACATGCGCCCTGACGAACGGATCGTTTTCCCGCAGGGGTCGCCGCGAGGCCGCGCGATTCAGACGCCGCGAACGTCGCAGCGCACTTCGATCGCGTCGTCGTAGCGGAGCGGGTCGGGCAGATAGAGGCCCGGATCGATCGCGACTTCGGTCGGCGGTCGATCGACGGACCAGCGCAGCACCGTGCGTCCCGAATCGAGTCGGTGGCGCCGCTGCGCGATCGCCGTGCGATCGCCCGCGGCCGATCGTTCGAAGAGCGCGACCTCGATGCCCGGGGTGATCGGAACTTCCGCGGGGCCGCCGGGCGCGTCCTCTCGGATCTGTTTCGCTTCGACGACCGCCTCGACCGACCAGCCGCCCGATTCCGCCGGCCGACAGGTCGCCTCGGCGACCGAGAGGTGCCACGTGGGCACCGTGCGGAAGAAATCGTGCAGCGCGGCGTGCTCCGACTCGGGCAGCGCGCGCTCGAGGGCGCCGATGAAGTCGTCCGCCGTCGGATAGGGCGGCCCCTGATCGCGCCATTCGTCGAGGAAGGCGGCGATCGCCCGCTCCACGCGCGCGCGCCCGACGGCCTCGGCGAGGCCGATCAGGAGCAGCGCCCCCTTGCGCCGCACCATCGTCGAATCCTTCCACTCCACGTCGAAGGGCGCGTCGGCATCCGCCAGGCCGCGCCGCGAGCGGAACATCTCGGCCATCTCCTGTCGCCGCCAGGCGCGAGAACGCGCGGGCGAGAGACGTTCGTGGACGAAGAGCGCGCCCGTCCAATAGGGCAGGCCGGCGTGCAGCACCTTCGCACCGGGCGCGTTCGCCGGCACGATCTGGTCCGAGAACCAGGTCATGCCCATGAGCTGACCCGCCATCTCGAGCAGATCGAGGCCCTCGGACGCGGCGAGATCGCTCTTCCAGCCGAGCACCTCGGTCCCGAACCCGAGCCCCTGACGCGCGCCGCGCGAGTCGAAGTGGAGCGACTGCTCTGCGAACCGGAAACGCTCGATCGGCGCGGGACCGAAGCGCGACGAGAAGTAGCCGAGCCCATCGAGCAGGGCCTCGCCGATCGCGTCCACGTTCCGGTCGTGGGCCGGATGGTGGTAGATCTCGACCGGTGGGAGTCCCGCGCGCGTCCGCTCCTCGACGGACCAGCGTGCGGACACGATCTGCGTCCACGCGCGCACGGGGCCTTCGAGCACGTAGCGCGCGGTCGTCCGCGTCTCGCCCACGTCGAGCGCGACCTGCGTGCCCGAGTGGAGCGGGATCTGATCCGCCGAGGTCGAGACGGTCGTCTCGATCCGACGGAGCCAGCCTGCGTGCGCGGTCGCGTGCGGGGACGCGCGGCCCGCGTTCGCAGGCGGCGTCCACGCGTCCTCGAGGCCATGGCGACGACGCTTCCAGGCGGGCTTGTGCTCGACGTGCTCCGAGTAGCCGACCATCGGCAAGAGCTGCAGGGAGAGCAGCGACGTGCCGTTGCCCACGACTTCGACGGCGCCGACCTCGGGCACGAAATCGTTGGGGCCGTGGGCCGCGAAACCCGGCGGCGGCTCGACCGAGAGTGCGAAATCGAGCGCGGCCTCGTCGCCGGGCCGAAGCGCCCGACCGAACGACCAGATCTCGTAGCCGAGCCGCGGATGACGCTCGGCGCGCACGGCCTCGACCGCGTCGTCCCATGCGATCTCGAAGTGCGCGAGACTCGGCTCGCGCAGGATCAGGACGCGATCGATCGGTTCGGCCCAGGGATTGGTGACGAGGTAGCGCCCGGAGACCGAGGCACGCCGGGCTTCCGGCTCGAGGTCGATGCGCGTCTCGATCTCGACGACCTGCGGCTGCGGCGTCGTCCGCCAGTCGTCGCGCAGCGCGCGCTCGACGTCGGCGAGCACCGCGTCGGGCTTCGGCAGCGGCCACGGATGGAGCACGACCGTCTGCCAGACCAGGGCGCCGAGCGCGCCGAGCCAGAGGAGCCCGGTCGTGGCGAGCGCGAGCCGGAGGGAGCGACTGCGCAGCCGGTCCCGCGCCAGCGCCCGCCGCGGCCGGTCGATCCCGCCCGGGGCGTAGACGAGCAGGGCCATGCCGCCGAGCAGCGCGCAGGTGATCGCCCAGTACCCGACGAAGGCGAAATGCGGGCCCAGGAAATGGCCGTAGCCGTCCATGTTCGAGTAGAAGAAGAAGGGCGCCTCCCCGAAACGATAGAGGGGATGCGTCGCGCCGATCGCGTCGAGCAGCGACGGCAGCGCCCAGACGAGCCCGAAGCAGCCCATCGCCACGAACCGCCGCCGGATCACGATCTGCAGGACCAGCGCCAGCACCGCCAGCCAGACCGTGTACGGCGCCTTCACCAGGAACGTGTCGAAGAGATGGAGCCAGAGCTCGAGATCACGCACGCCGTGCGTCGCCTGGTAGGTCACGTTCACCGCGATCGAGACCGCCCAGAACGCGAGCACGACGGCGACGAGCGCGACGACCTTCGCGGCGAAGCGCGCGGCGGGGGAGACGGGGCGCGTGTCGATCAGCGCGCTGCCGGGCCCGTCGCGATCGCGACCGACGAGCTCGCCGGCGAGCCACGCGATCACCAGCGTGAGCACCTTGTCGAAGTAGTAGTTGGTGTTGTGGACGAGCAGGTCGGTGGTCGGCAGGGAGAACTGGTTCGTCTCGGCGGAGCCGGCCACCCACCAGGTCGTGAGGACCGCGAAGGCGAGCGCGAGCGAGCGGATCGGGCTCCGCCAGAGCTGCACGAGCTCCCATTGCACGAGCGTCACCGCCGGACCGAAGCGCGTGAAGCGACCGGAGCGCGGGCGCCGGAAGGCAGACAGGATGGGCCGCCGGGCGACGAACGTTCCCCCCTGCTCGAGCGAGAAGAAGCGGGTCCCGGCGAGCACCAGCGCGAGCGCGATGCCGGTCCAGGCCAGGCGGTTCCACGCGAGGAGGCCGGCGAAGGGCACGAAGCGGCGATTGGCTTCGTCGACGGTCCAGCCCATCACGAACTCGGCCGACGCGATTCCGCCGAAGGGATCGAGCATCGCGTAGTAGGGCAGCACGTCGTGCCGGTAGGCATCGCGACCGAGCAGCATCTGCGTGCCCACGTAGAGCGCGACGAGCCCCAGGGCGGCGCCGAACGCCACGCTCTGTTTCCGCCAGCGCGCCGACACCGCGTACATGGCAGCCGACATGACGAAGGCGTTCGGCACGATGAAGAGCGCCAGGGCGCGAGCGTAGTGGTCGAGGCGGAGGGGGCCCAGCATCTCGGGGTCGATGCCGGGGAAGAGGGAGCCGAGCAGCATGCCGGGGACGAAGCCACTCGTCGCGATCACCACGACGGTGAAGCTCGCGGCGAAGCGCGCGCCGGCGAGCGCCGTCCGCCCGGCGCCCGTCGAGAGCACCAGGGGTTCGATGCCGTCGGATCGATCGCGCGCCATCGACTCTCCGACGATCCCTGCCGCCGCCAGCACGCCGAGTACGCTCAGGATCAACGCGCGTCCGGAGATCGTCGCACCCCCGTTCACCCATTCCTGGCCGCCGCCGGCGAGGCCGACCTGGAGCGCGTCGCCGAAGGCGATGCCGAAGTTGAGCAGCAGGCAGATCCGCGGGAAGGGCCGGCGCCACTGGGCGCGCCACTCGTGCGCGAAGGCCGTCCCGAACGCGCCGCGCGACGCGGGCGCGGTTCCGTCGAGGGCGGCGGCGCTCACGAGGGCAAGCCTCGCCGGGCCCGGGGAAACGCGCTCACGCGCCCGCGCCTCGTCCCGTGACGGCGCCGCGCCCGACGAGCCCGGCGCGCTGCGCTTCGAAGAAGTCCTCGAGATCGGGGGCGACGGCTTCGAAGCCGGGACCGGGCGAGGTCTCCGCGTAGACGCGGAGCGCGAGGCAGCCCTGGTCGGGCCGGATCGAGAGCACCTCGAAGCGCGCGCGGATCGAGTCGACGTCCTTGGGCTCGACCCGGGCGCGGTAGACGCGCGCGTCCAGGTCCCGGACCAGGGACTCGGGCGTTCCCTCGGCCACGATCCGACCGCCGTCGAGCATGGCCATTCGGCTGCAGAGACCCGCGACGTCCTCGACGATGTGCGAGGAGAGCACCAGGATCCGGTCCCGCGCGAAGGCCGCGAGCAGGGTCTGGAAGCGACGGCGCTCGGTCGGGTCGAGCCCGGCCGTCGGTTCGTCGACGATCAGCAGACGCGGATCACCGAGGGTGGCCGCGGCGATCCCGAAGCGCTGGCGCATGCCGCCCGAGAAGCCGTCGAGGTCGCGATCCGCCGCCTCGGTGAGGTTGACCGCCTCGAGCCGCTCGGCGACGAGATCGCGTCGCGTCGAGGACGGGATCCCCGAAAGACCGGCCAGGGTCTCGAGCATCTCGCGGGCGCTGACTCGCGCCGGGACGCCGAGATCCTGCGGGAGATATCCGAGCTGGCGGCGCAGCGCGCGCACGTCGCGGAAGACGTCCACCCCGTCGAGCCGCACTTCGCCCGCGTCTGGATGCTGGAGCGTCGCGAGCGTCCGCATCAGAGTCGACTTGCCCGCGCCGTTGGCGCCGAGCAGGCCGAAGACGCCTTCGCCGATCTCGAGGTTCACGTCGTCGAGGGCCCGGACGCCGCCGGCGTACTGCTTCGTGAGGGAACGGACTTCGAGCATGGGGGGGATTCCGCGCCGCCGGGCGCCCGGAGAGGGGGGTGGGCGCTCGCAGCATATGGCATGGATCCGGGAGCGTCGACGCGCCCTCGGCGTGCGGCGCGGCGCGTCGATGCCCGGGACGCGGGGGGCGCCTATGGTCTCGCCGGATGGCGCGGAACACCCTCTATCGCATCGCCTGGAACTGGCATTTCTGGACGGGATTGCTGATCACGCCGGTGTTCATCGTGGCCTCGGTGACCGGGGCGCTCTTCGTGTTCCAGCCGCAGGTGGACCGCTGGCTCGAGCGGGAGTGGCGCGTCATGTCCACGCCCGAACCGGGCGCCGACGCCTGGGCCGACGCTGCCCTGTCCGCCTTCGAGGCCCAGGTCGAAGCGACGCATCCCGACTACGCGCTGCGCTTCGTGAACTTCGACCCGGATCCGACGCGCGAATGGGAGGGGATCCTGCAGGGCCGCCGCGCGTCGGACACGCTGCCGACGCTGCACGCCTACTTCGATCCGTATGCGCAAAAGCTGCTCGGCACGATCGACCGCGACCCGGGCTTCATGGCACAGACGCGACTGCTCCATCGGAACCTGTGGATCGGAACGCCGGGACGGCTGATGGTCGAGCTCGCGACCTGCTGGGGGATCATCTCGACGCTGCTCGGGCTGTGGCTGTGGTGGCCGCGCGGCAAGGAGCGGCTGTGGGGCGTGTGGCTGCCGCGCAGCCGGGGACGGCTCCGCGTCGTGCTGCGCGACTGGCACACGGTGCCCGGCGTCTGGGTCGCGCCCTTCGCGATCCTCGTCCTGCTCTCGGGTCTGCTCTTCTCGCCCGTGTGGGGCATCCTCTATCAGGTCGGCAACGCGGTCACGAGCGGCTTCCCGGACACGATCCTGTCACCGCCACTCTCGAGCCAGGCGACCGGACCGGACGCGCCGCGCATCTCGATCGAAGACGCGCTCGCGCGAGCCGAGTCGTTCGCGCCGTTCCGCGGCACGCGCTTCAGCATGGAGATCCCGCGCCCCGAGACCGACGGGTCCTTCCTCGTGATGAACACGCTGAAGTCACCCTTCGATCCGCTGGCCGGCGCGTTCATCGATGCAGTGAGCGGCGAGATCATCGCGAGCCAACGCAAGCACGAGCTCCCGAAGCGCGCCGTGCTCACGCTGCTCTTCTATCCGACCCACGTCGGCAGCATCTTCGGTCTGCCGACGCAGATCCTCGCCGTCGTCGTCTGCGTGATCTTCACGACCAGCGGCGTGACGGGCGTGTGGCTCTGGTGGCGCCGGCGCCCGGCCGGCCGATTCGGGGCCCCTCGCCCCGTCGACGGCGATCTCCATCCGCGTTGGCTCTTCTGGCTGACGGTCGTGTTCGGGGTGTTCTTCCCCGTCGTGGGCGTCACGCTGGTCGGAATCGCGGCCGTCGAGTGGGGACGCGGCCGATTCGGGGCCGAGCCCGCCTGAGTCCGCCTGAGTCCGCGGTCTCGCCGGCCCCTCTCGAGATCGCTGGATCTATCCGGAAAGGCAGGGTTTTTCGGCCTTCCACGAACCCGACGCAGGGCCCGACCCCGGATCCCGCGCTCTTTTTTTCACGAACCGCTGTTGTTTTTTTGGGCGGTGGTATTGAAAATGAATTTCAATTTCGTACGTTCCGGTCTCCCAGCGAGGCAAGGCGTACCACGCCGCCCGCCAGGACGACCGTCGGGACGCAACCCGGCCTTCGCCACGGCCCCTTCCCCGGGACCCGAAACGAGCACTGCCCTTCGTCATGATCCGGAACGGCCTCCACCAGCCCGCGTCGAATCCGACCGCCCCCCGCGAAGCGGGCGAGTGCGTCGATTCGCGCGGTGCCGCCGAGTCCGGAATCAGGGAAGGCCGCCCGGCGCCCTTCCCGCGTGAGGCCGAGGTCGCGGCCCACCTGAACCGCGACCACGGCGCGCTCGTCGAAGCGCTCTTCGCCGAGTCGACCGGACGGGACGGAACCGGCGCGCGTGCGATCGGGATCGACGCGGAAGGCCTGCTCCTCGAGGCGGGCAACACGTTCAATCACGTCGCCTTCCGCGACGTGTGCC
>JBCCZJ010000008.1:0-28803 GCA_039187915.1 Myxococcota bacterium
AACTTGATGCCGTTGTCCTGGTAGGGATTGTGGCTGGCGGTGATCATCACGCCGGCGTTGCAGCGCATGTCGCGCGTGAGGAACGAGAGGGCCGGCGTCGGCACGGGCCCGACCTGGATCACGTTCACGCCCATGGAGCAGATGCCGGCCGCGAGCGCGTCCTCGAACATGTAGCCCGAGAGGCGCGTATCCTTCCCGATCAGGATCTGCTTCCGCTCGCCCTCGGTCTCGCGAAAGACGTGCGCGATCGCGCGGCCGAGCGCGAGCGCGACCTCGGGCGTCATGGGGTGGACGTTGGCGGTGCCTCGGATCCCGTCGGTCCCGAAGAGTTTGCGTTCCCTGGTCTTGCCTGAATCGCTGCTCATGTCTGTTCCTGTGCATCGCCGTCGCCGGGAAGACTCGGGTCCTCGAGGTCGGCGTCCTCGAGGTCGATGACCGGCTCGGGCAGCGGGTCGGCCTCGATCCGGACGGTGACCTGGACCGGGGCGTTCTCCTCCGCCCAGACCGTGCCCGCGCCGAGCACGAGGCGGACTTCCTTCTGGGCGTTGGCGGCGAGACCCGCGATGTCGATCGATTCGGTCACGACCTCGTTGAGGCGCATGACCTGACTGCGTGCTCCCTCGAGCCAGACCTTCTGCGGCTCGATGTCGACCCCCGCCACGTGGAATCCGGGCGCGGGCGTCCCCTCTATTTCGGCACGAACGCCGACGGCCTTGCGTCCTCGTTTCTCGAATCGGACCTGCAGCCTCGAGGGGGAATAACCCACGAACTGCGTGCCGGCGGGATGGTCGATCGTGTCGACGTCCACATCGTACACGGCGACGCCGGGCTTCCCGCCGCCGGCGTCGATCCGGTACTTGAGCTGATCGGTGTTGAGGTTGCGCAGCGCCGCGCGACTGCCGCGCAACCGGACGTTCACCTCGTCCGAGCTCTGGTCGGTCACGACCAGACCGTCCTCGACGCCGACCAGCTCGACCTCGACGTCGAAGGACTGGATCACGCTGGACGTGCCCTGGGCCACGAACCAGATGAAGACGCTGATCGCGAGGGCCAGGACGAAGACGCCGGGCCGCAGGTTCTCGAATCGCGACGCCACGTTTCGCCGCACTCCTTTCCAGGCTCGCCCCGCGCTGCGCGAGGTCCGAGCGGCCGGCACTCCGCGTCCGGCGTCGGGGTCGAACTAGCTCGCGGTCGCCTGGCCCGAACCGGGATCCTCGGCGATCTCGAGCCGTCCGCTGACTTCGCTGGCCTCGGGCAGCTCCTTGCGCTCGCCGCCGAGCACGTCGCGCAGGACCACCCGGAGCCGCGGCGCGTCGAGGCCCCGCAGCATCTCGCCGCCCAGCACGACCGAGATGCTGGCCGTCTCCTCGGAGACGACGACGACGAGCGCGTCGGTCTCCTCGGTGATCCCGACCGCCGCGCGGTGGCGGGTGCCGAGGCCTTCGGGCAGGTCGGTCCGCAGCGTGAGGGGCAGGAGCCAGCCCGCACTCGCCACGCGCCCTTCCTGGATCACGACGGCGCCGTCGTGCATCGGGGACGAGGGCTGGAAGATGCTCGACAGCAGCTCCTTCGAAAGCGCCGCGTCGACGGGCACGCCCGCCTCGATCAGATCTCCGAGGTTGCTCTCGCGTTCGAGCACGATCAGGGCACCGTGGCGCCGCTGGGACAGGGATCCGGCAGCCCGCACGATCTCCTCGACGACCTGGATCTCCTGGGCGTTCGAGAAGGACGGGAAGATGCCGCGGCCGACCCGCGCCAGGGCGCGTCGGATGTCGTTCTGGAAGAGGATGACGATGATCACGACGGCGGGCTCGAGGAGCCGCTCGAGGATCAGGCCCAGCGCGGCCAGCTCGAAGAGCTGGGAGATCAGGGTGAGCGCGATCAGCACGACGAGGCCGACGAGGATCTGGATCGCCCGTGTGCCCCGGATCAGCAGGAGCAGCCAGTAGATTCCGCCCGTCACGAGCAGGATGTCGAGCGTGTCACGGAATGGATCGAACCGGGAGTCGAAGAACTCCACCAGCGTCGTCAGGTTTTCTCCGATCAGCTCGAGCAACGCGCTCGCCCCTCAGCTCGCCCGCTCGACCCGACCCGCGCCCGGCGACTCAGCCAGGCATCGGCTCCGGGTCCGGAATGTTGCCCCCGGCGTTGCCGTCCGGGACGTCGTCGTCGCGCGCCGTCGCCGGCCGCGCCCGACCGTTGGAGGCCTCCGCCGACAGGTCCGGCAGCGGCTCGCCCTTCAGGAGCGCCTGCAGCTGCGGCCCTTCCAGGGTCTCCCGCTCGAGGAGCGCCTCCGCGACGCCGTCCAGCAGGTGCCGGTTGTCCAGCAGCAGCTGCTTCGCCTCGTCGTACTTCGTGGCCAGGATGCCCGAGACTTCTTCGTCGATCTCGCGCGCCTTCTGCTCCGAGTAGTCCTTGCGGGTCGCGAAGTCGCGACCGAGGAACACGTCGCCCCCGTCGCCCGCGTAGGAGACCGGACCGAGCTCCTTGCTCATGCCGTACTCGGTCACCATGCGTCGCGCCCAGTTGGTCGCCTGCTGGAGATCGTTGGACGCGCCGGTCGAGAAGTGATCGAAGACGATGTCCTCGGCCGCTCGCCCGCCCATCGCGTAGCGGATGACGGCGTAGATCTCGGACTCGGTGTAGTTGAGCCGATCCTCGACGGGCAGCGTCTGCGTGAGACCGAGCGCCATGCCGCGCGGGATGATCGTGACCTTGTGGACCGGGTCCGAGTCCTCGGGCGTGAGCAGCGCGACGAGCGCGTGGCCCGCCTCGTGGTAGGCCGTGATCCGCTTGTCCTCGTCGGACATGATCATGCTGCGGCGCTCGGTGCCCATCAGGACCTTGTCCTTGGCGTTCTCGAAGTCCTCGTGCGCCACGCGGCTCGCGTTGCGACGGGCCGCGAGCAGCGCCGCCTCGTTCACGAGGTTCTGCAGGTCCGCGCCGACGAAGCCGGGCGTGCCGCGCGCCTGGAGCTCGAGGTCGACGTCGTCGGCCAGGGGCACCCGGCGGGTGTGGATCTTCAGGATCTCGAGTCGGCCCTTCAAGTCCGGTCGCGGCACGACCACGCGGCGGTCGAAGCGACCGGGGCGCAGCAGCGCGGGATCGAGCACGTCGGGCCGGTTCGTGGCCGCGATCATGATCACGCCCTCGTTCGACTCGAAGCCGTCCATCTCGACCAGCAGCTGGTTCAGCGTCTGCTCGCGCTCGTCGTGACCGCCGCCCATGCCGGCGCCGCGATGGCGACCGACGGCGTCGATCTCGTCGATGAAGATGATGCACGGCGCCTGCTTCTTGCCCTGCAGGAAGAGGTCGCGCACGCGGCTGGCGCCGACGCCCACGAACATCTCGACGAAGTCGGAGCCGGAGATCGAGAAGAAGGGCACGCCCGCCTCGCCCGCGACCGCGCGCGCGAGCAGCGTCTTGCCCGTGCCGGGCGGTCCGACGAGCAGCACGCCCTTCGGAATGCGGCCGCCGAGCCGCGTGAACTTCTTGGGCTCGCGCAAGAACTCGATGATCTCCTCGAGCTCGGTCTTCGACTCCTCGATGCCGGCGACGTCCTTGAAGGTCACCTGGTGCTGGTTCTCGGTCAGCAGGCGCGCCTTCGACTTGCCGAAGCTCATCGCCTTGCCGCCTCCGCTCTGCATCTGCCGGATGAAGAAGATCCACAGGCCGATGAAGAGGACGAGCGGGAACCACATGATCAGGATCTGGCGCCAGAAGCCGCCTTCGTCCCGCGGCTTCACGTCCACTTCGATGTTGCGCGTGTTGAGGTTCTCGAGGAAGGCGCCGTCGATCGAGGTCGGCGGCGCGTAGCTCGTGAACTTGCGGCCGTCGGCGAACTCGCCCTCGATGTTGCCTTCTTCGATCACGACGGACTCGACCTGATTGGTCTCGACCTGCTCCATGAACTCGCTGAAGGCGATCTTCGGGACCGGGCTCTCGTTCGTCTTCAGCGTGGTGAAGAGCAGGAGCATGACCACGAGGATCACGACCCAGAGGGCGAGGTTCTTGTAGAACTGCTGATTCACACCTTGCTCCGATCGACGGGCGTGTCGTGCGCGGCCGGCCCGATCCGGGAGATCGGGTCGCGCCGGGCGAAGGGTCCAGGGGGCGCGTGGTCGTGAGGGGCGTTGGCGGCGCCGAGTTCGCGGCACGCGGCGCGCGGCCCCTCCGACGTGGCCTCCTCAGCTACGTGGGATGTCCGCACCCGGTGTCGGGTTCGCTCGGAGACGGGGCGCGGGCCCCTCGCCCTACGCGTCCGTCCGGATCGCTCGAGATGTCTTCGCGGCCTCCTCGCGGTTCCTGTGTCGCCGTCTGCGCCCGGTCGGGGGCGCCAAGACGGCGCACGGACGTTCCGCTCAGTCCCGCAGGGAGACAGTAGCATCCCCGGACCCGCCCAACCGCTCGGGCGGCTCGGCCTTCGTGAGGAGGAACGCCTCGTCGAGTCGGCGCAGCCGGCTCCCCCCGGGTAGTTCCAGCCGGAGATCGCGGCCGGCGCTCCGGCCGCGCCGCAGGAATTCGAGGACCCGCTCGAGATGGACCCGGCGTACGTCGCGACCGAGTCCGGCCTCGCGCATCGCGCGCCGCGCGAGCCGCCGCGCGAGCGCTTCCGGAAGCGCTGCCCAGCCGTCGATCGCGATTCGCACGCCGCGTGCGTCAACTTCGATGCGCTCCTTCGCCGCTTCGGCGACCAGGACCTCGATCCATTCGCGGTCCCTCCTCTGTGCTTCGGCCAGATCACCGAGGTTCCTGAGGAGCTGCGGGTTGAAAGCCTCCGCCAAACCGGGAAGCCAGTCATGCCGGAGCCGGTTGCGCGCGAATCGGCGGTCGCCGTTCGTGGCGTCTTCCCGCCACGTGAGGCCGCGCTGGCGCGCCCACACCTCGATCGATTCGGGCGTTGTCCCGAGCAAGGGCCGGAACCATCGGCCGCTTTCGTCGATCGGCGCCATCGCCGCGAGCCCGTCGGGACCGGTCCCGCGCAGCAAGCGCAGCAGGACCGTCTCGGCCTGATCGCCCAGGTGGTGGGCGGTCACGACGAAGCGCGCCCCGGCTGCGTCGGCCAGGGCGGTGAGCGCCGCGCGGCGCAGGTCCCGCGCGGCCTCTTCGAGGCTCGGGCGGTCCCGACTCGCGCGGCCCTCGCGCACGCCCTGCGGTGCCACCCGGCGCGACACGAACGGAAGCGCCGAAGCCGCGGCGAGATCCGCGACGAAGGACGCATCGCCCGCCGAAGCGGCGCCGCGCAGACCGTGATCGACGTGAGCGACGACCAGTTCGAGGTCGCGCGCCGCGGCCTCGCCGATCAGGGCATCCAGCAGGACGACCGAATCGCGACCGCCCGAAACCGCCACGAGCAGGCGCGTTCCGGAAACTCCGGCCGCGTCGAGGGCTTCGCGGAGCGCATGGTCGAGCATGCGCCGAGTGTACCGCCGTGGAGCGCGGAGGGCTCCGCGACGCCGCCGGGGGCGGCGCGCTAGAAGCGGTAGAGGATCCCGGCGGTCCCGCCGTAGTTCCGGTAGTCGTAGATGTCGCCGACGCCCAGGTTGTAGAAGCCGCTCAGCTCGATGCCGACGGCGTCGGTGATCCAGACGTCGGCGCCGCCGCCGAAGCGTGCGAGGAAGCTGTAGGCGCTGCGCTTGGAGTTGCCGCTCAGCCCGCGGTCGACGTGGGACAGACCGCCCGTGAGATCCAGGAAGGGTTCGACCCGGTCGTCGATCGCGGCGGTCAGCGGAGCGAGCGGGAACAGGCGCACGCCGATCGTCCCCTGACCGATCTCGGTCGACTCGTCGTTCCCTGCGAAGCGGATCTCGAAGCCGCGCAGGTAGGTGCCGCGCGCCTGGGACGCGATCCACTGGTTGAAGCGATAGGTCAGGAACACGGTGCCGCCGTTGGCCTGGTCGACGTGGTTGCCCTGGCCGGGCTCGAAGTCGAAATCGCTCTCGGCATAGACGTAGGCGAGGCCGATCACGCCGCGACGCCCCTCGAAGCGGTCTTCGTCGGCGAGGGCGTTCGGCGCGATCAGCAGCGCGGCCAGGCCGACGACGCAGGCCGTGACGAGCCCGCGCGGGGAGAAGGATGTGGTGGGCGACACGGGCGACATCGTTGGGTTCCTCGCTGTCGGCGACCGGTCGCATGCCGGGCCGACGAATCGATCGAGAACGCTAGCCAAACAAGGCTCTCGGGCCGAGTCGAAATTCCGGGGCCGAGTCAGGCGACCGCGGGAACGCCGTCTCCGGACGACGGTCGGGATGGTTCGGCTGACGAAGCGTAGGACGGCCGGTACCCTCCGTGGCCGCCATGCCCCCTGCCCCCGAAGCCGCCCCGGAGATGCTGCCGCCGCGCGATCACGACGTGGGTCGCTGGGTGGAGGCCCACGCCCGGCATCGGCCCCACGCCCTCGCCTGGGCCGACGACCATCGCCGCTGCGACTTCGCGACCGCCGCCCGGCGGATCGAACGCCTCTCGGGCTGGTTCGCGCAGCACGGGGTCGCCGAGGGTGACCGGATCGCGGTCTGGCTCGGCAATCGCGGCGCGACGCTCGAAGCGGTCTTCGCGGCGGCGCGACTCGGCGCGGTCGTGCTGCCCGTGAACGCGCGGCTCACCGCCGAAGAGGTCGCCTTCCAGCTCTCCGACTGCCGGCCGAGTGTGGTGCTCGTCGAGCGGGACTGGGCGGCGCGCGCGACGCGCGCGATCTCCGCCGCGCCGGGCTGCGCCCCCCACGGGCTCCACGCCGGCGGCGCGGACGACGCCTACGACGCGGCGCTCGCGCCGGCGCCGCCGACGCCGGCCCGCACGTCCTGCTCCCCGGACGACGCCGTCCTGCTGATGTACACGAGTGGAACCACGGGCAAGCCGAAGGGCGCGCTGCTCCCGCTCCGCAAGACCCTCTACAAATGCCTGAACGCCGAGCGCTACTTCGGGATCTCGGCGAACGACCGGGTGCTGGTCGTCGCCCCGCTCTTCCACTCCCTGGGTCTGCAGATCCTCGCCCTGCCCGCGATCTTCGGCGGGGCCGGGCTCGTCATCCAGGAGGGCTTCGACGCGACGCGGGTGTGGCGTTCGATCGAGGACGAGCGCGTCACCTACTACGGCGGCGTCCCGACGATGCATCAGCGGCTGCTCGACGCGCTCGAGCGCGGGGCCCCCCTCACCGCGCCGCCCGACTCCCTCCGCTTCGCCTTCACGGCGGGGGCCGCCGCGCCGAGCGAGTTGATCCAGGCCTACCACGCGCGCGGCCTGGCCATGATGCAGGGCTACGGCCAGACCGAGACCTCGATCCTGACCTGCCTCGACAGCGCCTCCACCCTCACCAAGACGGGCAGCGTCGGCCGACCGGTCTTCCACGCCGAGGTGCGGCTCGTCGATCCGCAGGGCCTCGACGCACCGCCCTCCGAATGGCGGGACGTCAACGTGGGCGAGGTCGGCGAGATCGTCGTCGCCGGGCCGATCACGATGCTCGGCTACTGGGAGCGCCCCGAGGCCAACGCCGAGACCCTGCGCGGCCGCTGGCTCCGGACGGGGGACCTCGCGACGCGCGACGCGGATTTCGACGTCACGCTCGTCGGGCGCGCGCGGGAGATGTACATCTCGGGCGGCGAGAACGTCTACCCGGCGGAGGTCGAGGCCACGCTCGTCGAGCATCCGGACGTGCACGAGGCGGCGGTCGTCGCGGTGCCGGACGAGACCTGGGGCGAGGTCGGGATCGCTTTCGTCGCGCCGTCGCCGGGCGGTGCGGTCGTCGCCGACGACGTGTCGAGCTGGCTCGCGTCGCGGCTCGCCGGCTACAAGCAGCCGCGCGTGATCCACGTCGTCGCGTCGCTGCCCCGGACCGCGAGCGGCAAGGTCCAGAAGCACCGACTGCCCCTCGCCTGACGCACGGAAGCGAAGCGAAACGAAGAAGCGCCGCTTCCGACCCGAGGGTCCGAAGCGGCGCTCATTCGTGAGGGACCCGGACGCGCGTGCGTCCGGCTCGTCCTACGCCCTGGATCCAGACGTGCGGTTCTGCCGGGCCAGGCCGATCAGGCCCAGTCCGAGCAGGAGCGCCGTCCCCGGCTCGGGGATCACGACCGCGCGGACGAGCCAGTCGTCCGTCGATCCGGGCGGCTCGAGCCACCCGCGCCCGACCGCCGTGTCCGAGTTCCCGAACGTCGGATGGCCGCCCAAGCGGTGGCCATCGCCGAGGAAGTCGAACACCGATCCAGATCCGTTGGCCTCTCCCGTCAACGGGGTCACGTTGGACAGGGGATCGGTCAGCGTTCCGGAACCCGCGGTGGCGGAGAATCCCAGGTCGAGCGGCGCGGCGACGACACCCGAAAGGGTGTAATCGACGGTCCACATCTCCGAGGTCTGGTTGTTCCAGAGGCTTCCGGTAATGGTCGCGGTCGAACCGCCGTCCCAATCGAGGACGACGTCCGCGCCACTCAGTTCCACGCTGAACGTGAAACCGAGCGCGTCCACTCGGAGGCCATAGGGCGGAGGACTGACCGAGCCGTCCGGATGATCGAGCAGCTGATAGACGCCCGGCAGGATCGTTCCTGCGGAGGCGCCTCCGGCGAGCATGATCGTCCCGACGAGCAGGAGAGACGGCAGCACCGTCTTCCCGAACGAGTCCAGCATCGAGCGCTTCAGCATCGGCTGTCTCCTTCCCATCTACTTACCCTACAGGGATGTGCGTTGCCGATGGGGATTTTTTCGATGAGGGAAGGAGACTTACGTTCTAGCCGAGCTTAGAATGAGTCTTTTTGCCTACATCCAATCGCCGCCGGTTCAGTGATGTCCGATTTCCATTTCGAGAATACGCGCGAAGCGCGCCCGCGCGGCGGCCCGCCGGCCGGGAAGATGTTCGCTCGGAAAGAGGCCCTCGGCCGGCGCGACGTCCTTCAAGACGTGTTTCGCGATCGTCGTCATGTGGACTTCCGTCGGCCCGTCCGCGAGCCCCAGGCTGGCGCCCGCGAGCCACATCCCGGCGATCGGCATCTCGTTGGAGACCCCGAGCGAGCCGTGGAGCTTCATGCAGCGGTAGGCCGCCTCCGTGTAGACCTTGGGCGTCGCCACCTTGACCGCCGCGATCTCGGTGCGCGCGGCCGAACCGCCCACCTGGTCCACGGTCCAGGCGGCGTGGAGCACGAGCAGCCGGAACTGCTGCAGATCGAGCCAGGTCTGGCCGAGCATGTCCTGCACGCTCTGTTTCTCGGCCAGGCTCGATCCCTTCGTGAACCGACTGACCGCGCGCTCCGCCATCATGTCGAGCAGACGCCGGACCGCCCCGACCGTGCGCATCGCGTGGTGGAGGCGCCCCCCGCCGAGCCGGGTCTGCGCGATCTTGAAGGCCTGCCCCTCGCCCCCGAGCAGGTTCTCCTTCGGCACCCGCACCCGGTCGTACCGGACGTAGGCGTGGCCGCCGTGGCCCTCCGGTTCGCCGGACATCCCGGTGTTCCGGATGATCTCGACGCCGGGCGTGTCGGTCGGCACGAGGAACATCGACGCGCCCTGATAGATCGGCACGTCCGGGTTCGTGACCGTCATGACGATCGCGAATTTCGCCCAGCGCAGACTCGAGGAGTACCACTTCTCGCCTTCGATGACCCAGTCGTCGCCGTCCGGCGTGGCCCGGCAGGTGAACACGTTGGGATCCGCGCCCCCCTGCGGCTCGGTCATCGAATAACATGACGAGATCTCTCCGTTCAGGAGCGGCTCGAGATAGGCCTCCTTCTGCGCGTCCGTCCCGTAGTGGGCCAGGATCTCGGCGTTCCCGGAGTCCGGCGCCTGACAGCCGAAGAGGCTCGGCGCGAAGCCCGAGCGTCCGAGGATCTCGTTCATGAGAGCGAGCTTCGTCTGCCCGAAGCCGAGGCCGCCGAGGTCGGGACCGAGATGACAGGCCCAGAGCCCACGCGCCTTCACCTTCTCCTGGAGCGGTCGGATGGCTTCGGACCAGACCGGGTGGGCCTTGTTGTAGACCCCTTCTTCCCCGCCGAAAGCGAGATCGAGGGGCACGGCCTCCGTCTCCACGAAGCCTCGGATCCAATCGAGCTGCTCCTGGAATTCGGGTTCGACGCTGAAATCGATCGGCATGACGCTCCTCGAGGGCCGACGGCGGCCGGGGTGGAAAGACGATCGTACGGTGGGATACTCGTGCGCGCGCTGCCACCGCGGCGGCGCGCGAACCCCGACCCGGAGAGTGCCCCGCATGTCCCAGGATCCCACCGACCAGTTCCGCCTCGACGGCAAGGTCGCGCTCGTGACCGGCGGCAGCCGCGGACTCGGCCGCGAGATGGTGCTGGCCTTCGCCCGGGTCGGCGCGGACGTCGTCATCTCGAGTCGCAAGCAGGACGCCTGCGACGCACTCGCCAAGGAGGTCGAGCACGAGACCGGACGCAAGGCGCTCGCGATCGGCGCGCACGTGGCGGACTGGAACGCGATGGACGAACTCGCGGCGGAGGCGCTCGACGCGTTCGGTCACGTCGACGTGCTCGTGAACAACGCGGGCATGTCGCTGCTCTACGACGACATCCGGAACGTGACCGAAGAGCACTACGACAAGGTGATGGACGTGAACCTCAAGGGCACGTTCCGCCTCTCTGCGGTCCTCGGTGGCGCCATGATGGACGGCGACGGAGGCTCGATCATCAACGTCTCGAGCATCGCCGGCAGTCAGGCGTCGCCGATCGAGATGGTCTACGGCGCCGCCAAGGCCGGGATGCACAACCTGACGAAGAGCTTCGCCCGGGCGTTCGCGCCGAAGGTCCGGGTCAACTGCATCATGCCCGGCCCCTTCATGACCGATATCAGCAAGGCATGGACGCCCGCCATGATCGAAGGACTGAACCGAACGATTCCGCTCGGCCGCGGGGGAGCACCGGACGAGATCGTCGGCGCGGCGCTCTACTTCGCGAGCGAAGCTTCGTGCTTCACGACGGGCGCGATCCTGAAGGTCGACGGCGGCGCGATCTACGGGAACTAGCGATGGCCGCGTCCCGCCGGCTCCGCTCCGGGTTCGCGCTCGCGCTCGCCCTTGGCTTGGCGACCGCGAAGGCGCCGCACGCGGCGTCGGAAGCCGCTCCCTCCGTGACGGCCGTGACGGCGACGGAAGCCGCTTCTCCCCCCGTGCCGCGCACGCTTCTCTTCGGTGACCTCCACGTCCACTCCTCCTGGAGCTTCGACGCCTACGGCGCCGGGGTCACGGCTCGGCCCCGCGACGCCTATCGCTACGCGCGCGGGGAATCGATCGCCCACGCCGGCGGCGTTCCGATCCGGCTGGCCGGTCCGCCCCTCGATTTCATGGCGCTCACCGACCACGCCGAGTACCTCGGCGTCATGCAGGCGGCCTTCGACCCGCAGCACGTCCTCCGGAAGCAGCCGCTCATCCGATCGCTGACCGGCGACGATCCGCGCGCACGACGGCTCGCGTTTCGACGGATCCGGGAAACCTTCGGGCGGCGCGAAGGGCTCCCGGCCCTGACCCAGCCATCGGTCGTCGAGCCGGCCTGGCGCGCGCTCGTTCGGCTGGCGCAGGAACAGAACCGGCCCGGCGAGTTCACGACCTTCGCGGCCTTCGAGTACACGTCCGACGTCGAGGGACGCAACCTCCATCGCAACGTGCTCTTTCGCGGAAGCGCTCCGGCGCGTCCCTACTCCTCGATGGACTCGCGGAACCCCGAGGACCTGTGGCGCTGGATGGAGACGTCCCGGGCCGCCGGGCACGACGCGCTCGCGATCCCGCACAACCCGAACGGAAGCGACGGGCGGATGTTCGCCGCAACACGCTTCGACGGCGGCCCGATCGACGCGGACTGGGTCGCGCTGCGCGCGCGCAACGAACCGGCCATGGAGGTCTTCCAGATCAAGGGCGCCTCCGAGACCCATCCCGCCCTCTCGCCCGACGATCCCTTCGCCGGCTTCGAGATCGTCGACGTCCGCACCACGGCGCCCGCCCTCGCGAGTCGCCCGGAAGGCTCCTACCTGCGCGACGCCCTCCGCCGCGGCCTCGCGATCGCGGGAGCCACCGGCGCCAATCCGTATCGGCTCGGCGTGATCGCCTCGACTGACGGACACAACGCGGCGAGCCCCTTCGAGGAAGACAACTACACGGGCAAGATCGGCAACAACGACAGCACGCCCGAAGCGCGTCTCGCGGTGCCGGCGATGCCCCCGGGCGCGGAGCCCGTCGTCTCGATCGTGACGCGCTGGGGGGCCGCCGGTCTCACGGGCGTCTGGGCCAAGGCGAACACCCGCGAAGGCGTCTTCGACGCGATCCGGCGACGCGAGTCCTACGGCACGTCGGGTCCGCGCATCCGCGTGCGCGTCGCGGCGGGTTGGACGCTGCCCGACGGCTCCGACCCCGGGGCGCTGCTCGATCGCGAAGACGCGGTCGCGATGGGCGGGGTGCTGCCCGCGCGGCCGGAGGCCGCGGCCCGCCCGACGTTCGTGATCGCCGCCCAGCGCGATCCACGTTCCGCACCCCTCGACCGCGTCCAGGTCGTGCGCGGCTGGATGGACGGGTCCGGGCGCACGCACGAGCGCGTCTTCGACGTCGTCTGCGCCGACGGCCACGCACCCGGCGAGCACGGGGACGTGTGCCCCGCATCCGACGCCGAGCCCGACCCGAAGACCTGCGCGGGATCCGCGGAGGCCGGCCAGGCGGAGCTGCGCGTGCGCTGGCAGGATCCGCTTCCGCCTTCCGCCGGCGGCACCTTCTACTATGTGCGGGTGCTCGAGGTTCCGACCTGCCGCTGGTCGACCTGGGATGCGCTGCGCACGAAGCGCCCTCCGCCGAGCGGCGTCCCGACGACGATCCAGGAGCGCGCCGTCACCTCGCCGATCTGGACGCATTGAGGCGATCGGAACGACCCTGGTAGTGGTGGGCGGACTTGAACCGCCGACCTACGGCTTATGAAGCCGCCGCTCTAACCAGCTGAGCTACACCACCCCAAGATCGGTTCCGGCCGGGCCGACGCGACAACGCCGCGGGCTTCGCAGGAGCGCCCGAAGGGCCTCCCGCCGGAGACGCGGCAGCTTAGCGCAGCTACTCGACGGTCCCAGCCTCGGACGACTCGAGCAGCGCGCGAACCGCCGCTTCGAGGCCCTCGATGCGGAGGCGCAGATCCTCGAGGTCGGCTCCCCCCCCGCCGCCCGTCGGGACACCGCCGCCGATCCCGCCCGCGGCGGGAGGCGCGGCCGAGGCCACGGCTTCGCCGCGGGCGTAGCGGCTGACCTTGCCGGCCAGTTCGTCGAGGTCGGGGATGATCTCCCCGATCGATCCCGAGTGGACGAAGATCTCGCGCAGCGGCGCGGGTGCGCCCGTGCTCTCGTCTCCGCGAACCGGCGCGCACTGCACGTCGAGGCTCGCGCCCTGCCCGAATCGCGTGAAGGAGCCATAGAGCACGAAGTCGGCGCCACTCTTTCGAGCGAGCGCCCGTGCCTCGTCCGGATCGGTCGTTCCGCGACCGTCCGCCTCGCCGCGCACGAGCTCGAGCGCGCCGATGCGCGCAAAGCGCGAAGCGAGCATGTCGGACAGGCCGGCCCGCAGGTAGTCGGGATCCTCCGCGCTGTGCACCACGATCGGCAGGAGGAGCAGCCGCGGCGCGGCGCTCGCGGGCGCGGCGAAGACGGCCAGCGAGAACAGAACGGCGGCGACGGCGGCGAACGTGAGGCGCCGCGCGTTTCGCATCCCGGTCATGGTCGAATCCCCTCTCCTGCCCCCTCGGAACCGCATCCGGCCTGCGAGGCGGGCGGATTCTCTAGGATCCGCCGGGCAGCGTCAAGCGGGGTCGAGAGCGGTGCTCGCCTCGCCCCCGGACGGAGCGCCGTCCTCGCTGGGCAGTCGTACGTGAAACGTCGCTCCCTCGCCGGGCGTGCTCTCGACTTCGATGGAGCCGCCGTGATCGGCGATGATCTGGTGGGAGATCATCAGACCGAGTCCGGTTCCCTTGTCGGGGTCCTTCGTCGTGAAGAAGGGGTCGAAGATCCGCTCGAGATTCTCTTCGCTGATGCCTTCGCCCGCGTCCTGGAAACGCAGCCGCGCGCCGATCGGCGCGTCGGTCGGGCCATCGGGCCCGACGTGGATCGAGATCGAGCCTCCGTTTCGGCTCGCCTGGATCGCGTTCAACGCCAGGTTCAGCACGACCTGATGGATCTGATCGCGCACGGCCGGCACCTCGGGCAGGTCGTCGGCGATCTCCATGTCGATCGTGACGCCCGCGCGCTCGGTCTCGCGATGGAGCAGGCGCACGACCTGCTCCGCGACGTCGGCCAGATGGATCGACTCCTTGGCGAGCGCCGGCGTCGGTCCCCCGCGCCCGAGACGACTCATCGTCTCGACGAGGCCGCGGATCCGTTCGAGCTCGCCGCAGGCCAGCTCGTGGTAGTCGCCCCAGAAGCTCGGGTCGTCGGTCTCGCGCTTCTCGGGCGCGAGCGACAGGAACGTGTTGAGCGAGACGAGCGGGTTGTTGATCTCGTGCGCCAGCCCGGCCGCGAGCGTGCCGAGCGTGCCCAGGCGATCGACGCGCCGGATCTGCGCTCGCGAACGACGCAGGTCGTCGACGAGCTGCGCGTTCTCGATCGCGATCACCGCCTGCATCGCGAGTCCCTCGACGAGCATCCGACCGTCGGCCCCGAGCGGCTGTCCGCCCCGACGGTTGTCGACGGCGAGCGCGCCGATCACGCGTTCCTTGCCGGCCAGCGGGACGACGAAGATCTCGTCGGCGGAGACCTCGGTCAGCCACCTCCGCACGGCGGGCTCGTGGTCGACGGCGTCGTCGACGCGCAGGAGCTGGGTGTCGCCCTTGAGGACACGATCGACGAACTCGCCGGCGTGCGCCGCGTCGAACTCGATCTCGCGCAGCCGCAACGCCACGTCGTCGTCGGGCTCGCCCGCGACGATCGCCAGCCGATCGTCCTCGCGTTCGCGCAGGAGCAGCGAGCAACCGTCGAAATCGAGCTCCTCCCGGAGCGCTTCGAGCAGCGTCACGTAGAGACGACCGCGATCGATGTCGCGGTGGATCGTGCGCGAGAGCCGGTTCAGGATCATCAGCTCTTCGAGGAGCGTCGCCCGCTCCGCCTCGAGCGCGTAGGCCTCGATCGCGCGCTGGACCGTGAGCCGCATGTCGTCGGGCTCCCAGGGCTTCGCGACGTAGCGGTAGATGTTGCCGTCGTTGATGGCGTCCCCGAGGATCTTCGCATCGCCGTACGCCGTCACCAGGATGCGGAGCGTGCGCGCGTCCAGCTCGCGGACCTGGCGGAGGAACTCGACGCCCTCGATGCCCGGCATCTTCTGGTCCGAGAGAACGACCGCGACGGGATGCTGCGCCAGGAGCTCGAGTCCCTCGCGCGCGCTGTTCGCGGTCAGCACGGTGAAGTCACGGCGGAAGGTCAGCTCGAAGATCCGGAGGTTGTCCTTCTCGTCGTCGACGTAGAGGACGGGATATTCGCGATGGTCCATCAATCGGGAAGGCGTGGGACGCATGTCGTCCTCGCACGGGTTCGCCAGATTCGGACACACGCAGTCCGACAGCAGGACCCGCCCGTGACCTACGGGGTCTGCCGAGTGACGATTCGGCGGATTCCCGTAACGAATTGAGGGAAATGGCCCGGGATGCGCACAGTCGCGCCTCGGCCGCCGGCAGCCGAGCGGCAACCTGGGCGCGATCGCGTCCAGAACGGAGGTTTCGGCGAATACGCGAAGCTCCGGCTCGCCGCCGGGTCGCGTCAGTCGGCGGTCTGACGCGTCTCGATCCCCGCCTCGGCGAGCAGCGCCAGGGACGTCTCGCCGAGCGGGTAGTCGCTCTGATAGACGACTTCGACGAGGCCCGCGTTGATGATCATCTTCGTGCACTGGAGGCACGGCGAGAAGGTCGTGTAGATCGAGCCGCCCTTCAGCGAGACGCCGTGGTAGGCGGCCTGGGTGATGGCGTTCTCTTCCGCGTGCGAGCACAGGCACTCGTCGAGCCGCGTCCCGCCCGGCGCGAGATCGTTGCAGCGCGCACAGCCGCCCTCGTTGCAGTTCGTCGTGCCGCGGGGCGTGCCGTTGTATCCGGTCGAGATGATCCGCTTCTCGAGGGTCACGACCGCCGCGACCTTGCGCTTCACGCAGTTCGAGCGCGAGGCCACGACGCGCGCGATCCCCATGAAATAGTCGTCCCAGTCGGGGCGCGCGAAGGCCAGGTTCTTCCGAACCCACGCCTGGATCGCCTCCTGGAAGGCCTCGAGGCTGTCGTCGTTCGCGAGCCGGAAGTCCGCATCCGCCTCGACGGCGTCGAGCTGCTGGGCGTTCGGATCGTCGCTGCCTCGCTCACGCGCTTCGAGCGCCTCGAGCTCGGCGATCGTCGCGGGATCCCCCGGCCGGCCGCGCTCCACCATCCGCGCGAATCGCGTCTCGAGCTTCGCGTCCACCCAGACCAGGTGGAACACGTGACCGCTCGCCTCGGCGTGGGCGCGGAGGATCTCGACCTCCACGGGGTGACGGATCGAGTCGATCGCGTAGTTGCGGTCGGGGCAGCAGCTGCTTGGCGAGGCTCTGGGCCAGCGCCCCCGGTCCCGCCCGGCGCCGCATCGCCTGGCCCGTCTCGATCATCCGCTCACGGGACTCTTCGAGTCCCAGAGAAGCGAGTTCGGCGCGGATCGCGTCCGACAGGGAGAGCGCGGTGAAGCTGCGGGCCCCGAGGAAGCCGACGAGTTCGCCCTTCCCCGCTCCGTTTCGTCCGGCGACGCCGATGATCATGGCGGCAGGGTCGCCGATCGGCCCCACTCCGGTCAAGTCGCGGCCAGCTCCCGACGCGGACAGGCACGCTCGTCGGCCGCACGCGTTGCCCGGAACCGATCGATCTGTCAGCCTGCGAACATGCGGGTCTTCGTGACGGGCGCAGGGGGTTTCGTCGGGCGCCGACTGCGGCCGCGACTCGAGCGTGCGGGACATGCCGTCATCGGCACCGATCGGGAGGTCGACGTCACCGATGCCGAGGCGCTCCGCGCCGCGCTCGAACGCACGCGCCCGGACGCCGTCGTCCATCTCGCCGCGATGAGCAGCGTCGCCGAATCCTGGCGATCCCCGACGCGCTGCTACCGCCTGAACTTCCTGGGCACCCGCGCGCTGCTCGAGGGGCATGCGCGCGTCTGCCCCGAGGCCCGCGTGCTGCTGATCGGGTCGGCGGACCAGTACGCACCGGTCGGCGGCGAAGGGCAGGATCGCATGGCCTTCAGCGAGTCGACTCCGCTCCGGCCGCGCTCGCCCTACGCCCGGACGAAGGCGGCGGCGGAGGCGCTCGGCACCGCGGCGGCGGAGGATGGACGGGCGATCGTCCGCGTGCGCGCGTTCAACCACACGGGAGCTGGCCAGGCGGACGCGTTCGTCGTCTCGAGCTTTGCGCGTCAGGTCGCCGCGATCCGCGACGGGCGCCAGGCGCCGGTCATGCGCGTAGGCAACCTCGAGAGCGTGCGCGACTTCCTCCACGTGGACGACGTACTCGAGGCGTACGTCGCGCTGCTCGATCCGCGCGTGCCGCCGGAGGTCTACAACGTCGCCGGCGGCGTCGCGACGCCGATTCAGTCCCTCCTCGACCGACTGCTCGCGCTCGCCGAGATCAGCCCGCGCGTCGAAACCGATCCGGATCGACATCGCCCGACGGACTGGCTGGTCGGGGACGCCACGCGGCTCCGGAAGGCCACCGGTTGGGCGCCCCGGATCTCCCTCGACGCGATCCTCCGCGAGCTGCTCGCCGACTGGACGGAGCGCGACGCACGATGAACGAGCGGCTTCGTCCGGATCAGGGCTTGCCGAGGCAGGGGGAGACCCAGAGGCCGATCGGATCCGCGCGCTGGCGCCGCCCCGTCTCCTCGAGCCCCGCTTCGCCGAACCGCGCGAGCACCGCGACCAGATCCTCTTCCAGCAGTCCGGCGAGCACGAGCCGACCGCCCGGCGCCACCCTCGAGGCGATCGCGTCGGCGATCGGCAGCATCTCCTTCTTCAGGAGGTTCGCGACGACGAGGGGAAAGGGCGGACCGGAAACGGCCTCGATCGGCCCGGCGAAGAACGACGCCGCAGCGCCGTTCGGGTTCGCCCGCGCCGCCTCCTCGGCGGCTTCGATCGCGACCGGGTCGAGGTCGAAGCCGATCGCCTCGCGCACCCCGAGCGCGACCGACGCCAGCGCCAGCACGCCGCTCCCGGTCCCCACGTCGAGCACGCGGTCGATCGGCGGCGCCGGAATCTCGCCGGCCAGCAGGCCGTCGATCCACTCGAGGCAGAGTCGCGTCGACGCGTGGTTGCCCGTCCCGAAGGCCTGCCCCGGCTCGATCACGATCTCCTGCTGGCCCGCGCGGCCCGGCGACGCCACGAAGGGCGGTCGGATCAAGAGTCGGGCCGAGATCTCGAGCGCCTCGAGGCCGTCCTTCCAGGCTTCGGTCCAATCGACCTCCGGAAGCGTCTCGACGGGCTCGATCCGCGTTTCGGGTGCGCCGAGTCCGGCAAGCACGGCCCGAATCCCTTCGATTTCGTCCGGAGGCGCGTAGATGTCTGCCCGGAACCGCCCGTCGAACTCGCTCTCCTCGGCGCCGCCGGCGCCCGCGTCGAAGGCTTCGGCCAGCAGCCACTCGCGGGTCGTCTCCTCGGCGCAGTCGATCCGGAAGCGAAGGATGGGCTCACTCATGCGGTTCGCGCTCCTCGCAGTCGGTCTCTGGGCCTGCCTGGGACTCGGCGGCTGCTACTACGGACATCTCGCGAAGGGGCAGCTCCGCCTGATGTGGCGGAGACAGCCGATCGAGGACGTGCTCGCCGCGCCGGACACGCCGCCGGACGTGCGCGCCCTGCTCGCGCGAGTCGAAGACGTCCGCGACTTCGCGAAGGACCTCGGCCTCGACGTGGGGGGACAGTACACGAGCTACGTCGACTGGCCCGGGGATCGGGTCGTGACGACGCTCGTCCGCACGCGGGCGGGCAGCCTGGAGGCCGTGCCGTGGCGCTACCCCTTTCTCGGCGCGCTCCCCTACAAGGGGTACTTCGAGCAGCATCGCGCCGAAGCAGAGGCCGACCGTCTCCGCGGCGACGACTATCAGGTCTGCGTGAGCGGAGTGTCCGCCTATTCGACCCTGGGCTTCGTCGACGATCCCGTCACCCAGCCGATGCTGGCCCGCGGCGCGGCGAGCCTCGTCGAGACCCTCTTCCACGAGCTGGTCCACGCGACCGCGTTCGTCGCCGGAGACGCCGACTTCAACGAGGGCGTCGCGCAGTTCATCGGCCAGCAGGCCGCTCTCCGCTATTTCGCGGCGAATCCGCCAGGGCCGGAGCTGCCCGACGACTGGCCGGACGTCGCCCGCGTTCGCGACGGGATCGCCGACCGCGCGCGGATCGCGGCGCGGACCCTCGACTTCCGCGAGTCGCTCGCCGCGCTCGAAGGCGAACCGGACCGCGCGCGGCGACGCGCGGACGCCGAAGCGGCGCTGCGCGCGGAGCTCGCCGCGATGCCTCTCGCGGCCTACGACCCGACCCGGGTGGCCGAGCGGACGCGTCTCTCGGACCCCTGCCTGGCACTGCGCGGCGCCTACGTACGGGACGGCCCCCGGCATGCGACCGTGCTCGAAGCGCTCGGGGGCGACCTGCGCGCCATGATCCGGCGGCTCGTGCGCTGGGCCGACGAGGGGCGCGACGTCGAAGCATTCTTCGACGTGGAGGAATTCCACGAGGCAGACGGCGCCTCCGAGCTTCGGCCCGAAGAGCGCGGCTAGCGACCGATCAGGTCGACCACGCCTTCCTGGACGAGCCCCCGGAACACGTGCAGACACGCTTCGGTGTCGACGAGGGCATCGTGCGCCCCCTCGATCTCGTCGCCGGTGTAATGGCGATAGGCCTCCGCGAGCGTCGGCCACTTGTAACCGTACTTGCCCGGGAGCTTGAGGACGTCCGTCGACGCCTCCTTCGTGCAGACGTGCTGGCGGCCGTCGAGGCGGTGGGGCTTGTTGCCGATGCGATGCAGCGCCGTCTTCATGATCGATTCGTCGAACGAGAGGTTGTGGGCGACGATGATGTCGGCCTGCATGCACGCCTGGTTGAAGAGCGAGCAAGCCACGATCGGCGCGACGCCGTAGCGCGCGCAGTCCTCCTCCGAAATGCCGTGCGCTTCCCGGGCGCCGGGATCGATCGACACCCCTTCGGCGAGGGTCACGAGCATCGAGTGCCGCGCCTTCGCCTCCCAGGTCGCGCAGTCGACGAGCAGCATGCCGAGCTGGATCAGATCCGGCTGGCTCGGGTCTTCCGGCGGCTTCCGGAACTGGACCATCCCGGTCGTCTCGGTGTCGAAGATGAGTGCCTTCACGGATCCCCCCTGTCCCGCGGCCGCGTGCGCGGACCGATCTGGGGTAGCACAGCGTCGGGGCGATGACTCAGGCGCCGGCTGCGCGGGCTGCGAGCTTGCGGGCGCGCGCGCCTTCGACCACGGCCAGGAGCGCCGGTGCGACGAAGACGTCCGCGAGGAGCGCCACGCCGGCCGCGAAGGCCGAGAGCAGACCGAACACCCGCATGTTCGACATCTCCGACAGACCGAAGACCGAGAACCCCGCGATCAGGACGAACGTCGTGAACAGGAGCGCCGAGCCCGTCGTGCGGAGCGTCTCCGTGACGGCGAGCTCGAGATTCGCGGACTGCTCGAAGTAGCCCTGGAACTTGTGCATGAAGTGGATCGTGTCGTCGACCGCGATCCCGATCACCATGGCGCCGACCATCATGGTGGTCGTGTCGATCGCGATCCGTCCCCAGCCCATGACCGCCAGCACGGCCACGATCGGCAGCAGGTTCGGGACCATGCTCACGAGGCCGCGCCGCAGGCTGCCGAGCAGCAGCATCATGAGCGGCGTGATCACGCAGAACGCGAAGACGTAGGACCGGCTCATGCTGACGATGACCGCGTCGAAGATGTCGGCGAGCAGGGTCATCAAGCCGGTGATCTGGAACGTGGCGCGCCCGTCGAGGCGCGCCGCGATGACCTGCTCCGCCTCCGCGAGGAAGTCGGGGTAGAGCAGCGCGTCGACGAAGGGGATCCGCATGTTGAGCCGGGTCACGCGGAACTCCGAGTCGACCAGCTCCTCGGTGTCGTCGCTCCCGCTCTGCTCGAAGAGCAGGAGCTCCTGCGCGACGGCGTTCCGCGAATCCGGCACCCGCCGCATCTCGGGGCGATTCTCGTTCAGCGCCTGGTGGGTCTCCTCGACGATCTCCCGGATCGAGACGGCGTCCGCCACGACGATCGGGTCCTGCGCGAGATTCGCCACGTCGAACTCGATCCGCTCGAGCGCCCGCAGGAGATCCGGGTCGTAGAGACCGCCCGGCTCGCCGGTATCGACGAGCACGTCGAGCGTGACCGACCCGCCGAGGAAACGATCGATCGCCTCGAAGTCGACACGAGTCCGGTCGTCTTCCGGGAACCACTTGAGGCCGTTGTGGCTGAAGGTGATCTGGACCGCGCCCAGCACCGCGATCGAGACGATGCCAGCCGTCGGCACGAGCACCCGCCACGGGGCCCGCACCGCGAAGCGCCCCGCGCTCACCAGGAACGACTCGAAGGGGAAGAGGCCCTGAGCGATGCGACCGCGCTTCGGGGCGGGGAGCGGGAAGACGGCCAGGAGGGCGGGGAGCAGTACGACGGTGTAGACGAACGCCAGCAGCACGCCGATCGGGGCGAGGATGCCGAGGTCCTGGACCGCCGCCATCTCCGACGTGATGAAGGAGACCATGCCCGCAGCGGTGGTCACGCTCGTCATCAGGATCGCCAGGCCGGAGTGGGCCAGCGCCTGGACGATCGCCTCCTCTTTGTCCATGCCCTCCATCCGATAGCGATAGACGATCGCGAGCACGTGGACGGCGTCGCAGACGCCGACGGTCAGCAGGAAGACCGGCAGGATCTGCACGGCCGACGAGCCGGGGATGCCCAGCACGATCATCACGCCCACCGCCGCCGCGAGGGACAGTCCGACGACCATCAGGGGGAGCACCACACCGCCGACCCGGCGGAACAGCAGCCCCAGGACGAGGCCCATCAGGCCGAGCGTCGTCGGAATGAAGATCGAGAAATCGCGCTCCATGCCGTCGTTGATCCGCCAGGTCAGCGGGAGCGCGCCAGCCATGTGCAGCCGGAAGTCGTCGGCCTGGAAGCGGTCGAGCACCGCGTAGATCGACTCGATCACGGCGTCGCCCTCGCCGGGCTTCATGTAGACCGGCGCCTCATCGTCGGCCGCGCCTTCACTGCCTTCGCCGCCCTCACCGAACCCGCCGAGCTCGTCGACCTGCGGCGCCTCGCTCGAGTAGGTGTCGGGCGTGACCGCGATCGCCGTCACCCGGTAGTCGGAAGAGACCAGGGCGTTCTGATAGAGGGGATTCGATCGGACCCGCTCCTCGAAAACGGCCAGCGCCTCGGCGGTCTCGGGCCACTCTTCGAGCAGCTCGCCCACGACGAGTTCGCCGGCTTCGCCGCGGGTGAAGCGCGCGTTGACGAGGCTCTCGACCTCGGTCACGTAGGGCACGTCGTTCTCGAGCGCTTCGTGCAGGTCGCGCAGGCGTTCGAGGAAGGGCAGCGAGAAGAGATCCCCCCCCTCGACGGCGACCACGATCTTGTCGTCGCGTCCGAACTGTTCCCGGAACGCGTTGTAGAGCACGACGTTCGGGGCGTCCGTCGTCAGGAAGGACTCGGTCGAGTTGTCGATCTCGAGTTGCGGGAGGTGGCTGACGAGCCAGCCGGTCATCGCGACCGAGAGGACCAGCGCGAGCCAGCGGTGGCGAACGACGATCCGTCCCCAGCGGGCGAAGCCCGCTTCGACGGCCGCGCGCCACGTCGACTCGGACCGCGCCCCGGGCGCGTCTCCACTGCTCATCGTCGTCTCCTTCTTCGTCGGACGCGCGGCGCGCGGTCAGGGTGCGCTAGGCCCCCGCGTCATCGGCCCGACGGGGACCACGATACAGGGGCGCGGGCGCATCGAGCGTGCACGCAACGATCGGTGGCGTCTCCGGGTCCCACCCTCGCGCCCTTTTCCGGCCGTCGGATCTGGGGTTTACTGCGGGCGGCTCCCCACTGCCCGTTAGGGCGCCGATCGAAGCGTCGCGCGCACCCCGCGCCCGCACCGATCCGAAGCCCCCTGCGAGGAGGAAAGCTGATGTCCGGTCGAGTTCCCGCCCGCCGTGCGCCCCTGGCCCTGCTGGCCCGCGCCGGCGTGCTCGTCGCGCTCGTGGCCCCGATGGTCGCGCTCGCCGCCGGAGCCGCCTTCGGCGCCGACGATCCCCGAGCCCGCGAGATCATGACGAAGGTCGACGACCGCGAGGACGGCGACAACCAGACCTCGAACATGCAGATGGTGCTGATCGACAAGCGGGGCAAGCAGCGCGTCCGGGAGCTCCGCAGCTTCCGCAAGGACAAGGAAATCGACGAGCTGTCGATGATGTTCTTCCTGAGCCCGGCGGACGTCGAGGACACGGGCTTCCTGACCTACGACTTCGACGACGCGGACCGCGACGACGACCAGTGGCTCTACCTGCCGGCGCTCAAGAAGACGAAGCGGATCGCCTCCAGCGACAAGAGCGGAAGCTTCATGGGTTCGGACTTTTCCTATGCGGACATGACCAGTCGGCCGCTCGAGAAGTACGAGTACCAGCTCGTGAAGGAAGACGGCGAAGTGGACGGCCATCCGGTCTGGATCATCCAGTCGACGCCGGTCGACGAGGACGAGATCGACGAGACCGGCTACACGAAGTCGATCCAGTTCGTCCGCAAGGACAACTACGTCGTCGTCCAGGCCAAGATCTGGGTCAAGAAGGGCAAGCGGAACAAATACATGAAGGTCGAAGAGCTCGAGGAGATCGACGGGATCTGGGTTCCGACCGTCATGACCATGACGACCAAGAAGGGCAAGCAGACCCTTCACAAGACGATCCTTCGAACCAGCGACGTGCAGTTCGGCCAGGATCTCGACTTCGACATGTTCAGCGTCCGCGGGCTCGAAACCGGCCCCTGACCCTTGCACCGGCTGCCCCGACTTCCGGCCGCGCCCTGTCCGGCCGCGGCGCTGACCTGGGCCACGGCGCTGCCCCAAGCCGCGGCGCTGACCCAAGCCGCGGCGCTGACCTGGGCTGCGGCGCTCTTGCTGGCTGCGTCGGTCGTGGCTGCGCCATCGATCGGACGGGCCGAAGACGACCTCGACGACCTGATGGGCGGCTTCGATGACGACTTCGACGTCTCGATCATCGAAGAGGAAGAGGAAACGGCGCCGGACTGGCTGATGGCCGTTCCCGGCGGCGATTGGGCCTGGGAGAACGTCGACGTGAGCGGCTCGCTCTCGTCCGCCGCCGTCTGGAGCTACCTCGGGCGCTCGGTCGCCGACAGCGAGGGCTCCGGTGGCCGCACGGATCAGGACGGCCTCTCGCGCCTCGATCTACGAGGCCGCCTCCAGATCGACGTCCAGCTGCCCTTCGACTGGCAGGCCCGCGCCGAGATCCTCGGCTGGTACGACTTCAGCTACCAGATCCGTGGACGCCGCGACTTCAACGCCGCCGTCCTCGACGTCTACGAGTGGCAGGTCGACAGCGGCGAGGCCTACCTCTCCGGCCCGATCAGCGAGAACTTCGACCTCACGCTCGGCCGCAAGGTCGTGAACTGGGGACGCTCGGACACCTTCCGGATCGTCGACGTCGTGAATCCGCTCGAGAACCAGGAGCCGGGCCTGGTCGACATCGAGGACCTGCGCCGCCCCCGCACGATGGTCAAGCTCGACTACCAGCGCGGCCCGTGGTCGGGGCAGCTCCTCGTGATCCCGGAACACCGCTACGACCGCAATCCGCCGCCCGGCAGCGACTTCATCCCGGATCCCTTCACGTCGGTCCCGGGCGGACTCGGTGGCGGCTCGCCGATCGACGACCGCGACGACTTCACGGGAACGCCAGGTTTCGCCGCGAAGTTCGACGGCCGGTTCAGCGGCTGGGACTTCTCGCTCTACGGCGCCTACATCGACGAGACAACCCGGACCGTCGACACGCTGCGCTTCAGCGTGCCACCGCCGGCGCTCGTCTTCGACGTCAAGCAGGAAGCGAACCGCTTCGGCATGGTCGGCGCGGCCGCGAACGTGACCCGGGGTGCGTTCCTCTTCAAGATCGAAATGGGCGGCTTCTTCGGACTCCGGACGATCCGCTTCGACGTGACGCCCGGGCCGGCCGGCCCCCTCCTCAACCAGGAGCGAGATCGCCTCGACACCCTCGTCGGCGTCGAGTGGTACGGCCCGGACCAGCTCACCGTCGCGGTCGAGATCGTGAACCGGCACCTCTTTGATCATCCAGGCGGTCCGACCGGGGTGATCGAGCTGACCCCCGCCGACCGCTTCGAAACCGCGATCCGCGTGACGCGCCCCTTCCTGCGCGAGCGCCTCGACGTGACCCTGCTCGGCACGATCCTCGGCGAGCGCGCGCAGGACGGCGGAACCTTCCGCGCCTCGGCGGACTACGAGCTGACCGACAGCCTCAAGGTCGAGGGCGGCTGGCTCGTCTTCTTCCAGGGCCCGCGCTTCGGACCGGGCGCCTTCGACTCGAACGACCGGGTCTACGGCGAGCTCAAGTACTCCTTCTGAGCCGGGCGCCGCGCCGGCGCCGGCCAGCGCGGACGCGGCGCGATCCTTCTCTCCGCGAACGGCTCGTCGCACACGCCCGCCCCACCTCATCCGGGGACGGCTCGCCGAACACGCCCGATCCGCCCTCCGGCGAACCGCCCGCCGGTCGGGTGCGTCCAAGCTGCCGGTGCGTGAGGCGCAGGGGGCCGCCCGCCTCAGGGCAAGCTCCGCCCGCGCCGAAGAGCGGGACGCAGCGCCACCGTCGGGTTTCGCCGAGAGGATCCATGTCGAACGAGCAGATCATCACCAGTCGCGACGCGGCCGAGGCCCTCGGTCGCTGGCAGGCCGAGGTCGAACGGGCCGTCCACGGGA
The DNA here is from genome assembly GCA_039187915.1 of Myxococcota bacterium. Taxonomy (GTDB): domain Bacteria; phylum Myxococcota_A; class UBA9160; order UBA9160; family UBA4427; genus UBA4427. The sequence goes on from JBCCZJ010000008.1 coordinate 25,930, forward strand.
AATCCGAGGTCGTGCAGCGCGCGATCCTCTGCCTGGTCGCGCGGGGCCACGTCCTCCTCGACGACGTCCCGGGCGTCGGCAAGACCACCCTCGCCCAGGCCCTCGCCCGAACGATCGACGGCGAGTTCCGACGCGTCCAGTTCACGAGCGATCTCCTGCCGGGCGACCTGCTGGGCATGACGATGCCGGAGTCGACGCAGCCGGGCGCTGCGCCTTCGTTCCGCTTCCAACCCGGCCCGATCTTCGGGAACCTGGTCCTGGCCGACGAGGTGAATCGCGCAAGCCCGAAGACCCAGTCCGCGTTGCTCGAGGCGATGAGCGATCACACCGTGAGCGTCGACGGGACGAGCCACGCGCTGCCCGACCCCTTCTTCGTCGTGGCCACCCAGAATCCCCTGGAGCACCACGGCACGCATCCGCTCCCCGAGAGTCAGCTCGACCGCTTCCTCATGCGACTCACGATCGGCTACCCCGACCGGGAGCACGAAGCGCGCGTGCTCTCTCTCGACCCGAGCGTCCACACGCTGCCCTCGCTCGAGCCGGTGCTCGGTCTGGCCGAGCTGCGCGGGCTCCAGACGGCGGCCGAAGCGGTCAAGCTCGAAGAGAGCGTCGTCGGATACCTGCTCGACCTCGTCGCCGCGACCCGCGACCACGAGGCACTCGCGCTCGGTGCTTCGACCCGCGGCGCCCTCGCGCTGCGACGCGCCGCTCAGGCCAACGCCCTGGCCGACGGCCGCGACTACTGCATCCCGGAAGACGTGCGCACGCTCGCCATCGACGTCCTGGCCCACCGCGTCGCGGTCCACACCCGCGCCGGCCTGCCCTCCGCCGCCGAGGAGCCGCGCTGGATCCTGAGCGAGATCGTCGACCGCGTCGCGGTCCCGCTCTGATCCGCGGTCGAGCGCCGGACACCATGTCGCGCCGCAAAGAGATCCTCGGGCTGCGCCGCCGCCTCCGCCCCCCGCGGCGCCTGCGCGCGACCCGTGCCGGCTGGTGTTTCGTCGCGATCGTGTTCGGCGTCGGCTTCGCCGCGCTCAACACGGGCAACAATCTGCTCTATCTGGTCCTCGCGCTGATGCTCTCGTTCCTCGTCCTCTCGGGACTCCTGTCGGAGCTGTCCCTGCGCGGCATCCGGATCGAGCGCCGTCTGCCGGGCGAGCTCTTCGCCGGTCTCGAAAACCGCATCGTCCTGCGGATCCACAACGACCAGAAGCGGTCCACCGCCTTCGCGATCACGCTCGAGGACCTCCAGGGCGCGTCCGACGGCCCCGAGGCCGTCGGGCGCACGTTCGCGCTGCGGATCGGCCCCCGCGAACACGTCGACCGGAGCTACGCCTGGGCGCCCGAGACGCGTGGCGACGTCCGCTTCGACCACGTGCGCGTCTCGACGCGCTTCCCGTTCGGTCTCTTCGTGAAGTCCGCCGAGATCGACGCGCCCGCGAGCGCGCTGGTGTATCCGCAGATCGAGAACGTCTCGCTGCGCGCCGACGAAACGACGGGCCGCGAGCGCGACGAGCGGGACGGCGCAGCGAAACGCGGCGACGACCTGGCCGGCCTCCGCGAGTTCGTTCCCGGCGACGGCGTCGGTCGGGTCCACTGGCGCCGGAGCCTGCGCAGCGGCCGGCTCCTCGTCGGCGAGCGGGAGGGCGAGGCCTCCGGCGAGATCGAGGTGCTCGTGCGCGCGAGCGAGGGCCAAGCGCGCGACGCGATCGAAGATCGCATCCGGATCGCCGCGTCCGAAATCGTGGCGCACCTCGACGCCGGCCTGCGCGTGGGGCTCCGCTCGCCGCGCGTGCGCATCCCGCCCTCGTCGGGCGCCGCTCACCGACGCGAGATGCTCACCCATCTGGCGCGGGTCGAGCCCGAAGCGCTGATCGCCCGGCCCGGCGCCCCGGCGGCGACCGAGGCGACCCGCTCGCGCGAGGCCGGGTCGTGACGCGCCGGGACTTCCGGGCGGAGGTCGACGCCCCGCGGCCCACGGCGGCATGGTGGATGTCGTTCGTGGCGAGCGCGTCCCTCTGGTTGACCGAGCAGCTTCCGCTCTGGGTCGTGGCGATCCAACTCGTGACCTACGGGGTGAGCTTCGCGACCCGCGAGAATCCGCCGTCGTTCCGGACCAATCCGATCTGGCTGAACGTGTTCATGTTCGGGATCACGACGATCACGATCCGCTCGGCCCTCGAAGGCAATCCCGCCACGATCTCCCTCGCCTACTTCACCTCGCTCGCGCAGGGCCTACAGCTCCTCGACGCGCGCCCGCGCAAGTCCGAGTTCGTGCTCGTCGCGCTGTCGCTCTTCCAGGTGATCCTCGCGTCGAACCTGACGGACAGCGTCTTCTTCCCGCCCCTGCTCGTCGTCTTCCTCGTGAGCGTGACCTGGACGCTCCTCGTGCACACCCTCGCCATCGAGGCCGCCGAAGCGGGCGACCCCGCGGCGGGGTCCCGGGTCATCACGCGCGACCTGCGCCGCACGACGGTCCTCGCGACGACCGCGTCGCTCGTGCTCGCCGGGATCCTCTTCGTGACGCTGCCGCGCTTGAAGGGCAACCTGATGCGCGGCGGCGCGGGCCCGAGCCTCGCGCTCTCGGGCTTCAGCGATCGCGTCTCGCTCGGCACCGTCGGCCAGATCCGCAAGGACCAAAGCGTCGTGCTGCGCGTGCAGGGCGCGACCGACGATGCGCCGCTGCCGCCGCCGGAACAGGCCTACTGGCGGGGCCTCGCCTTCGACGCCTTCGACGGCCGCGACTGGTCGATCTCGACCGAAGAGCGCGTCGCCGCCCGCCGCCCCGTCCCCGGCGTCGGCCGCTTCGGCATCGTGCTCGATCCCGAGGGCTTCGAAGCCGAGCGCGACCTCGTCGCCCAACGCATCCTGCGC
>JBCCZJ010000009.1:0-27823 GCA_039187915.1 Myxococcota bacterium
CCCCTTGCCGCCGCGGAGCGGCACGTTGTCCGCGCCACCCGTCGCGTACGCGGCGCCGCCGTTGTCGCTGAAGAAGAGAACGATCGTCTCGTCGGCGATGCCCTCCTCGTCGAGGGCGTCGAGCACCATGCCGACCGACTGATCCATCGCGTCGACGACCGCGGCGTAGACGGGACGGTCCGGAGGCTGGAGCGTGAGCTTCGCGATCCGGCGCGAGTCATCGGTCTGCTGGCTGCGCGCCGGCTTCCGGTCGTCGTCCATGTCGGCGTACTTCTCGAGCAGGTCGTCGGGAGCCTCGAGGGGCGTGTGCGGCGCGATGAAGGGCACGTACAGGAAGAAGGGCTTCGATGCGTCGCGTTCACGAACGAAACGCGCCGCCTCCTTGCCGAGAAGGAAGGTCTCGTAGCCGTCCTCCTCGATGGTCTCGCCGTTGCGCTGGAAGTCGATGCCGCCCTGGTTGTTGAAGGGCGGGAAGTAGCCGACCTCGGTGTGGAGGTGGCCGTAGAAGTGGTCGAAGCCCCGCGCGCGCGGCGTATAGGTCTCCTGGGCGTGGCCGAGATGCCACTTGCCGACCATGCCCGTCTGGTAGCCCGCCGCCTGGAAGGACTGCGGCATGAAGTGCTCGCTCGGATGTACGCCGTTCGTCATCCACGGCATGATCACGCCGTAGGCGACGCCGAGGCGCATGGGGTCCCGGCCGGTCATGAGTGCCGCCCGCGTCGGCGAGCAGATCGGCGTGGAATAGAAGCGATCGAGTTGGACGCCTTCGTTCGCGATGCGATCGATCGACGGCGTCTCGATCACTTCCTCTCCGTGGTAGCCGACGTCGGCCCAGCCGAGGTCGTCGGCCAGGAAGATGACGACGTTGGGCGGCCGTTCCTCGGCCGCGAGCGCGGCGCTTCCGGCGACGAACGGGCCGGCGAGCATCGTGGCGGCCGCGAGCGCGGCGAATCGGGTGGACCAGCGAACGAACACGGGCATGTTGGGATCTCCGGGCAGGGCGGGCGGCGAAAGCTAACGCAGATCCGAAGGCCTGGTTGACGCTCCGCGGGGCGCGTCCGACCATCCGCCCGCTCGGCGCGTCTTGGACGCCGAGCGAGGAGGGACTCATGGATCGGAACCGGCGGCCGTTCGTCGCGCGAATCGTCCGGGTCGTCGCGGTGCTCGCTCTCGCGAACGCCCTCGCGAGCCCTCTGGTCGCGCGCGAGTACAGCGAGGAGCGGGCGGCGTGCGCGAAGCACGATCCGGTGCGGCAGCCCTTCTTCGGCGACACCCACATCCACACCGTCTACTCCTTCGACGCGAACGCGCAGGACACTCGGAACACGCCGCGCGACGCCTACCGCTTCGCGAAGGGCGAACGGGTCGGTCTCCAGCCCTATACCGCGGACGGGCAGGCGACGCGGAGCGCGCAGCTGCGGCGACCGCTCGACTTCACGGTCCTGACCGACCACGCGGAGCTGCTCGGCGAGATCCGTATGTGCTCGACGCCGGGGACGCCCGGCTTCGGATCGGACCTCTGTTTCACCTACCAGATGTTCCGTCCGCAGACGTTCCAGTTCTTCGCCGTGCGGAACATGATGATGCGAAAGCGCTTCAACTTCTGCGGAGAGAACGGAGAGCTCTGCTTCGAGGAGGCGCGGGTCGTCTGGAAGGACATCCAGGCGGCGGCCGAAGAGGCCTACGACCGCACAGCCGCGTGTTCGTTCACGAGCTTCGTCGGCTACGAGTGGACCGCCGGCGTCGGTCTCGGCGAGAACCTCCATCGCAACGTCGTCTTCCGGAACGCGAACGTGCCCGACCTCCCGCCTTCCTGGGTCGAGACGCCGTCCGCCTACGCACTCTGGGAGCGCCTGCAGACGGAGTGTCTCGACGGCCTCGACGGTTGCGACGTGCTCTCGATTCCCCACAACTCGAACATCAGCGGCCCGGGGCTCATGTTCGCCTCGGCGAAGCTCGAGAAGTCGCAGGATCTCGACCTGCCCGTGGACCCCAAGGAGGCAAAGCTCCGCCAGCGCTTCGAGCCGATCATCGAGATCATGCAGCACAAGGGCGATTCGGAGTGTCTGCCCGGCGCCTCGAACGACGAGCTCTGCGGGTTCGAGAAGCTCGGCTACAACAGCTTCGCGGGCGTCGGACGGATCGCAGACGCGGGCATCGACTCGGCGCTCGGTCGATCGGTCCCGGACCTCACGCCCGACCCGAAGGCCTTCGTCCGGAACGCCCTGCAGAAAGGCATCGCGATCGAGCGTGAGATCGGCACGAATCCGCTCAAGTACGGGATCATCGCTTCCACCGACACCCATCTCGGCACCCCCGGCCTCGTCGCCGAGGACGACGCGAAGGGGCACGGCGGCGCGGGGAGTCGGAACCTGCGCGGCCTGCCGGACGACATCGAATTCAACCCGGGCGGCCTCGCCGTGGTCTGGGCCGAGGAAAACAGTCGCGACGCGATCTTCGCCGCCATGCAGCGACGCGAGACCTACGGCACGAGCGGGACGCGCCCGGTCGTGCGCTTCTTCGGCGGGTGGGGTCTCGAGAAGAGCATGTGCCGGGGCGACGACTTCGCGGAGCAGGGCTACGCAAGGGGGGTTCCCATGGGCGGCGATCTGCCGGCCCGCGCGGAAGGCGACGACGATCCCCGCTTCGCCGTATGGGCCCTCCAGGATCCAGGCACGGACGACGCGCCGGGCACGCCGCTCCAGCGGATCCAGATCGTGAAGGGCTGGGTCGAGGACGGCGAGCAGAAGGAGAAGGTCGTCGATGTGGCCGGCGGCAAGAACCTCGCCAGCGTCGACACGGAGACCTGCGAGCCTGCGGGTGAGGGCTACGCCCAGCTCTGCAGCGTCTGGCGCGATCGCGAGTTCGAGCCCGACCAGAACGCCTTCTACTACGCGCGCGTCGTCGAGAACCCGACCTGTCGTTGGAGCCAGCATCTCTGCGTCGAGGCCGGCGTCGACTGCGGCCAGCCCGAGACCGTGACGGCGGGCTACGAGGCGTGCTGCTCGCCCGCTCACGACCCGGTGATCCAGGAGCGCGCGTGGACGTCGCCCATCTGGTACCAGCCGTGAGTCGGCCGGCCGGCGTCCTGCTCGGCTTCGCGCTCGCGGTCGTCGTCGGCTGCTCCGGGGAGCACCAGGCGCCCGGCACTTCGACGGACGTGCAGCTGCCCGAGGCCCACGTCGCCGCGCGGGCCACCCGGCAGGCAGACGCGCGCGCGAAGATCGGGATCGCGCGCGACAAGCAGATCCTGTTCGGCGACCTGCACGTGCACACCACCTTCTCCCCCGACGCCTTCCTGACGAGCCTGCCCATGATGGGAGGGAGCGGGCTCCATCCACCGGCGGATGCCTGCGATTTCGCACGCCTCTGCGCGGACCTCGATTTCTGGAGCATCAACGATCACGCGGAGGGCATCAGTCCGGCCCACTGGAGCGAGACGATCGACGCGATCCAGGAATGCAACGCACGGGCAGGCGACCCGGAAGATCCCGACTCGGTCGCGTTCCTCGGGTGGGAGTGGTCGCAGGTCGGCGGGACGCCCGACGACCACTACGGCCACAAGAACGTGATCTTCCTCGAGACCGAGCGCGACGCGGTGCCGCGTCGGCCGATCGCGGCGCCGCGCCCGGAGTTCCGCGTGGCGCAGCTGCCGCTCGTCGGGCGTCTCCTGTTCTCGGCGCTCTCTCCGGGGGATGCGCAGCTCTACGCGGACTACGCGTACTACGCGCAGGAGGTGGCGTCGGTCGAGGCGTGTCCGTCCGGCGTCGACACGACGGCGCTGCCCGACGACTGCCACGAGGTCGCGGCGCACCCACGCGAGCTGCACGCGAAGCTCGACGCCTGGGACACGCCTTCCCTGGTGATCCCGCACGGCACGAGCTGGGGCCTGATGACGCCGCGCGGCTTCGATCTCGCTCGGGAGCTCGAGACGGGGCAGCACGATCCCGACCGGCAGAAGCTCTTCGAGGTCTACTCGGGCCACGGCGCGTCGGAGGTCTACCGCGACTGGCCGGGCGCCTTCGCCTCCGGCGAGGATGCCCTCGTCTGTCCCGCGCCGAGCGCGGACTTCCTGCCCTGCTGCTGGCGAGCCGGCGAGATCATCCGCGCGCGCTGCGAGAACGAGGAGGCGTCGGATCCGAGCGCCCCCGGCTGCGAAGCGCGCGAGCTCGAGGCGCGCACGCTCTATCTGAAGGCGGGCTCGGCGGGGCACCTGAGCGTGCCCGGCGCCGACGTCGACGACTGGCTCGACTGCGACCAGTGCCGCGACTGCTTCAACCCCGCCTTCTCGCTCCGCCCCGGTGGCTCGGTCCAGAACGCCCTCGCGCTCCGGTCGACCGACGACGACGGCACCGAGCACGCCTATCGCTTCGGGCTGATCGGTTCGAGCGACACGCACGACGCGCGGGGCGGCAACGGCTTCAAGGAGTTCGCGCGGCTGGAGAACACCGAAGCACTGCGCCGCCATCCGTTGACGACGCGTCTGATGGCGAGCCATGCCGAGCCCGAGGCGCGCAGCCGCGAGATCGTGCTCTCGGAGGTGCCGCTCCAAGGGCGCCGCGACATGGAGCGAGGGGCGTCCTACCTGTTGACCGGCGGCCTCGCGGCGGTCCATGCGGCCGACCGTCGGCGCGAGTCGATCTGGGAGGCCTTCGAGGCGCGCGAGGTCTACGCGACGTCCGGGGATCGGATCCTGCTCTGGTTCGACCTGCTGAACGGGCCGGAAGGCGCGCGGCCGATGGGATCGATCGTCGCGGGGCAGGGCGAGGCCCCGCGCTTCCGTGTCTCCGCCGCCGGCGCCTTCGAACAGCAGCCCGGCTGTCCGGACTTCGTCGGCGAAGCGCTGGGACCGGAGCGATTGGCGTCGATCTGTCTGGGCGAGTGCTACCACCCGAGCGATACCCGACGCGCCATCGAGCGCCTCGAGGTCGTGCGGATCCGGCCGGCAGAGCCCGACGGCCCGCCGATCGTCGACCGGATCGACGACCCGTGGCGCGTCTTCCCGTGTGACGACGGCGGCGAAGGCTGCAGCGCCGAGTTCAGCGATCCCGACTTCCCCGACGGCGAGGGCGAGGTCGTCTACTACGCCCGCGCGATCCAGGAGCCCACCCTCGCGGTCAACGCGGGCGGCTTCCGCTGCACGGTCGACGAGGCCGGCAACTGCGTCGCGGTCGAGCCCTGCTATGGGGACGATCGCACCGATGCGCACGACGATTGCCTCTCGGAGAACCGCGAGCACGCCTGGTCCTCGCCGATCTTCCTGCGACCCTGAAGGCCCGCGCCTCCGCGGGCCGCTGGGTCCTACGCCCCGTCAGGAAAGACCCTGCTGCGCGCGGCCAGGCGTCTCGCGCGCATGCCTTGCTCCGGGACGCCGTGGCCCCTAGCCTTGGCGGCCCTTCCAGTACTCGTTCCCGCTGCGCCGAGAACCCGACCCGGACAGCGACCCGACCCGAATCGAGGAGGCCCGATCGATGCGTGGCAACCGGATGCGCGAAGCGCCCCAGAGTGAAGTCAACATGACCCCGATGCTCGACGTCGTGTTCATCATGCTGATCTTCTTCATCGTGACCGCTTCGTTCGTGAAGGAAGCCGGCGTCGACGTGATCCGTCCCCCCGCCGTGACGGCGGAGGGCAAGGACTCGGGCAACATCCTCATCGCGATCACCGAGAACGGCCAGATCTGGGTCGATCGCCGCCAGGTCGATCCGCGCTCGCTCCGTGCGAACATCGAGCGCCTCCACGGTGAGAATCCGCAGGGCTCGATCGTGATCCAGGCCGACCAGAAGTCGCAGAACCATCTGCTGGTCGAGGTCATGGACGCGGCCAAGGCCGCCGGCGTGAACGCGATCGCGATCGCGGCGGACGGGACTTAGTTTTCGGCGCTGCGCGCCTCTCGACAGGCCTTCGGGCCTGTCTTGCGCTGAGGGCTCTCTCCAGGCTCCGCTGAGGGCTCTCTCGAGTCTCCGCTGAGGGCTCTTTCGAGGGGCTGCGCTCTCGCGTCGGCGTCGCCAGGGCTTGCGGGCGCTCGGGCCGGGCGGGGGGCTAGGCGGGGCGTTCGCCGGTGATCGTGACGCGGTACATGAGGCGGTCGTAGTCCGGGTAGTCGTCGATAGCGTAGTGCTGGAGCCATCGGTTGTCCCAGATGGTGACCGTGCCGGGCTCCCAGCGCACGCGGCAGGTGAGCTCCGGGCGCGTCGACACGTCGTAGAGCATGGCGAGGAGGCCGTCGCTCTCGGGCTTCGAGAGGCCGATGATGCGATCCGTGAACATCGGGTTCACATAGAGGCTCTTGCGGCCCGTGACCGGGTGGGTGCGGACGACGGGGTGTTCGACCTCCTCGTAGATCGCATCGCTGTAGACGTATTGGATCGCCGCCTCGCCGTTGTACTTGGCATCGCCGGTCGTCTTCGGATCGTAGGCCTCGCGCGCGCTGTGGATCGCACGGAGCGGCAGCAGGAACTGCTTGAGCGGTTCGGAGAGCAGGTCCCAGGCGCGTTCCATCGACGCGTAGACGGTGTCCCCGCCGACCGGCGGGATCTCGACGCCGTAGAGGACCGTCACGCTGGACGGCCGCTCGAAGAAGCTGTTGTCGGTATGCCACGAGGTGCCGAAGAAGGCGGGCTCGCCCCTCGGCTTGCGGACCTCGATGACCTCCGGATGCTCCTCCATGCCCTTGGCGATGGGATGGATGTCCGGATTACCGAAGACCTTGGCGAGCGCGATGTGGCTGTCGTGGGTCAGCTTCTGGTCCCGGATGCACAGGACGCCGTACTGGTGGAATGCGGCCAGGAGCGCGCGCTCCTGATGGCCCGAGAGCGGGCGCGACAGGTCGAGGCCGTGGATCTCGGCGCCGAGGGCACCGGAGAGGCCGCTGAGCTGGAAATCGGTGGACATGGGATCTTCTCGCGAGGTGCGCGGCCGGGATGCCGCTGGCGCTGCAGTCTAGCGCTCTCGTGCGTGGCCCCGACCTCCGAAAAGGCGACGCCCGAAGATCGGCAGGAAGCCGGCAGATCCGGCGGCCCGAGGCCGGTCGCCTCGAAGCGGACGGGTCGTCATGTGCGCCGCCGGGCTGCGCTCGACCCCGTGACGGGGGACGTCGGGGAGATCGCCGGCATGGCCGCGCCGCGCACACCCGCAACGAGCGCGGGGAAGAGATGATTCCAGCGCCGCGTCCGTGGTGGGGCGGACTAGCGTCGTCGGCGGAGGCCGACGGCCGCGAGGCCCGCGCCGAAGAGCAGCGCGGCGCCGGGCTCCGGAACCGGTGCGCTGGTGGTCGGGACGTCCCGGACGTCGACCACGAGCGAACCGTCGCCGACGCCGAGCGCGAGGCTGCTGAGCCGGATCCGCTCGACCCTCACGGGCTGGATCAGGTCGCCGATCCGCAGGCGCTTCAGCCCGTCGTCGTCGACGGTCTGGATCGCGACGTCGAGCAGGCCGTTCTTCGCGAAGCGCGTCACCTCGACGGGCCGGTCGCCGAAGTCGATCGTGCGCACGACCTTCTCGAACTGGATGGAGCCGCCGCCGAAGATGTCGAGCTGGATCTTCTTCATCTCGACGCGGGTGTGGACGGTGATGCCGTCGCCGAGGCTGGGCAGGCGGTCGAGACCGAACTCGATCGCGGACGCGGTCGGCGCCAGCAGGAAAGCGAGGGACAGCGCCGCCAGGGGGGCGCGGAGACGTCGGGCGTTTCGGGTTCGAAGGTTCGGCATGGTTCTCTCGATCGACCCGGTTCGTGCCGGATCTCGTCCAGGGGTTCCTTCGCAGCCAGGACTCCCGCGTGATGATCGTTGAGAAATCACCACGGACGCGATGATACGGGAATCCTCGCTCGATCCCCGGGAAGGAAGTGGCCGCCCGGGGCGGAAAGGGGACCGATTCATCCCGTTTCGAGGCTTTTGCTTCCACGCCGCGGCTCCGCTGCCGGCGATCTGCGGGCAGCCGAGCGGACCGCGTCCCGCCGGCTCGCGCGCAGGGTCGCCGATCCGATTCCGGCGCGGCTTGCGGGCGGGCCGGGCGACGAGTTCAATGCCGTCCGGGGGGAACGCATGGAGAAGACAGCCGCGACGGCCGAGCTCTCGCCGCGGGCGATCGGGCTCGGTCTCGTTCTGGCCGCCGTGCTCGGCGCGGCGAACGTGTACCTCGGGCTGAAGGTCGGGATGACGGTCTCGGCTTCGATCCCGGCCGCCGTCGTGGGGATGCTCGTGTTGCGGCGTTTGCTTCGCGACGGCACGGTGCTCGAGGCCAACCAGGTCCAGACCGCTGCCTCCGCCGGGGAGTCCCTCGCCGCGGGCATCCTCTTCACCGTGCCGGCCCTGCTCCTGATCGGCGTGTGGACCGAGTTCGCGTTCTGGCCGACCACGCTGATCGCGATCGCGGGCGGCTGGCTGGGCGTGCTGTTCATGATCCCGATGCGGCGGGTGTTCGTCGAACAGAGCCCCGAGCTGCCCTATCCCGAGGGCGTCGCCTGCGCGTCGGTGCTCGAGGCCGGCGGCGACGACGCGGGGGGCGGCGCGCGCGTGCTCGCCGGCGGACTCTTCGGCGCGGTGATCAAGCTCGCGGTCAGCGGCTTCGGCTGGCTCCGCGGCAGCGTGGAGGGCGCGCTCGCCCTGGGACCGGGACGCTCCTTCTTCGTCGGCGGCGACGTTTCGCCGGCGCTGCTCGCGGTCGGCTACATCGTCCGCCTCGAAGTCGCCAGCCAGATCTTTCTCGGCGGTGCCCTCGGCTGGTGGATCCTGATTCCCCTCGGCCCCGAGCTCGTGGCGACGTTCGCGCCGTCGAGCGCGGTGCTCGCCGAGGCGACCGCGTCGGGCTTCGAAGGCGGCGCCGCCGAACGCGCCTGGGGGATCTGGTCGAGCGGGGTGCGCTACGTGGGCGTCGGCGCGATGGCCGTGGGCGGGATCGCGGCGCTCGTCCGCGTGCGCCACGGGCTCGTGCGCGCCGTGGCGGAGCTGCGCGCCGGATGGTCGGCGCAGGGGAGCGAAGGCGCGTCGGTCGACCTCCCGGCGCGGCTCGTCGTCGCCTGCGCGCTGGCCGCGGGCGCCCTGGTCTTCGGGCTCTACCTCCACTTCACGAACGAGGCCGTGATCGCCGCGGTCGCCGCGGTGATCATGCTCGTCGCCTCCTTCTTCTTCGTGGGCGTCGCGAGCTACATCGTCGGCCTGGTCGGCAACAGCAACAGCCCCGTGTCGGGCATGACGATCACGGCGGTCCTCGCGACGGGCGGCCTGCTCTGGCTGGCCGGCTACGACGGGATCCAGGGCATGGTCGCGACCCTCGGCGTGGCGGCGATCGTGTGTTGCGCGGCCTGCACGGCGGGCGACGTCTGCAACGACCTCAAGACGGGGGCGCTCGTGGGCGCGACGCCGCGGCGACAGCAGACGATGCAGCTGCTCGGCGTCGTCGTCGCGGCACTCGTGATGGCGCCCGTACTGCAGCTGCTCCACGACGCCTACGGCATCGGCTCGCGCGAGCTGGCCGCGCCGCAGGCGAGCCTCTTCGCCAGCCTGGCGCGGGGCTTCTTCGGCGGCGAGGCGTTGCCCTGGGGCCTCGTCGGCCTCGGTGCGGGGATCGGTCTCGCCGTGCTCGCGGCCGACGCAGTCCTCGAAGCCCGGGGCGCGCGCTTCCGGCTCCATCTCATGCCCGTTGCGGTCGGGCTCTACCTGCCGTTCGGACTCGCGTTCCCGATCCTGCTCGGGGGTCTCGTCGAGCGCGTCACGCGCCGCGCCGGGGTCGACCCGGAGGAGGCCGGGGGGTCGCCCGGAGTGCTCTTCGCGTCCGGCGCCGTCGCGGGCGAGGCGCTGGTCGGCGTCGGCGTCGCGGTCGCGGTCGGCTTCGGGCTGGGCGGGGGCCGCGCCGACTATGCGGGGGCCGGCCTCGTCAGCCTGCTCGCGGCGCTGGCGGCGGTCGCCGTCTTCGCGCGGGCAACCCGGAGTCGCTAGGCCCGCCGCCGGAGTGCCCGAGCGAGGCCAACCCGGTGCCCAGCGCTCGCGCGCCCGGCGGCCCGGAAAGGCCCGACGGCTCGCGCGCGCCCGGCGGCCCCGAAAGGCCCGACGGCTCGCGCGCGCCCGACGGCCGGATCAGCGGCGCTAGAGCTCGCCGAGCTCGCGCTCGAAGGCGTATTCCGAAGGCGCGGTGATCAGCGTGTCGAGCGCGCCTTCGTAGCCCTCGCGGCCCATCGGCGCGGACAGGATCGCGGCCGGCACGAAGAGCAGGCCGCCGACGATCACGCGCACGGTCGCCACCGGGCGCACGATCGTCAGGTCGACCACCGTGTTGGTCACTTCCTGCGCACGGGTGCCCTCCCATTCGAGCTCGGGAAACTCGAGCGCGCCCGCGGGACCGCTGGCGGCCATCAGCAGGGCGGCCGTCAGAACGGCGATGCGGGAAGAGCGGGGTCGGACGGCGCGCATGCGGAACTCCTTCGGAGGACGTCGAAGCGGAGACCCCAGGCTAGCGCGCTCGCGTCCGAGGCGCGTGCCGGGGGGCGCGGAGCGGTCTCTGCGTCAGACGCCGCCGCGCATCCGCGCGAGCGCCGCGCTCCGGACGCGGCCGATCGCTTCGCGCTCGTGGGCGATCCGGGTCCGCGCCTCGCCCTGCGTCCGCTCGTCGCCGATCAGCGGCAGGCGCCTCTCGACCTGCCCGAGGCGTCGTTCCGCCTGATGGAGTGTTCGAAGGGCGTCGCGATGGCGTCCCTGCCTGCTCGCCAGCCCCGCCGTCTCGCGGAGCAGGGCGGTCACGCGGAGCTCGTCCGCGAGCCCGTCGTCGGCTTCGGTCAGGCGATGGGGATCGGTCGACGCGGTGGCGGCGCGGGCGGCGAGCAGCGCTTCGCCGTGGTGCGCCGCGGCCATGGCCTCGGCGCCCCGACAGCGTTCGAGCGCCGCCAGGCTCCGGTGGCGTTCGCTGCGCGCGGCGTCGCTGGGAGGCAGCCAGGGATCGATGCGGGCCGACCAGTCGGCCCAGGTGTCGATCAGCCGCGTACACGCCCGGGTGTCCGCCGCCGCGACGGCGCGGTCGCCGAGGGCGAGCATGCCGGCCTCGAGGTGCCGCGCCCAGCTGTCCGCCTGGACGAAGGCGAGCGCCCACAGAGCCAGCGCGACGGGGATCGCGCTCGCGAGGCCCTGCCGCAGGCGTTCTACGCGGGACCAGCTCGCGCGCTCGCGACGGCGGCGCGGGTCGGCCGCTTCGATCTCTCGACCGATCGCGTCCGCGCAGGCCCCCTGGTCGACGACCGAATCGAGGTCCGCCGCGAGGAAGTGGCGTTCGGCGGCGACGAGCAGCGACTGCGGTCCGAGCTGGCGAAGTCCCTGATCGAGGGCGGCGCGGGCCGCTTCGACCTGGGCGCGCTCCAGGCGATGGCGGGCGAGTCGGGCGTAGTGGTCGGCGCGGGCGGCACGGTTCGAGTCGGCGCGCCCGAGCCACGCGTCGAGCAGCAGGCGGACGTCGGTGCGCACGCCGCCTTCGAGCTCGAGGGCGAACGTCGCATGGGCGACGAGCAGGAGTGCATTGGCGAGATCGAGGCAGGCGAGGGGGGCGGGGCCTTCGAAGAGCGGCGCCGCGCCGGGGGCGATGCCCTGTGCGAGACGGCCGAGCAGCCAGGCGAGCTGGCCGGCGATCGGCCCGCAGGCGAGGAGCGCGCGGCCCAGGCGATGTCTCCGGGCGGCGCCGGATCGGGCGATGGTGGCGCCCGCCACCGGCCAGGGCGCGAGCACCAGATCGATCGGGCCGACCGCGCGCGCGAAGCGGCGCGCGCCCACGCCGAAGCGGAGCTCGAAGACCCGGAAGCCCAGGAGCGGCGCGAGGGCGGTCCGAAGGAGTTCGCGCGCGGCCACGACGAGCCAGGCCGCGAGCCCGAGGCCCACGACGCCGTTCACGCCGATCCAGATCCACTGCGACACACGCCCCTCCGGCGAGGTCCGCGTGGACGGCGGACCTCCCGGGGGAGATCGACCCCTCCGTCGGCCTGCTTGAGTTCGGCGATCCAGCGGGTTTCGAAGCATCCGCCCGAGGGGGCGGGGTTGGGTATCCTGCCCGCATGGGGGACCCGCGTGAGTGAGACGCAACCGCAGACGGCGCTCGGGGACACCGGTGCGCTCACGCGCCGGATCCTGATCGGGCTGGCCGCCGGCTTCGCGACGGGCCTCGCGCTGAACCTGGCGCTCGCTGGAACGCCGGTCTTCGCCTTCCTGGTCGACGGTGTCTTCCACGTCGGGGGCCAGATCTTCCTGTCGAGCCTGAAGCTCCTGGTCGTGCCGTTGGTCCTGGTGTCGCTCGCCTGCGGAACGGCGGCCCTCGACGACGTGACCAAGCTCGGCCGGATCGGCGGCAAGACGGTCGGGCTCTACCTGACGACGACCGCCCTCGCGATCAGCGCCGCGATCGTCATCGCGATCCTGGTCGGGCCGGGGGAGGGCGCCGACTTCTCGACGACCGGACTCGAGTACGCCGCCAAGGAGGCGCCGAGCCTCTCGCAGACGCTGATCAACATCTTCCCGTCGAACCCCTTCAAGGCCATGGCCGAGGGCGAGATGCTGCAGGTGATCGTCTTCGCGATCCTGCTCGGGATCGCGATGACCCTGGCCGGCGAGGCGGGCGACGAACTCCTGCGCTTCTTCCACGCCGCCAACGAAGTGATCATGAAGCTCGTCTTCGTGCTCATGCAGGTCGCGCCGTACGGGATCTTCTGCCTGATCGCGAAGGTGATCGCGATCCAGGGGCCCGATTCCTTCGAGAACATGGGCAAGTATTTCGTGACCGTGCTCGTCGTGCTCGTGCTGCACGCGACGGTCACCTATCCGCTCCTGCTCTTCCTGTTCGCGCGCGTCTCGCCGGTGCATTTCTTCCGGAAGCTGCGCGCGCCCATGAGCGTCGCCTTCGGGACGGCGAGCAGCGGCGCGACGCTCCCGGTCACGCTCGAGACCGTCGAGGAACGTCTCGGGGTCGACGAGTCGGTCTGCTCGTTCACCGTCCCGCTCGGGGCCACGATCAACATGGACGGCACCGCGATCATGCAGGGCGTCGCCACTGTCTTCATCGCCCAGGTCTACGGCGTCGAGATCGGTCCAGCCGGTTATCTGACCGTCGTCGTGACGGCGACGCTCGCGTCGATCGGGACCGCCGGCGTCCCGGGCGTCGGGACCGTGATGCTGGCGATGGTCCTCGAGCAGATGGCGCTTCCCGTCGAGGGCATCGCCCTGATCCTCGGCGTGGACCGCCTCCTCGACATGACGCGGACCGCCGTGAACATCTCGGGGGATGCGGCGGTCTCGTGCGTCGTCGCGCGCAGCGAAGGCAAGCTCGACCTCGAGGTCTACCGCGCCCCCTGATCGGGCGACGTCCGGGCTCCAGCGCGTCGACGCGCGCCGTTCCGGGGACGCGAGGACCTTTGCCGAGCGCGGCGCCCTCTGCCAAGCTGGCGGACCGCGCCGCGGCGATCGCCGGGCGCCGGCCGGCTCGTTCCGCCGGCTCGTCAGCAAGCCCCAATGGCCCCAGGCCAGAACAGGAATCCCCGATGAAGCTCTACACGGGAATGGGTCCCAACCCGCGCGTCGTCACGATCGCGATCTCCGAACTCGGCGCCGACGTCGAACAGATTGCCGTCGACCTGATGGCCGGCGAGAACCGCCAGGAAGCGCACCTGAAGCGGAACCCGGCCGGACAGCTGCCGACCCTCGAGACCGACGACGGCACGTTCATCGCCGAGATCACCGCGATCGTCGAGTACCTCGACGAAAAGGTCGGCGGCTCGCTCATCGGCTCCACCGCGGAGGAGCGCGGCGAGACGCGGATGTGGTCGCGTCGGATCGATCTCAACATCCTCGAGCCCCTCGCGAACGGCTTCCGGAACGCGGAGGGTCTTCAGCTCTTCGAGAACCGGATCCACGTCATCCCGCAGGCCGCCGACGACTTCAAGCAGATCGCGCAGGAACAGCTGGCGAAGCTCGACGCGATGATCGAGGGCCGCGAGTTCATCTGCGGCGACCGCTTCACGATGGCGGACATCCTGCTCTTCGCGTTCCTCGAGTTCGGCGGGCAGGTCGGCCAGCCGCTCGATCCGAAGTGCGGCAACGTCCAGGCCTGGTACGAGCGGGTCGCGGCCCGTCCGTCGATCGCAGGCTAGGCGCAGCGGGCCTGGCCGCCTCGCTCGGCCCGGCCCTACTTCGTCCGATGCGTCTCCGACTCGCCCCCTTCGAGGATCGCCTCGAAGCGGGCGAGTTTGCTTTCGCGGGCGAAGGGCCGGATGCTGCCTTCGCCCTCCAGCCAGCGCTCGAGGGCCGAGCGCGTGCGATCGAGGCGTCCTTCCGGCTCGCTCGAACGCTCGACCTCGAGCTCGAAGTCGACGCGCGCGCCGGGGAACGTCGTGCGGTCGAGCTCGACCTCGATTCGGAGCGCGCCGGCCTCGTCCACGAGGCGGAGCGATCCGATCGAGCGCTCGTTCCGGAACGCGCCGATCGCGGTCGGTCGAGCCCCGTCGAGCGCCCGCTCGAGCCGGTCGAGAAAGGCGGTTCGGGCGACGTCTCCGGCGGCTTCGGTGCGCCAGGCGGCGACGTCTTCGCCGAGGTCCAGGCCGTGGGCCAGGGCATCGGCCAGGTCGTCCGGGGCGCGGTCCCGTTCCAGCTCGATGCGCCGCGTGATGACCTCCGTTGCGGCGCCCGGGGCCTCGCCCTTCGCGGTCAGGCGGAGCCCTGCCGACGTCGCTCGCAGCCGGACGCCGATGCGCGCGCGGGCGAGACCGCGCGCGGCGGTGTCGAAGTAGTGGTTCGTCTGCTGGACGACGCGGACCGGGCCGATCCGGTCTCGCACCCAGCTCCAGGCCGTCTCGTCGGGCAATCCGAGCTTGATCTCGGTTTCGACCCCCGGTTCCATGTCGTCGATGCCCCCCTGGTCCGGCTCCGCGACACCGATGTCGCGCGCCCCCCTCGATGCTAGATTCTCGCGCCGTGTGGCCAGGGAGGGCGGCGGCGCAGCGGGTTCGCTCGCGACGTCCTCAGGATGCGGAAGGCCCGGATCGGCCGATGGAGTCGACCGATGGCGTCGACCGCGCGGGTCGGATCGGCGGGGGCACTGGATTTGGGCAAGCGACTCTACGTGGGGAACATACCTTTCTCGGCGTCCGAGGAGGATCTGCGCGAGGCCTTCGGCGCGCACGGCGCCGTGTCCGGCGTCGACGTGATCATGGATCGTGAGACGGGGCGGCCGCGGGGCTTCGCGTTCGTCGAGATGGAGGATCCCGCCGCTGCCGATGCCGCCATCGAGGCCATGGACGGATCCGACTTCGGCGGCAGGAATCTGCGCGTCAACGAGGCGCAGGAGCGTCGCGGCGGAGGCGGTCGGCGTTAGGCGCGCGGATCACGCGCCGGTCTGCCAGAAGGGAGACCCGACCCGGGTACGATCGAGCCCGCTCCCCGAGCGGTCGGCCGCTCGTTCGCGAGTCGCGGAGCAGGCCGGGCACCGGAGCAGGGAAACGGAATCAGAAGGAACGAAGGAGGGCTCTCGTCGCCATGGACCGGCGCGGGGCCCCTCCGAGGAAGCGGCGACCGGAATGGGGGGCCACGGGCCCGCGCCGCGAAGGAGAGAGCAGGATGGCACGCGCAAGTCGAATGAGCGTTCTGAAGCGGAAGCGTGAGAGCGAGAAGGCGGAGAAGGCCGCGCGCAAGCGAGAGATGCGCGCCATGGAGAAGGAGCTCGGCGTCACCAAGGAGAAGGAGACCGGGGAGGCCAGCCAGGAGGACCTCGAGGCCTACGGGATCCTGCCGCCCGTCGACGACGAGGACGAGGAGACGGAGTGACATCTCCGTCGCCGACCGCGCCGCTGCGCGGTCGACCGGGCCGGCGCGAAGCCGTTCAGGCCGGCGCGTCGCCGATGATCGTGATCCGCTCCATCACTCGCTCGCGCGGCCAGTAATCGCTCGAGGCGTAGTGCTGGGTGGAGCGGTTGTCCCAGAAGGCGATGCTGTCCTTCTCCCAGCGGAATCGGACCTGGTACTCGGGAACCTCGATTTCGTGATAGAGGCGCTTGAGCAGGTCCTCGCTCTCGTCCGCCGGCAGTCCTTCGACGTGGCTGGTGAAGATCCGGTTCACGAAGAGGCATCGCCGGCCGCTGGTCGGGTGGGTTCGCACGATCGGGTGATAGGCCGGCGGGAACTGCTTCCGCTTCTCCGCGCGGTCCGCTTCGGACATCCCGAGGCCGAAGGTGTGGATGAAGTCGTGGACGGCGACGCGGCCGTCGATCTCCTTCTTCAAGTCCTCGGGCAAGCCCTCGTAGACCGCTTCCATGTCGGTCCAGAGCGTGTCGCCGCCGACGGTGGGCACGGCGTGGGCGCGCAGGACGGAGCCGAGGCTCGGAGCCTGGCGCCAGCTGACGTCGCTGTGCCAGTTGTTCTCGACGCCGACGACCTCGTCGTCCTTCGCGAAGCGGATCACTTCCGGGGCGGCGCCCTCCGGCAGGAAGGGATGCACCTCGAGCTCGCCGAAGTGCTTCGCGAACGCGGCGTGCTCGCCCTGGCTGATCCGCTGGTCGCGGAAGAAGAGGACCTTGTACTCGACGAGGGCGTGCTCGAGCTCCGCGACGAGCGGCGCGTCCATCGGCTTGCCGAGATCCAGGCCCCGCACTTCGGCGCCCAGGCACGGGCTCTGGGGCACGACCTCGAAATGCTCGAAGCGAAGCGCGTCGAGACGCTCGCGAATCGCCGCGATGTGGCGACGCGGGCCGTAATGGAGCGGGCGGTGGGTCTCGAGGGCAGCGGACATGGGTGTGTCTCCTGACGCGACGGGAAGCGGTCTCGAAGAGGGCCGGCACGAGCGCGCGCCGGCGACCCCGCGAGCGTACGCGCGCTCGCCGGGGCGCGCCAACCGCCCGCGCGCTCGGACGTCGCTAGAGACCGCCCCCGGAGAGCCGCACGTATTCGGCGAGGATCGCCGCGGCGTCGCTCGAAGAGAGGCCGTTCGTGATCAGCTGCTGCTCGAGATCGAGCAGGAACTCCGCTTGCGTGGGCGGGGTCGCGCTGCCCCCGGCCAGCAGGTCGAAGTAGCCGTCGAGCACGTTCTGACGGGCCTCGGCGAAGGCCTCCATCTGCGCGAGGGTCAGGCCGGGCAGCATCATCGATCCCTGTTCGTCCGGATCGTCGAGCATGTCCTCGATCGTGGATCCGCCGGCCATTTCCGGCGCCATCATCTCGTTCATCTTCTGCTCGTAGTCGTCCTGCGTGCCATGCTCCGCGCGGCGGCGGACGTCCCGCGCGGTGCGGGACTCCATGGCCCGGTCCATGCCGGCGTCCTCGCCGGCCTTCTCGGACATCATCTCGGCCATCCGATCGGCGTGCATGTCGGTCTCCGAGAGCGCGCCGCCGCGTTCGAGGGGGGATTCTCGCTCGGCGCCGCCCATCGCGTCGGGCAGCATCGACGGGCCCGACCCGCCTTCATCCATCGGCATCGCGGAAGGAGCGGGAGACGCGGGGACCGGCGCCGGGGCGTCGCCGCCGCGGCGATGCCTGCGCGCGCGCCGGTCGGCGTCGCGGTCGGGCGCCTCGCCGTCGTCGGGGGACGCCGCTTCCGGATCGTCCTCGGCCTCGGTCGTCATCTGTCGGAGACGCTCGGCGATCTCCGGCTTGCGATCGGCTGCCCGGAACAGGACCTCGGCGTTCGTCGAGCGATGGAGGACGGCGCGCGCCTGGTCGACGTTGCTCATGCGCGCGGGCAGCTCGCGGCGATCCTCGAAGTCCCGGCGGAAGTCCTGCCAGTTCGACCAGGGATCGCCCGCCGGCGCGAGGTCGAGCTCGATCGCCTGGCCGGCGCCACCGGTCGCGAGGAAGCCTTCGCGCACGAGGGTCTCGATCGCGTCGGCCATGCCGGCCTCGCGGACGCCGACGACGCCGCGGTAGACCGCGACCTCGCCGAGCGCGTCCCGGGCGTCGACGCCGAAGCGGGTGCCTTTCACGCTGACCACGACCGTCGGCGTATGGACCTCGAAGCGTCGTCCGGCCCGCCGAAGGACGTCGAAGAGGGAGTTGCCTTCTTCGAGATCGACGCGGTCCGCGGTCTCCGTCGCCGCGGGCAGCCGCAGCATCGAGTTCTCGTGCACGCGGATCGTGCCCGCGGCCATCGCGATCTCGACGCGGCCGTCGGGGCCGGTCCGGATCCGCTCGTTCGGGGCGATCGCGTCGCCGGTCCGGAGGCGTCGCCAGTCGGGCGGGTCGCCCCGGCCGATCTCGACCTGGCCGGTGACCTGCTTCGCCACGTTCTCGGCGACCGCCGGGAAGGCGAGTAGACCGATCACGATCAGGCTCGCTACGAGGGTCTTGGGGTTCGGATGCTGCATCGGGGGTCTCCGAGGGGGCGGGCCCTCCGGCCCGGTGGATGGAATCGGGATTCAGTCGATCACGACGCGCAGCAGCGCGCCGACGACGTGTTTGTCGTAGTCGAAGGGGTCGACGTTCGAGCGGCGCCAGGCACCGCGCCAATAGAGCTCGAGCCGGACCGGCGCGACGATCTCGCGGCTCAGCTCGACGCGACCACTCCACACGTCGTCCCTCCGTTTCCGCTGGTCGGGAAAATTCGTGAAGAAGTGGGTGCTGTTGTTGTTGTGGTAGCGGTCGTGGCTGTAGCTGGCGTTCGCGCGGAGCAGTAGCGCGAAGGGCAGCTCGAGGTGCGCCATCGCCCGGGTCCGGAAGCCGTCGAAGTCGTAGTCGCCGTCCAGGCCGGTGGTCGAGCCGGACGTGCCGGCCTGCGTCTCGTTGCGCGTCCAGCCGAACGAGAACGACACGAGAGATCGGGGGATCGGGAGCGGCAGGAAGTGTTCGAGTCCGAGCTGGTAGGCGATACCGTCCCGTTCGAGCGCGGAGATCTGGGTCGTGTCGTGGTACTCCGCGACTTCGATCTGGGCGAAGCCGCGAAGCGTGCCCCATTTCGGGCCGAAGGAGCGGAGCAGGCTCGGGCGGATCGCGCCGCCCACGAGCTCGACGTCGAGGTCCTGCAGCGTGTTCGTCACGTAGGCGTCGACGCGGGCGGCCCATGCGTCGCTCAGCTGGTGGTTCCCGCTCACGAAGAGCGTGTTCGCCAGGATGTCGAAGCGCTCGAGCTCGTGGTGGAGCGTCTGGTCGTAGCGCCATCCGAGCGTGATCGCGCCCTTGTCGCCGATCCAGGGGCGCCCGGAGATCCCGGCACCCCAGAGCGTCCGGAAGTCGTCCCGGCGGCTCGCGACGATCTGGTTCTCCTCGTTCTCGAGGGTCACGTTGTCGTCCCATTCGACGCCGGCGTAGGCGTCGAAGCGCCAGCGCTTCTGGAGCGAGAGCATCTCACGCCGGCGCAGGAGCAGTCGCGCGCGGAGGGCGGTGTCGTCGGTGGGGTCGATCTCGAGGATCGTCTTCAGGAGATCCACCGCTTCCGCCTCGCGGCCGAGCTCGAACAGGCCGAGCGCGCGGGCCAGCAAGGTCTCGCTCTGGAGCGAGGGCTCGAGACGCCCGGCAAGTCGCAGCTCGCGGTTCGCGGCTTCGATTCGACCGAGGCCGCGGAGGACCAGCCCGTGATAGAAGCGGGCCATCGGGTCTTCGGGCGCCTCGGTGATCCGCGCGTCGAGCAGTTGCGCCGCTTCGGGCAGGGCGCCCCGATCGAGGAGCTTCCGGGCGATCGTGACCCGGGCGCCGTGACGCCGCTCCGGCCAGTCCGTCACGTAGCGGCGAATCGCGACGACGGCGTCGGCCGCAGGGCCCGAGTCGGCGAGCTTGCGCACGAGCGCCCAGCACAGATCGGGGTCGTCGGGATGGTCGGCGACCGCGGTGCGCAGTCGATCGATCGCGGACGGACTCGGCTCCGCGGCGACGGAGGCGGCCGCGACGAGCGCGAGGACCGTTCCCAGGAGCGTGCGTCGGAGGGCGAGGCTCAATCGGGCAGCCCCTGTCCGCTCGAACGCGCGATCAGCTCGAGCATCTCTTCGCCCTGGTCCTCCAGGACTTCGAAGAAGAGATCGACGAGCGCCGGGTCGAATTGGGTGCCGCGTCCCTTCACGAGCAGGTCGCGGACCTCCGCCTGGGTGAAGGCCTTCTTGTAGGGGCGCTTCGTCGAGAGCGCGTCCCACACGTCGACGATCGAGACGATGCGCGCCGCCAGAGGGATCTCCTCGCCGGCGAGCCCCTCCGGATAGCCGGAGCCGTCCCACCTCTCGTGGTGGTAGATGACGCAGTGGAGCGTCGTCTCCTCGAGCCCGACGACGGGCGCGACGATGCCCGCGCCGATCTCGGGGTGGCGCTCCATCTCGCGTCGTTCCTCGTTCGAGAGCCGGCCGGGCTTGTTGAGCACCGCGTCCGGGATCCCGATCTTGCCGACGTCGTGAAGCAGGGCGCCGAGCTCCATCGCCCGCAGCTCCTCTTCGCCCATCCCGAGGCGGGCGCCCATCAGGGACGAGAAGGCGGCGAGGCGGCGACAGTGCTGGTCGGTGTAGCCATCGCGCGCCTCCACGGCGGAGGCGACCGCCGCGATCGACGACTCGAAAGTCTCCCGCAGCCGGTCGATCAGGCGGAGGTTCTGGGCCGTCAGCGCGAGCTGGGCGCCGACGGTCGCGATCGTGCGCCGCTGGATCGAGTCGACCCCCGCGCCCTCGCGGCAGAAGACGACGAGGACGCCGACCGGTTCCTGGCCGGCGACGAGCGGCGCGTAGACCTGCCGCGCGCCGGTGGCCGCGGGGTCGTCGATCTCCTGCGTCTCTCCATCCTCGAGTGCGCGTGCGGCAAGCACCTCGTCGACGGCGAGCGCGTCGTCGGAGGCGACCGTCGGGCGCCACTCGATCCGGTCGCGCCCGAGCGCGCCGCGCGCGTTCGCGCGGATCAGCACGACGCCCCGGGCACCGACCACGTCGCCCAGCAGCTCGAGGGCGAGCTCGAGTCCGGTCGTCGGGGTCGGTCGGGTCGCGGGGCCGGCCGAGACGTTCGCGGGGACGTCGCCCAGGCGCGCGAGCGCTTCGAGCGAGGACGCCTGCGCTTCGGCGCGGGCGCGGATGCGGCGCTGCAGGGTCTCGATGCCGAGGGCGTACTGCGTGATCAGCAGGCCGAGCGCCAGGCTGATCGGCACGGCGAAGGCCGCGAACCAGACGCCTGCCCAGGCCGCGAGGACGAGCCCCGTCCCGAGCCCGAGGAAGAGCAGGCCGCGCGCGCCGGCGTTCCAGCCCGGGCGCGGCCGGGTGAGGAGCGCGAGCGTCGCGAAGAGGGCGAGCACCGCCGCCGTCGGCGCCGGCGTGAGGACCGCCGCGTCCATCGCCTCCGCCGCGGCGGTCCGGTAGCCGATTGCCTGGATCAGGACGCCGGGCAGGGCCGGCTCGACCGGTGTCGCCCAGAGATCCTGGAACTCCGCGGCGGTCGCGCCGACGAAGACGGCGCGTCCCTCGATCGCGTCACGATCGAAGCGGCCCTCCATCAGGTCGACGTAGGCGACTCGGGGAATCGGCGGGAAGGCGCGGCGGAAGTCGAGGAGCGTGCCCGTGTGTCGATCGTTCGCGGCGGCGACGCGCGCCCTGAGGTGTTCGGGCGTGGCGACCGCGAGGGCGGCGCGGGCCAGCGAGGGAATCGGCTCGCCGCCGATCGCGCTGGCGCGCGGGGCGTGACGGACGACACCGTCCGAGTCGATCGGCACGAGGACGCTGCCGAGCCCCGTCGCGGCCCGCTCGAGGCTCGGGATCGGGCGGTTCACGATCTCGAGCTCGGCGCCGCCGGCGAGGCGCTGTGTCTGGGAGAAGGTCGCGAGCACGCTGCGACCGCTCGCGTGCAGCGCTTCGGCGAAGCGCGCATCGGCTTCGGGATCGGTCGCCGACGAGAAGTCGATGTCGAACGCGATCGCCGCCGCGCCGGCTTCCGTCAGGCGTTCGACGGCGTCGGCGTGAACGCGGCGGGACCAGGGCCAGGGGTCGCTCGCGCGGAGACTGCGCGGGTCGATGGTCACGACGGTGACGTCGGGCAGCGCGCGCGTCGGCGCGGGGCCGTTCTCGGGCGCGATCCGGATGAACGTGTCGTGGAGGCGTCGGTCGAGGACGTCGCCGGCGCCGGCGAGCTGGGCCATGCCCGCGATCGCGACGGCGACGCAGGTGGGCAGGGCGGCGAGCCAATTCGGCTCGGTACGGGCGCGCTTGCTCATGCGAGGTCATGAATCGGCGCGGCGAAAACCCCTCTTGAGGCAGGCGTGGCAGCAGGGCGGCAGCGCCGGGGCGGTTTCGTTTCGGATGTCGTCGGAAACGCGCCGCGGACGCAGCAGGACGGCACCCCGCCCGCGCTTCGCGGCCGCACGGGAGGCGACCGACGACGTGCCCGACGCGCGGGAGGCTCCGCCTCGATCAGCCGAGCAGCACGAGCAGGATCCCGAGCATCGTGAGTCCGATGCCCGGGAGTTGCCGCACGAGCTCGCGTTCGCCCATGAGGCGGATCCCGAGTGCGACCGCGATCAGGGCTTCGATCTGACCGACGGCCTTGGCGTACGCGACGATCGCGATCGAAAAGGACCAGAACCAGCACAGGCTGGCCGCGAAGCTGGTGGACCCGATCAGGAGCATGCGCGGCCAGAGCGCGCGGACCGCGCGGAAGGCGCCGGGCTCGCGCCAGGCGACCCAGGTCGAGAGCAGCACGACCTCGATCCAGGTCGTGTGGAAGAGCGTGTGGACGGCGCCCTCGAAGAAGTCCGCGTCGGGGTTCGTCGCGCGAAGCGTGCCGTTGGCGAGCTTGAGAGCGAAGCTCGCTCCGACGAGCAGCACCGCGCAGAGGAGGGCGTAGGCGCCAGCGGGGCCGAAGCGGATGGCCTGGCGGAGTCCCCCGCCTGCACCCTCCCGCGCGAGGTTGATCGTGACGACGCCCACGCCGCAGACCGCGATCCCGATCGCACCCGTCGCGGAAGGGAACTCGGCGAAGAGGAACGCCCCGACGATCGCGGTCAACAGGACCTCGAGCTTGTGGAAGACGATCGACTCCCCGAAGCTGCCGCGCCGGAAGGCGGTCACGAGCGCCACGTTTCCCAGCAGCTGGAACACGGCGGTCGCGAAGCACCAGCCGAGGAACGCCGGCTCGACGTCGGGCCATCCGTTCCGGGCGGAGACCGTGGCGGCGGCGAGCGTCGCCCAGGGCAGGCAGAACGTGAACCGGGACCAGCTGTTGAGGCTGGCCGAGACGCTGGCTGCGACGGTCTTCGCGGTCACGTTGCGCGTCGTCTGGGCGAGGCCGCCGATCAGCGCGAGCGCGGCCCACAAGGGAACGGTCTCGAAGATCAAGGCGCGGCCCCGCGTCGGGGACGAGGCCGGCGGAACTTCGCGCGTGCCCGTTCGACTTCGGCGCGCGTATCACAGCCTGCAGCGTGGTCGTTCACGATGCCCATCGACTGCATGAACGCGTAGGCGGTGGTCGGGCCGAAGAATCGGAAGCCGCGCGTCTTGAGCGCGTGGGCCATGGCCCGGGACGCGTCGGTCTGCGTGACGGCGAGCAGGCGATCCTCGTCGAAGTGCTTCGGCCGCGCCGATGCATCGGGCTCGAAGGACCAGAAGAAGGCGGCGAGGGAGCCGAACTCCTCCCGGAGCGCGCGGGCGCGGCGGGCGTTGTGGAGGGTGGCTTCGATCTTGCCGCGGTGGCGGACGATCCCGGCGTCTCGCAGCAGGCGCGCGACGCTGCGTTCGTTCCATCGTGCGATCCGGTCGAACTCGAAGTCCGCGAAGGCCTTCCGGAAGTTCTCTCGCTTCCGGAGGATCGTGAGCCAGGAGAGGCCCGACTGGAAGCCCTCGAGACAGAGCTTCTCGAAGAGGCGGCGATCGTCGGCGACCGGGAAACCCCACTCGGTGTCGTGGTAGGCCTGGTAGTCCGCGTGGTCGCCGCACCAGCCGCAGCGCTTCGGTGCGCGTCCGAGGCGCGCCCGGCCCGCCAAGGCTCAGCGTCCCTGGAACGCGGGGCGGCGCTTCTCGAGGAAGGCGCGGACGCCTTCGGCGTAGTCCTCGCTCGCGAAGCATTCGGCGATCCTGCGGGCGACGTCTTCGGGCCGCCGCTCGGACTCCGCGCGCGCGAGATCCTGGAAGGCCGCCTTCGCCGCGCGCAGCGTGAGGGGCGCGTTGTCCGCGATCGCCTCGGCGGTCTTGCGGACGAAGGCGTCGAGCTCGGCCTTCGGCAGCACGCGGTTCACGAGGCCCATCTCCAGCGCCTCCTGCGCGTCGAAGCGGCGGGCAGTGAAGAAGATCTCCTTGGCGTAGGCGGCGCCGACGGCGCGGATCAGGTTCTGGAGGCCATTCTGGCCGTAGCCGAGCCCGAGGCGGCCCGCCGGAATCGCGAAGACGCCGTCGTCGGCCGAGTACCGCAGGTCCGCGCAGAGCGCGATCGCGCAGCCGCCACCGACACAGAAGCCGTGGACGGCCGCGATCACCGGCTTTCCGATCGCGGCGATGGCGGTCCAGGCCTCCATGTTGTCCATATCGTATTGCGCGGCCTTCTCGCCCGTTCGGTTCTCCTGGAACTGCGAGATGTCGGCACCGGAAACGAAGGCGACGTCGCCGCTGCCGCGGAGCACGACGACGCGGACTTCGGGATCCGCGTCGAGCGCGCGACAGACCGACGGAATCTCGCGCCACATGGCGCTCGTGATGGCGTTCCGGCGCTCGGGGTGATCGAAGACGATGTGGGCCGTGTGGCCCTCCTTCTCGACGCGGATCTGTCCAGGCATCGCGCGACGATAGCGAAGCCCCGCGCATCGCCGCGTACCTGCGCCGACCGTACGGCGTCGTCGACGCGCCCCGCGCCCCGCGCCCCGGCGCCCGTGTTCCGCGTCCGGACGAGCGGCGTCCCGCCGCGGAGGCTGCGCGCGACGATCGGATCGATCGGGAGCGAGGTCTCCTCTCTCGCGTTCGCGTTAGGCAGCGAGGATCGGTCTCGGTCTCGGTCCCAGTCGCCTCGGCGGGGCTCTACTTCCCCGGCGGCCGCTGATCGAGCGGGCGCTGCGGCACGCGGACGAGTCGGGCCACGTCGTAGCCCACGTCGGAAAGGCGGCCGCGGATGCCAGCGAGGACGTTCGGGTCGAGGCGCGGCGCTCGCGCCATGATCCAGACCCAGCGCTTCGACGGGTGGCCGATCACGGTCCAGCCGTATTCGTCGTCGAGGTCGATGATCAGATAGGCGAGAGAGAGCGGCCAGAAGGGACGGACGCGCCACTCGGCGTTCGTCTCCTCGTCATGGACCCAGCCGAGCTGAGGAATCGACTCTTCCGGCCCGTCGAAGCTGCCGGCCCGGAACGTGAAGGCGATGTCGATCCGGCCGTCGTCGCGAAGCGTATAGGTCTCGACCTCGTCGTGGGCGCCTTCCTCCGCGGAGAGACCGATGTTCTCGATCACGTACCAGGTCCCGGCGAACCGCTCGAGGTCGACGTAGGACACCGTCTCGAGGGGGACGGCGGCATTCGGACCGACGCCCTGGGACGAGAGGCAGCCGAGCGAGAGGAGGGCCAGGGTGAGCCCGACGAGGGCCGACCGGAGGGCGCTCGTCGACGGACGAGCGGGAGTCGGGAAGCGGTGCATGCGGTCTCCGTTCGCGCGGGGGCGCTTCGAGACTCTAACGGCGAGAGGCGATGGCGGAAGGCCGGGTCGCCCCGGCGGCGAGAGGCGATCGCGGAAGGCCGGGTCGCCCTAGCGGCGGGAGGCGATGGCGGAAGGCCGGGTCGCTTCGTCCTCGGCGTCCAGCCAGGTGAGCGCCCCGGTGTCGGGCCAGGCGGTGGGGATGCCGAACATGGCCGCGAGGCCCTTCGGCACGCCGCGCAGGGCGGGCTTCCCGTCGGCGCGCCCGGCGGGCACGCCCTCGCCGAGCACGACGAAGATCGCGTCCTCCTCGTGCTGCATGGCCGAGCGGATGCCGTGGTCCGAGAGGTAGACGAGCCAGTCGTCGCCATCGAGCAGCGCGTGCAGCGCCGCGAGGCGTTCATCGACGTAACGATAGGCCGAGAGCAGCGCGCCCCGACCGTCGTCCTGGCCGCTGCCGTCGATCTGGCTGAAGCCGCTGTGGGTCAACAGGTCGAGCGCCTCGAGGCGGAGGAAGAGAAAGTCCACCTCGCCGTCGCGCGCGATCGCCTCCGCCGCGTCCATCTCGGCGGCGATCGTCTGCGCGTATTTCCGCGTGTCGGCGCCGACGTCGAGCGCGGGATGGCGTTCGAGTTCGGCGGGCGTGAGCGCGCGATAGGCGCGGGGGGCCGGGAGCTCCTCGTGGCGGCCGTGCGGACCGACGAGCTCGGCGCGGCGGCCGACGTCGAGCTTGCCATGGGTCAGCAGCATGTTGGCCGTCACGACCGGACCTGCGCCGATCGTCTCGAAGAGATCCGGACGTTCGGGCAGCACCCAGGACAGGAAGCCCACCGGGTTCACGCCGACGGACTCGAGCCCGGCGAGCTCGAGCCCGAGCTCGTGGAGCCGCGCGAGTGCGCCGGGCGCGACCTCGGGCGGCGCAGGGCGCACGAGCGATTGCATGGCGGCGGCGGTGAAGGCGGGGATGCTCTCGAGCACCGCGCGATGGCCGTGCTCGAAGAGATGGTCGTGGAAAGGCAGGTCGCCGCGGGCGCGGAGGTATTCGGTGAGACGCCAGTCGCCGCAGTCGGCGAGGATCGCGAAGACGCGTCGTCGGCCGTCGGCCGGCGCCCGTTCGACCGCGGCCGCGTGAGCAGGTCCTGGCTTCGGTGCGTTCAAGGTCGCGACCACGCGGGTTTCGGTTCCCGGCGTCGGCCAGGTGGAGCCGGAGGCGCGGAGGCGACCCTGGGCGTCCTCGAGGATCCAGCGAGTCGGATGGTCGCCGACCCGGGTCGAGGTTCGTGCGGGGGCATCGCCTTCGATCGGAATCACGCGGTAGCCGACGTCCGGCGCGGCGTCGGGCCCGGGGTCGAGGCGCCAGCGGCCGCCGCGTGCCTCGGGCGGCGCGACGAGCACGAGCGATGCGAGCGCATCCGGGTCGAAGTCCGCGGAGCCGCGATGAACGGCGCGGACGATCTCGTCTCGGGTGATGCCTTCGAGGGAGACGCGCTCGATCGCGACGTCGTAGAGCGCGAGGGCGCGCTCGGGCTGTCCCCAGCCGAGATACTCGCCGATCAGGCGGCGATAGAGGCCCCACACGATGCCGCGGTCCTCGATCGCGTCGACGTGTTCGAGCGCGGCTTCGAGGAGCTCGAGCGCCGAGTGCGCGGGGTCGGCGAGATGGTCGACCGAGACGCGCAGCGCATAGCGCGCCTGCAGGTCGATCGGATCCCAGCCCGCCGCTCGCCAGGCGGCGAAGGTCGTGCGGACCGCGTCGCCGTCGCCGTCGCGGGCGAGGGCGCCGATGCGCGCCTCGTACCAGGGCAGCGCGAAAGGATGATCGATCGGCGGGGGCGTGTCGCCCAGGACGCGCACGGCCTGCGTGTAGTCCATGCGCCGCGTCCAGGCGAGAGAGAGGACGACGCGCTGGGCGATCCAGCGCGGATCCGCATCGAGGCGCTCCGCGATGTCTTCGAGGACCCGGGCTTCGTCTTCGACCTGCGCGCGCAGCGAGAGCTCGAGCTGCAGGAGGTCGACGTTTTCCGGATGGCGCTCCGCGGCGGTCCGCGCGAGACGGGCGCCCGGCTCGTAGTCGCCGTTCGCGCGCCAGCTGCGCAGCATCATGCCGGTCAGGACGGGGTGCGGCACCCAGTCGCGGGCATCGGCGTCGCGCAGGAGCGGGTCGAGCAGCGTGAGGCAGCCGTCGCGATCGCCGACCGAGAGCTGGGCGATGCAGCGGCACTCCGCGATTTCGCGGCCGGCGCCGCGGGGGCCTGCGCCCGTCTCCGACAGCGCCAGCGCGTCGGCGAAGCGCTCTTCGTTCGTCGCGGCGCAGAC